>NZ_JBHFQF010000004.1:0-429973 GCF_041949955.1 Geomicrobium sp. JSM 1781026 | reverse complement strand
TACATGCATTATTACAACCATGATCGAATTAAATTAAAACTGGCTGGTCATAGTCCGGTCCAATACCGAACTTTAACCAGCCAATCCGCTTCATAATAAAAACTTTAACTTTTGGGGGTCACTACCTCAAAAGACGCCCACCGTGTTTTCTTTACACTCCAGAGTATAAGGTCAACATCGGTGGTCAAAAGACGCCCACCGTGTTTTCTTTACCGCGGAGGACCGGCCGAGCCTCCTCGGTCTAACGACCTGCGGGGTCTCGTCTCGGCCCAACTTCTACAGGCGTCACCGCCTTTCGTTCCAAGCAACGGTACTGAATAGACGACGTCGCTGAACTGGGGTTGCTCAATATTGGCATTCAACTCGATTCCTACACTTTGGAGGCCAATAGCAGTAGATCTCATCTTTTCTACGTCTATTGAAACCGATGATGATCGATCTCAAAGTCGATGAACTTTAGGCTTTAACGGTTGGTATACCATTCGTTTGTGAAGAAATTCTTTAGTTCAACTTATATAGATCGCTTCAGAACACCCCAGCTCACCTAATAAACGGTGCTCTATGAATACTCGTTTATACACCGAAATTCAACCCTGTGTATTCATATAAACCTGAAGAGCTAGCAACCATCGGCACCGGAGGTGCCGAACATAAACCGAACGGTCTTTAGCCATGAATCGTGCTGACGATTTGTTGGTTTTTGTGAGCGAAGAGAGTAATCAAATTTTTTAAGCTGAGCATAAGGTAAAGAGAAATATACTTATAAATTTTATGTATACCAAATCCATTGAAGTCCATTTATATCAATAAACTGCTAAACTATAAACGGATAAAAATGGATGAAAAAGTATTGAAATTGATAATGCTTGAACCAATTTGAACCAAAACGGTGGATGTTAGTTGAATACAATATTAATCATCCTATTTATTTTTAGTTCATATCTGTTGCATGACCTTCAAAATGGATTTCATTTTAAATTAGTACCAATATGCGAGTTTTCTCACCATGGAAAACAGAAAATACATGGATAATAAACGACATATAAAGTGATGAAATCATCACTAAAATGAAAAAGAGTTACGTACCAACAATAAATTCTTTTACAAGAATTTCAAGTCAAATAAAAAGGTATTGATGTTAATATGGAAATATATAGAATCAGCATTAAACAAACGGGCCCTTTTGCTAAATAGTTGTATTAGGACAGAAAGGAGGATTACTATGAAAATAAGTAGGAGAAATTTCAAGATCCGCTCTATGCAAAGTTTGCACTATGAACAACGGCGGTTGTTTGTATAGAGCTAAACATTGATTTCCGCCTGTGAAGTGAACATTGTTTATAGTAATGACTTTGCTACCTTAAAAATTTATTCTATTTTAAGGAGCGAAGCTAACATGAAATATGTAAATGCAAAAAGTATCTTTCCAAAAGAACTGCTGAATGAAATACAGAAGTATGTAAATGGAGAAATGGTTTATGTCCCTATTTCAAAGGGATTACAAAAGAAATGGGGAGAAAGTTCTGGGAGTAAAAGTTACTTAAACCATAGAAACTGTGAGATCCGACAACAATTTTCCGTCGGGGGAACTATAGATCAACTTTCAAATCAATTCTTTCTTTCTCACGATAGTATTAAAAAAATTGTTTACTCAAAAGAATAGTTTTTATATGTCACATTGGATTAAATCTGATGTGACTTTTCTATGTAAAGAACATTTTATAATCGTTTATTATATATATTCATTGACCTAATCTTATTACAATTACAGCATATACAAATACTATTTTAAAAGGAGAAATCTATGAAAATCGAAGTTCGTTTAATAGATAAAAGAGAAGCAAATATTATAAAAAACTTGTATCCATTATACCTGTATGACCTTTCTGGCCATTATGATAGAATTCCGAATGTCCACGGGATATACGAGGATAGTGACGATTATCGAACCTTAAATGATCAGTATGAAGTTCAAAATATTTGGTGGGAAAAGACAGGAGTTTTATTCCCCTACTTAATTTTAGTCGATGGGATACCAGCAGGGTTTATTCTAATAGCAACCCCACCACATTGTAATAAAGGAATTGACTATTTTGTAAATGAGTTCTTTTTAATTCAATCCTTAAGAGGGAAAGGTATTGCAGAAAGTGCAGCAAAAGTAGTTTTTGACCAGTTGAAAGGGAATTGGGAATTGTTTACTAACCCATTAGAGAAAAACATTGCTGGACAAAAATTTTGGAGGAAGACCATATCGAATTACACGAATGGAATCTATACTGAGATAAACGGGGAAACGTTTGATGGATATAAGACTATTTTTCGATTTAATAATTCCGAAAAATAATTGATTTCCAAATAGCTTACTTTAATAGTGGGTAGCGTTAATACAGCTACTAACCTCAGGAACAAGTTATATAGTTGCCTCGCAGAATCTCACTGAGGTTACTGAAAAAATAGCGCCTCATGCTCTAACTTACTTGTTAACGATAACAATCGGGTCCGTTCTATGTGGGGGTTTCAGTAACATGGAGCGTTGTGAATGTAAATTATCCCATCATAGACATGGTCTGTGCAGGCAAGCGGTACCAAAGCGGCACTCACTAAAAAAACAAATGCGACCAGCTGAAAAGTGCTGGTCGCATTTGTTTTACATTCGTTCTCCGTTTTTAACCGTAGCGGTATCAGTGGCTGAAGAATCTAGCTTATATTGGAATGAGAAGCGCGGGATATATGAATGTGCTTCCCTGTAGTATTGGTTTATCGATAGTTTTATAATTTATGATAGGAAACGTCTGATGTATTTAAGTGCTTACAAGCGTTTTTTGTGTCAAAGACACATGGCGAGTATTTGAGAACGGACGGATATTCGACACGGTCATGGTCGGTTAGAATAAGGGTCATGTCACAATCTGCCAGCGCTTCATATTTTACGTCACTTACTTCAATCCGTTCCCCGTTACTAATAAAATGATCGACATATGGATCATAGACGTCAACTGCTGCCCCGAAGGCACGTAATGAGCGATAAACTTTAAATATGGGTGACTCACGAACATCACCGATATTTTTCTTGTAAGCAGCTCCGACAATGGCAATTCGGCTATTGTATAAAGCTTTTTTTTGTTCGTTTAATATTTGTGAGATCTTCGTTAATGTGTAATCGAGCATACTATCATTAATGTCGGTTGCAGCATCAATGAGTTTAGAAGTATGATCGAATTTCTTTCCAAACCAGTTTAGGTAATGAGGATCGACGGGAATGCAATGTCCTCCGACCCCAGTTGAAGGATAAAATGGCATAAATCCAAATGGTTTTGTTTTTGAAGCTTCTAACACTTCCCAAACGTCGATACCGCTTTTTTCACAGATCTTTGCTAGCTCATTGGATAAAGCAATGTTGACATAGCGAAATGTGTTTTCAAACACTTTGGACATTTCTGCTGTTCTCGTTGAAGAGACGGTATGAGCATATTGATTAATGAATTCTGCAGCTAATACTGTACATTCTGGTGTATGACCGCCTACAACACGCTGTGTGTTGTCAACGTTAAACAGTTGATTGGAAGGATCAATCCTTTCTGGAGAATAGGCGACAAAGAAATCACGACCAATTTGATAATTGTTCTTTTCAAATTCTGTAACGATAATGTCTTCGGTTGTCCCAGGGTAGGTAGTGCTTTCAAGAATGATGAGTGCAGGTGTTTTTGCATGATGTACGATCTCTCTAGTTGCATCTTTAATATAGCTAAGGATCGGTTGTTTATGGCGATCAATCGGTGTGGGCACACAGATCATAATGACGTCCATCCGATCCAGTTGTTCAAAATTGGTTGTTGCAGAGATTTTTTTATGTTTGAGAACGAGTTCAAAGAGATCATCAGTTGCTACATCTTCAATATAACTATGAGCCTTGTTTACGTTATCAACCTTTTGTTGATCAATGTCAAAACCAGTAACGGTATACCCTTGTCTCGCTTTAGAAACCATGTTCGGCAACCCTACGTAGCCCATACCAATGATGCCTATATGAGCTGTTTTTTGTTTTATCTTTTCTAATAGATCGCTATGGTTTTGGTTCGTTAACGATACGTTTTCGATTGCTAATGTCATTGTATATCTCCTTTAATATTAGCGTGTTCCCCACGTTTTTTGCTTAATAGTAATTAATGCATAAACACGTACAGGTATAATGATGAAGGTGTGAGCCAATGCAAAGATTGGTGCAAGCAAATAAAGTATAGGGTTCCTGTATACGTAATAAATCCCACTAATGAGTGATATTATAATAAAGTAGGCAATCGTATATAAGAGCATTAAGGACATGAAGTTTCCCGACCACGTAAGTAACGTTGCAACTTTTGCAACTCCAAAAATAATCCATAGAAATCCTTCTCCGAGAATCCAATACAAAACAGCTGGTTTTTTCCAAGCAATATCTAATGTCTTGATGGTATATATGAAAAACGATTTCGCCCATCGCACTTGTTGTTTAAAAAATTTACCAGTTTTTATCGGAACATCTGTAATGGCCATCGCTGTTGATTGGTACTTTGTTTTCCCACCACTTTTCAAAGATAAGTAGGTTAGGCAACGATCATCTCCATTTGTTAATGGAATGCCCATCGTTTCTTCAATAAGAAATTCATCCAAATACTCAAGAACAAATTCCCTTCGATGTACACTTAATGCACCGCTACAGACGAGTACACTATTCGTAACAGATTGTGCTCCCCGACCAATTCGAAAAGAGTTATGATATAAAATGTCTTGCAAACGCGTAATAAAACTATCTTTCACATTCCTTGCATTAATATGGCCAACGACAGAAGTGACTCGTGCATTGTTGAAAGGCTTTAACAATTCTCGTAATGCATCAGGGTATAAGTAGCCATCGGTATCAGCGCATAAGAACACATCACCTTCAGCTCTTTGGAATCCCCAAGCCATTGCTTGACGTTTTCCTCTATTTTTTTGGAACCGGTGGGTGATCACTTTCGTGACGTGACCATTATGAGAAATATAGCCATTTTTAGCATATTCATTGATTTCATGAAAACTCGTTGGGTCATCACTACCATCATCGATGAATATAATCTCATGGATCGGATAATCTTGTTCCAATAAGCTTTCAAATGATTGTTTCACAGCTTCAGGATCTTCATTGTAAGATGGGATGACTACTGATACTTTATGTTCTTTATTCGGTTCTTCAGTATAAGGTTTGTAGAAAAAGGATAGTAGAAGTTTACTCATTAAATATGTAAAACCGAGCGTGCCAAATGCGGTTATAATGTATTCAAACGTCGTATCAGAGCGCACATTTACGTTAAACATTAATAGGAGTAAGACAATAAATAATAGAATTATCGAAGCTCTGACGTACCAACGTTCAATAATTAGAGGCTTTTGAGTATGGTGTTTCTGATCTAAGTAAGAGATATTTTGCTCACGATGCTGTTCCCCTGAGTTTGTATTGTTCTTCATCACAATTCCTTTCGATACCATTTACATTTCCAAATAATAACGGATATAACTTAAATATAGGCTTATATTACTGAGTAGAAACTACCGATTTACTATACTAATATATTAATGAGACTTAATCAAGAGGAAGTTAATGTGTATTATCTTTCATTGAAGGTACGTCATATGGAGTAGTTATTAGTACACTTGACGAATTAAGGGTAGGGATGTTCAGGATGTATCCACAAGCAAATATGGTAAGTTGTGGAGTGTTTGATTAACAAGAACAAGTTGCCCTATCCTCTTATACATTTCCTACGTTATAATGAATGAAAATTCTAACTAGGTGATCATCATGAACGAATACATTGCGGCATTCGATATCGGAACAACTTCTGTTAAAGGTATTCTAATTCAGTCTGATGGCACGATCTACTTACCGCAATCTTTAGAAGTCAAGACTAACTACAAACCGAGTAACCAAGTGGAACAGAACCCCAATGATTGGTGGGAAAATGTTTGTCAAATATCGAAATATTGGTGGGAGAGCGGAATACATCCTGAAGAAGTACTCCTCATTGTCATGAGCGGCCAAATGCAAGATTGCATTCCTATTGATGAGAACGGTGAACCGGTGCGGCCCGCCATCCTTTATGCAGATGCCAGAGCAACAATTCAAGCGAAACAACTGTTGAATACCTTCCCAGATATCCAGAAAATTACAGGCAATCCTTTTGACGGTTCGATGGTGCTTCCAAAGATTCAATGGATGAAAGAAGAGGAACCACACGCCTACAAGAACACGACTGCATTCTTAACGAGCAGTAAAGATTTCGTCATCCATAAGCTCACTGGACAGGCGGTTACAGACCGAGTGACAGGCGCGACAACGGGAATGATGGACCTCGTTCGCAAGCAGTGGATAACAGATTGGATCTCTGATAGAAAACTGCCGGAATTACTTGCGCCGAGTGACGTGGCTGGCCATGTGGTTGACGTGGCGGCAGGGTTTCGGTCAGGAACGACGGTGTTGTGTGGGGCAGGAGATGCGGCTGCTACTTCGATGGGCGCGGGGGTGTTAGATGGTGATGCGAAGTATGGGTACATTGGCTCGACGGGGTGGGTGGCATATGCAACGAGTCGTGTGTCCGATCAGGCGAAGGGGGTCTTTCAGTTATGTCATGTAAAAGAGGCGCGTTATTTGACAATTGCCCCTGTGTTAAACGCAGGCAATGTTCATCGGTGGGCTGCGAACGTTTTCATGGAAGGGGATTATGAGGCGTTCGACCGTGCGGTTGTTGGCGCCCCGTTGCGAGAGGAATCTGTCTACTTTTTGCCGTATATTCATGGTGAACGATTTCCTGTTCAAGATCCGAATGCTACCGGAAGCTTTACGAACATTCGGGGAACGACGACCCCTGCAGATTTTTGCCGGAGTGTGCTAGAAGGTGTAGTCATGTCACTTCGCCAAACGATTGAGCAACTTATTGGTCCCGTTGATCGAGATGCTCCAATTGTTCTTATCGGTGGTGGGACGAGTTCTGGCGCGTGGTGTCAAATGGCGGCGGATGTATGGGGAGTGAGTGTGCATGTGCCAAAACAGGCAGAGTATTTACCTGCAATGGGCGCGGCATCATTAGGATTTGTCCATTTAGGCTGGTGTGAGAACCTCGAAACGTTCAACGAGCGTGTAATCAAACATAGACCGAAACATGTGTATGACCCGTGCTCCGCCGCTACCCAGATTTATGAACAACGTTATGGAAAATTTCTACAATTGTACGTAAAGGACGAATAAAGTAGGGAGGAGATTGCATGCTTTTTGCCATTATTGCACTGGGAGTTCTTCTAATTATTGTTGCGACAACGGTGTTCAAGCTTCATCCATTTTTGTCTCTGTTACTCGGAACGTTATTCGTCGGTTTTGCATCAGGAATGTCATTTGATTTGGTCGTAGAGAGCATTAACGATGGGTTCGGGGGAGTCATTGCTAATATAGGATTAGTCATCGTATTTGGGACCATTATTGGTGTCATTTTAGAGAAAGCAGGGGCAGCGTATCGAATGGCCGAAGTCGTTCTCCGCATTGTTGGGCCGAAGCGCCCTCAACTAGCGATGAGCTTAATAGGTTTTATCGTATCCATACCCGTTTTCTGTGACTCCGGTTACATTATATTATCGAGCTTAAAGAAAGCGCTCGCAAAGCGGCTGAAAGTTGCCATCGCATCGATGGCCGTCGCCCTTGCAACAGGACTTTACGCTACACATACGCTCGTGCCACCTACACCCGGGCCCATTGCCGCAGCAGGAAATATTGGTGCGGAACAATACTTAGGGACAATTATTTTAATTGGCTTTCTTGTCGCCATTCCAGCCACGTTTGTCGGTTACTTATGGGCAGTAAAAGTAGCGTCAAAAATAGTTGTTGAAGAAGAGAAAGTAGATGGACAGCTTGATTATGATTATGATGAAGTTGTCCGTTCATTCGGCAAGATGCCAACCACATTTGCATCGTTCTTACCGATTCTGTTACCGATTATCCTTATCGGTGTTGGCTCTATTCTAGCAGTGTTGGAAGCTACGGGAAGTGTCGCCGCTTTCTTTAGTTTTCTCGGAGAGCCGATGATTGCCTTACTTGCTGGCGTTGTTGCGGCATTGCCGTTACTGCCACACTATAATGATGAAACACTCACAAAGTGGGTCGGGAAAGGGCTGGTTGATGCCGCCCCCATCCTTTTAATCACAGGAACTGGCGGTGCATTTGGTACAGTCATTGCCAATTCGGGAATAGAAGAGCTCATTCAGAATTGGGAATTTGGAACGGTATTTACGGGCGCTTTATTCTTGCTCATCCCATTCATCATTGCTGCATCACTAAAAACCGCCCAAGGCTCATCCACATCAGCCCTTGTCATTACATCATCTCTCGTCGCCCCGATTTTACCAGCAGCAGGAGTCGAAGGCGCCGTGCCATTAGCCCTCGTCGTTATGGCCATCGGAGCCGGAGCCATGACCGTTAGCCATGTGAATGACAGCTACTTCTGGGTCGTCAAAGAGTTCAGTGGCATGCATATAAAAGACGCATATAAAGCACAAACAATGGCGACATTGCTTCAAGGCGTTGTTTCAATATCTGTGGCGATGTTGCTTTGGTTGTTGTTAGTGTAGATGAAGTTGGGGAGTAGTTGGAGCTGCCCAAGCTGATCACGATACGTGTTGCATGATAGAATGTGAGCGAAGAACAAATAAAATTCTTTTAGAAATCCCCCCATGGGCAGTTCATAGCTCTATGGGGGGATTTTCTATATTTGTTGGGACCGTACAAAATTGAAATCGTTGTCGATTAAAAAGAGATGATGTGGAGATATCTCAAAAATAGATAGAAAATATATTGAATTTAGAAATTGGATACAGTATACTATCTTTTAAGTTAGGGGATGCGCAATGAAAAATTTACAGCTAGAAAATAAAGATTCAATTCAAGTAAAAGCGACGAATGCAATTCGTAAGTCAATACTAAGTGGCGACTTTCAACCAGGTGAGAAATTAGTTCAAGAACAACTAGCAGAATATTTAGGAATTAGCAGAATGCCAATTCGTGAGTCACTAAAGCAATTAGAGATTGAAGGGTTTGTGACCATAGAACCTTATCGTGGGGCTTTCGTTAATGACGTCGATGTGAGCGCAATTGAAGAGACTTATGCTTTGCGGTCAAACTTAGAAAAGATGGCGTTACAAAGAGCGGCGCCGCACCTCACACACGGGGATCTTGAAGAATTGGAAGACTACATTAAGCTCATGGATGAAGAAAATAATCCAAATGATTTTGTTCAATTAAATGTTACATTTCATAAATTGTTGCTGAAACATTGTGATTGGGGCCGTTTAAATAAGTTTATCGAGTTGCTATGGAATGGATACGCTCAACAAACACCAGAATTCCTACTTGGTCAAATTGATCAATCAAACATCGATCATAAAGTAATTTTAGAACATTTAAAAAAGGGTAACTTTAGTGAAGCTTCTCTAGCATTGCAAGAACACATTTCAAAGACGGGAGCTCGCTTGGTTGACTATATTCAACGAATAAATTCATAGGAGGTTTCGTTCTTAAGTAAAAATGTAAGGGCTTACAAAAAAGAGGAGAAGAGAAAGGAGATGAGAAATTGAGTAATAGTGAAGTGAAGAAGTTAAATACAAAAGTTGAAGATCCAATGGAATCTTCTTCATCAACAAGGAACCTAACAGGGTGGGCAAAATACTTATTTATGACCATCGCGATCCTAGGTGCTCTATACCATATTTATATTTTGAATTTTAATCCCATTGATCCATGGGTTTTTAGAACAACTCACGTCATGTTAGGCGTCATTTTAGGGATGATGTTGTATGTAGGAAGTAAAAAAGCAAAAGACAAAATTTCAGTCGTTGATTGGGTTCTGATTATTTCTGCAATCTTTGTTGGTTGGTATATCTATGCAAACTTAGAGCAGATCATCTTCAGATTTGGTGTGTCTCCAACGACAATGGATTTCGTTGTTTCTATGATTGGGTTGCTACTTATTTTAGAGTTAGCTAGGAGAACTAGCGGCTGGGTTTTGCCAATATTATGTTTAGTTTTTGTTTTCTATGTATTTGCAGGACCTTATCTACCGGGTATCTTGAATCATGGAGGATACAGCCTTGAACGTTTCGTAACGTATGTGTTTAGTTTAGATGGTGTTTTTGGAGTAACAACAGATGTTTCATCAAGGTATATTATATTGTTTATTATTTTTGGTGCATTTCTTCAGATGTCTGGCGTTGGACAGTATTTTATGGATGTAGCCTTTTCAGCGACAGGAAGTCGAAGAGGGGGGCCCGCTAAAGTCTCAGTTTTTGGGTCTGCTTTAATGGGGACGATTAATGGAACCTCTGCAGGGAATGTAGTGGCAACTGGTTCACTTACTATCCCACTTATGAAAAGGACTGGATATCATCCACGATTTGCAGCGGCTGTAGAAGCTACTGCTTCGTCTGGTGGTCAAATTTTACCGCCAATTATGGGGGCGGGAGCATTTTTGATGGCGGAAATTACAGGCATTCCATATTCAGAAATTATTATCGCCGCCATTATTCCAGCTGTCCTTTACTTTGTAAGCGTTTACTTTATGGTTGACTTTGAGGCAATTAAGCAAGGGTTGAGTGGTGTACCAAGAAATCAGCTACCACAATTTAAGAAACTCATGAAGAAGGCTTATCTGTTTCTACCCGTCATTATTTTAATCGTGTTATTAATGAGTGGCTATTCTATTATACGGGCAGGAACAATTGGTATTGTGTCTTGTTTTGTACTCAGTCTATTTTCTAAAGAAACTAGGATGGGCTTAAAGCATATTCTTCAAGCTTTAGAACTTGGGATGAAGAATGCCATTCAATTAATTGCCATTGTGGCTAGTGCAGGGATTATCGTTGGAACGATTGCGTTAACGGGTGTTGGTCAACGTTTCAGCTCCATGCTTTTATCTATTGCAGATAATAACTTACTAATCGCACTTGTATTTGCAATGTTAGTTTCAATTATTTTAGGAATGGGGATGCCTACGACGGCAGCTTATGCTGTAGCCGCATCAGTGATTGCGCCTGGCCTTGTAAATTTAGGTATTGAGCCGATTGTTGCTCATATGTTTGTGTTCTTCTATGCGGTTATGTCGGCAATTACACCTCCAATCGCACTTGCCGCATTTGCCGCGGCAGGAATAGCAGGGACAAATCCTATGAAAACAGGAGTTACATCTTTTAAGCTTGGTCTTGCAGCATTTATCATTCCATTTATGTTCTTCTTTAGTCCAGAGTTGCTGCTGCTTGAAGGAACGAGCGTTTCTATAGGTCTTGCCGTAATTACTTCAATCATTGGCGTGTACTTCTTAGCCGCATCTGTGGAAGGGTGGTTCTTCGGCAGAAGTGCAAATATTCTCGCCAGAGTCATGCTCATTGTAGCTGCGGTGTTGCTCATGCTTTCAGGATGGGCAACGGATCTATCAGCAATTGTTTTAATCGTAATCGTGTTATTTATTCAAAGGTCCAAGCCACCTGAAGCTCCTTTACGAAAGGACAATCTTGAAGTAAATATGTAGCGACGGAAGGAAGTACGATTATGAAACCTTTGGAAGGAATTACAGTGCTTTCAGTAGAGCAGGCGATTGCAGTACCTTTTACGACTAGACAATTAGCCGATTTAGGTGCTCGAGTCATTAAAGTTGAACGTCCAGAAACGGGGGATTTTGCTAGACATTATGATAAATCTGTAAACGGGATGTCCAGTCATTTTGTTTGGACGAACCGATCAAAGGAATCAATCACCTTAGATTTAAAAGCAGAAAAAAGTAAAGCAGTATTCGAGAGTTTACTAGAGGAAGCAGATATTTTCATTCAAAACCTTGCACCTGGTGCTATGGAGCGACTCGGTTATGGAACCGAAGATCTTCATCATAAATTCCCAGAGTTAATCATTTGTAACCTTTCAGGTTATGGAGATTATGGACCCTACAGGAACAAAAAAGCATATGACCTGCTTGTGCAATGTGAAGCAGGACTAGTTTCCATAACCGGTGGTGAAGATACACCATCGAAGGTAGGGGTGTCGATTGGAGATATTGCAGCTGGGATGTATATGTACTCGGGCATTCTTACTGCCCTTCTCCTGCGTTCGCATACAGGTAAAGGGCAAGTTATTGAAGTCTCCATGCTTGAAGCGTTAGGTGAGTGGATGGGCTACCCCATGTATTACGCAGCCTACGGAGGAGAAGAACCTAGGCGGCTAGGTGCAAGCCATTCGACCATCTATCCATACGGCCCGTTTCGCTGTAGTGGGAGTGATACAGTATTCGTCGGCTTGCAAAATGAACGAGAATGGGTGAAATTTTGTGAGCAAGTGTTGCTTGACGATTCTTTGGCCACGGATAATCGTTTCGATTCAAACGCCAAGCGGTCTCAAAATCGAGGAGAATTGCGCGTTATCATTGAGTACGTGTTCAGTACACTGAGTTCAGAGGAGGTGTTGCAAAGATTAGATGGAGGAAAGATTGCGAATGCAAAATTAAATACGATGAGAGAGTTCTTTAATCATCCGCAATTACAAGCAAGAGATCGCTGGCGCGATGTAGAAACATCTGCGGGTGTCGTTCAAGCATTACTTCCCCCTGTAAACATAAAGGGAGTTGAAAGTGTAATGGGCAGCGTCCCTGACCTAGGAGAGCATACAGATCAAATTCTAAGAGACCTAGGCTATAGTAAAGAAGAAATAGACGGGTTTAGAAGTGAAAATTTAATTTGACGATGAAATATGAAGTTCCATAATTCAATAAATAATCAATGAGGTGAGAATAATGAAAAAACTAAAGATGTTCACGTTAGCTAGCGTATTACCCTTACTTTTACTCTCTGCATGCGGAGAAGAGTCTTCAGGTGGAGATGCAGAAGGTGAGTTTCAAGAGCTAGATTATCCGAGCACAGTTACGATTGGAACAGCTTCCCAAGGAGGTACGTATTACATTTGGGGAGGTGCATTTTCTTCTTTACTTGAAGATCATTTAGATATTACGTCGAATGTCGAAGTGACAGGTGGGCCGGTTCACAACATTCAACTATTAGGTGCAGGGGATGCCCACCTTGGGATGACTACAGTAGGTCCATTATTTGAGGGGTATTATGGAGAAGGTGCATGGGTCGGGGATGAACCATACGAGGATATTCGAGTGATTTTCCCAATGTACACAACACCATTCCATTGGTGGTCCTTGGAGAATACAGGCGTAGATAACATTCAAGAACATGCTGGGCAAAGAGTAGGGGTTGGTCCATCTGGAGGAACTCCTGGTGAGTACAATCCGCAAATCTATGATGCACTAGGTATTGAAACAGGTGATCAAGTACAAGCAGGCGCAAGTGATATGACGTCTCAAATGCTAGATGGACAATTAAGCCATATTGGATTCTCAGCAGGAATACCAATCTCTGCAGTTACCGAAGTTGAAGCGCAAGCAAGCATAAATATTTATGGTATTGATGGTGAAGACCGGGAGACGGTAATGGAAGCACTTCCTTACTTCACGGAGTATGTGATTCCAGGGGACACATACGGACAACTTGATGGAGATTTAGAAACGATCGGAATGTACAACTTTGGAGTCGTACAACGGGAGGCGAATGCAGATTTCGTTTATGACCTCGTCAAAGCATACCATGAAAACATTGACCAAATCATTTCCGTGCATCAGTCTGCAGAAGAGGCTCAAGATCCTGAGGCAATCCTTATGAATGAAGAGTATCCGATGCATGTTGGTGCGATCCGTTATTATGAAGAAATTGGTATTGATTTGCCAGATGAAGTATATCCAGAAGAGTATGAGAGTTCTGAGGAATAATCGATGTGGTCGTTGTGCACACATCCTTAGTGGATAATTAGGGAGGAGTAGATTGGGATGTTGTCAAAACAGCTAGCTGAATACACGGTCGAGAAAACGTATGATCATCTAACGAGTGATACGATTGAATTCACGAAACAATGCATTCTTGATTGGTTAGGATCTGCTTTAGCGGGTGCCTCACAACCACCTGTTCAAATTCTTCACGAATTCATTGATGAAATGGGTGGAAAAGAACATTCTAGTTTAGTCACAGGTGGGAAAACCTCAGTATATCAAGCTGCGTTCGTAAATGGGGCCAGCTCCCACATTGTTGAGCTAGATGATATTCACCGGGAATCAATTGTTCATGCGGGAACTGTTGTTATCCCTGCGGCCGTTGCAGTTGCAGAATATTTAGGTAAAACAGGAAAGGATTTAATTACAGCTGTTGTCGTTGGCTACGAAATTGCATACCGAATTGGTGAAGCTGTGAGCCCTTCCCACTATGAGAAATGGCATAACACAGCTACTTGTGGAACTTTCGGTGCAGCTGCAGCTGCAGCAAAGTTATTTAACTTGAGTGTTAATGAGACGATACATGCAATTGGCAGTGCAGGAACCCAAGCGGCTGGTTTATGGGAATTTATTGAAGATGGAGCAATGAGTAAACAACTTCATCCTGCAAAATCTGCAATGGAAGGTGTATTATCAGCATTAATTTCTCAAAAAGGATTCACGGCTGCAAATAAAATACTTGAAGGTGATCGCGGTTTCATGTATAGCATGAGTGCGCACCCAGACGAAACGAAAATCACTGAAGGATTAGGCGAAACGGAAAAGATAAAAGAAAATTCATTTAAAATACATGCATCATGTAGACATACGCATCAACCGATCGATATTGCACTTTCTCTTTTGGATGAAGAAGGGATTACTCACGATCAAATCGATAAAATTAAAGTACGAACATATCAAGCTGCTCAAAAAGTAGCAGGTAATCCCAACCCCAAAAGCGTTTATGGAGCGAAGTTTAGCATTTCTTATTGTACGTCATTAGCGTTTGTATATGGGAATGCTGGGTTAACCGATTTTAACGAGGATCGTCTTCATGAACCTGCGATCCGGAATCTGATGGATAAGGTCGAAGTAATTGTAGATGAAGAGGTTGAAAAAGAGTATCCAAAAGAGTGGGGCACGAAGATGGAAGTGTATACGAATGATGGAATGAGTTACGAGAGAGCCGTTAAATTTCCTAAAGGTGATCCAGAAAACCCAGTTAGTCTAAAGGACATTCAATTGAAATTCAAAAAAATGCTAGAGGAGTCAGGTATTGGAGCACTCATTATTGATGGACATATTGATCGTGTGGCAGCGCTTGAGAAAGAAGAATTAATCGCAGATTGGTTTGTACAATCTACACGGAATATAAAGGTGTGATCTGCATTGAAAGAAATTAGTGTGGAGCAAATTACTGAGCAAGTTGCAAACCTTTGTAAATTGGCAAGTTATGATTTAAATGACGATATGTTACAAGCATTTGAAGCAAGTATTGGAAAAGAGAAATCACCTGTTGGTAAAGATGTTCTTCAACAATTATTAGACAATGCAGAGATAGCTAAAAGAGAGCGTATGCCGATGTGTCAAGATACCGGACTCTCAGTATTTTATATCGAGTTAGGATACGATTGTCGCATCATTGGAGGAAGCTTATATGATGCGATCCATGAAGGAGTTCGCATCGGATCAGATGAAGGTCTGCTCAGACACTCTGTTGTTACAGACCCGTTAGAGCGTAAAAACAGTGGCGACAATGCACCTGCAGTGATTCATGTGGAAATGACGGATGGAGATTCACTCAGAATACGCCTTTCAGCTAAAGGAGGCGGTAGTGAAAATATGAGCAGAATGGCGATGCTCAAACCATCAGATGGATTCGAAGGTGTGGAGAAATTTGTGCTAGACACCGTCGAATTAGCTGGACCCAATGCATGCCCACCGATGATTGTTGGTGTAGGTATTGGAGGCAATTTCGAGCAAGTGGCATACATTGCTAAGAAGTCACTCTTTCGGCATGTCGGAGAAAGGAATTTGAATGAAAGAATTGCCAACATTGAATTAGATTGGTTGGGCAAGTGCAATCGACTTGGCATTGGACCACAAGGAATGGGAGGCACGACGACAGCATTTGATGTAAAAGTAGAAGTGAAACCGTGTCATATTGCATCCTTACCCGTTGCGGTAAATATTCAATGTCATGCAAGTCGCCATAAAGAAGTGACCATTTAAGAAGGTGAACCATAATGGAAGCCAAAAAATTATCTTTACCACTCACTGATGAAGATATTATTAACTTATCCGCAGGAGATCGCGTCTTACTATATGGGAATGTTTTAGCAGCGAGAGATGCGGCCCATAAACGATTGATAGAATGTATCGAGAACGATGAACCACTGCCGATAAACATTACCGGGTCTATCATTTACTATGTGGGCCCAACACCAGCAAGAAAAGGAGCAGTCATAGGCGCAGCTGGCCCTACGACAAGCGGCAGAATGGACAAGTATACGCCTCAACTTATCGAAAGAGGGCTAAAAGGCATGATCGGCAAAGGGTATCGAAATGAAGAAGTGAAGTCAGCCATTAAGGAACATACCGCTGTATACTTTGCTGCTGTTGGTGGTTCAGGCGCACTCTTGTCTCAATCAATCGTTGAGGAGAAAATCGTTGCTTACGAAGAGCTAGGTCCGGAAGCAATTAGAGAACTAACCTTAGATGGATTTCCGGTTACAGTAATTAATGATTCGGAAGGGCTTGACTTATACGAGATTGGGAAAGAAGAGTACAAGAAATAATAAACAGTAACACCATGAAGATATGTCTACACATAACTTCATGGTGTTACCTTACTTTTTAGCAAATAGTAGTTATACATACCACTTTCAAATGAGCTCATTTAATGGAACTATGTAGAGTACAGAGATGTTATGTTTTATGAAGATTTCTAGTTAATTGGGGTGATGTGGCATTAACATAAAACGGATAGACCATTTCGTTTTAACAATCGAAGATATCAATAAATCAAAATGGTTTTACGGTGAAGTTTTAGGCATGGAAATAATTACATTTAATAACGACAGAGTTGCTGCTAAGTTTGGTGATCAAAAAATTAATTTTCATGAAACTGGTTGTGAAATTAAACCTCACGCTTATTCTCCGGTAAGAGGCTCCTCAGATTTTTGTCTTGTATCGGATGATACGGTAGAGAATCTACGAACACACCTGAAAGATAATGGGATAGTCGTTGAATTAGGTCCTGTCAAACGTACAGGCTCTCTTGGCCCAATCTTTTCCATCTATATAAGAGACCCGGATAAGAATTTAATAGAAATCTCTACTTATAATCATTAAATAGTCAAAAAGCGAGCGCCGTTATCACAACGTCGCTCGCTTTACTTGTTATCTCACCGCCAACTTCTTCTTCGCCTCTTTACGCTTGGCGTGCAAGATGGGTTCGGTGTAGCCGCTTGGTTGCTCACGTCCTTTAAATACGAGGTCACAGGCGGCTTGGAAGGCGACGGAGTCGCCGAAGTTTGGTGCCATGTTGCGGTATTCTGGATCGCCTGCATTTTGTTCGTCAACGACCTTTGCCATTCGTTTCATCGTGTCCATAACTTGTTGTTCGTTCGTGATGCCGTGGTGTAGCCAGTTAGTCATATGTTGGCTCGAGATGCGCAACGTAGCCCGGTCTTCCATGAGTCCAACATCGTTAATGTCGGGGACGGTTGAACAACCGACACCTTGTTCAACCCAACGTACGACGTATCCAAGAACGCCTTGCGCATTGTTGTCCAGTTCTTTTTGGATGTCTTCGGCAGAAAACGTTTCAGTCGTTGTTGGAATTTGAAGAATGTCTTGCACGTAATCTTCGGTGTCCGTTTTCCGTTCGTCTTGAATGGTGCCGACATTAATCTGATGATAATGCATGGCGTGTAAGCTAGCGGCTGTTGGGGAAGGAACCCAGGCAGTGTTTGCACCGGCCTTTAACTGTCCGCCTTTTTGTTCCATCATTGCGTTCATTAAGTTTGGCATCGCCCACATGCCTTTACCGATTTGAGCTTTGCCTTGAAATCCGCTTTGTAGTCCAGCTTTCACATTCGCTTTTTCATACGCGGCGAGCCACGATGTTTGCTTCATGTCATTTTTGCGGATCACATAGCCGGCTTCCATCGACGTATGAATTTCATCACCGGTTCTGTCGAGAAATCCAGTATTAATAAAGACGATCCGCTCTTTGGCCGCGTTAATACATGCTTTCAGATTCAGTGTTGTCCGGCGCTCTTCGTCCATTACACCAACTTTTAGCGTGTTTCGTTCAAGGCTGAGCACATCTTCAATCCGGTCAAACAATTCGTTAGTGAACGCGACTTCGCGGGACCCGTGCATCTTCGGCTTCACGATGTACACCGAGCCGGTTCGTGAGTTTTGCAACGGCCCGTTTTTCAACAAGTCATGTTTCGCGATCAGACTCGTCATCATCCCGTCCATAATGCCTTCTGGTGTTTCATTGCCGTTTGCGTCAAGCACAGCATCGGTCGTCATCAGATGCCCGACATTGCGGATGAAAAGAAGAGAACGGCCATGCAGTTCTAAGCTTTGACCACCGCGCGATGTGTACGTGCGGTTTCCATTTAGCGTCCGGGTAACATTCTTACCGCCTTTCGAGAATGTCGTCTCCAGTGTGCCTTTCATAAGACCGAGCCAGTTGCGATACACGAGTATTTTATCCTCAGCATCGACCGCAGTGACCGAGTCCTCACAATCAATAATGGTCGTGATCGCCGATTCGATCACAATGTCTTTAACGCCTGCTGAGTCATCTTTACCAATCGGATGATTTCGGTCAATCTGCACGTCAAGATGACTGCCATTATTCACAAGCAACAGCGACTCCGGCTTAGATTCGCTACCTGTATAGCCGACAAATTGATCGGCATCTTTTAATGAGAGCAACTTGCCATCAGCTGTTTCAAGGACGAGTGCCCCGTTCTCAACCCAATAGGACACCACATCTTTGTGACTCGTGCCATCCACCGGGACCGCCTCATCCAGAAACGACTTCGCATAATCAACGACTTTATTTCCACGAACAGCATTATACGATGTGCCCTGTTCCGCCCCTGCCTCCTCAGAAATAATGTCGCTTCCATATAACGCATCATACAAACTACCCCAGCGTGCATTCGCCGCATTCAGCGCATAACGAGCATTATTCACCGGGACGACAAGCTGCGGCCCCGCCTGGGAACTCACTTCAGAATCCACATTCGCCGTCGTAACCGTCACATCTCCAGGGTCTTCCTCGAGATACCCAATTTCTTTTAAATATTGAAAATAGGCAGTTGACTTCTCTTCGCCAGGGTGGGAGACATGCCACTCATCTAACTTCTTTTGCAACGTCTCGCGTACCTCTAAAAGCTCAGCATTCCTCACACTAAAGTCATCGAGTATTTTACTGTAATCTGTCCAAAATTTTTGTTCATCGAGGCCCGTGCCTGGGATTACCTCTTCGTTCACAAATGTGTATAAGTCTTCCGAGACTTGAATATTAGCGATTTTTTTATAGGACATGTGTGTACGCTCCTTTATCATTTTCTAGTTAAATTTTATAATAGTTTATCAAATAACGGAAATACATGTATCGAATGAGTATTATGCTTTTTAGTTATGGACTTTCGTTTGGCGATTCTGTATGGGTCTTTGACAAGTATATAAGAATAAGAGAATATGAAAGCGTTATCATTATTTCCTAGGGGGGAAGGAACTATGGAACTGGGTATTGGTGTGTTATCGATGTTGGCACTTTTACCAATTATTGTTGTTTTTGTGTTAATCGTTGCCTTGAATTGGTCGGCAAAGAAGGCAATGCCTGTCGCACTTATTTTAACCATCCTGCTTGCCATTTTCGTTTGGGGAGCAGAAACTGCCCAAGTAGGCGCAGCTGTAATCAACGGGATTGTTTCCGCTTTAGAAATTCTATTTATTGTTTTTGGGGCGATTCTTTTACTTAACACGCTCAAAGAAACAGGGGCATTGCAGACGATACGTTCTGGATTTACGAGCATCTCTCCAGACCGTAGAATTCAAGCCATAATTATTGCTTGGCTGTTCGGATCATTTATTGAAGGTTCTGCAGGGTTTGGAACGCCATCAGCGGTCGTTGCGCCACTTCTTGTTGCGATTGGATTCCCGGCAATGGCAGCGGTGTGTGCTGCACTCGTCATTCAAAGTACGCCAGTTTCTTTCGGGGCAGCAGGGACCCCAATTCTTACAGGGGTAGGGTCTGGGCTTGGCGGGCAAGACAACGTCATGACCGCACTTGGTTCGATACCTTACGATGATTACGTATTCTCCATTGGAGCCCAAGTTTCAGTCATTCATGCGCTTGCAGGTATTCTTGTTCCATTACTAATGGCTGGATTAATTACGCGATTTTTCGGTAAGAATCGCTCTTTCTTAGAAGGATTCAAAGTATGGAAATTCGCAATATTCTCAAGTTTAGCCTTTACTGTTCCTTACGTCATTATTGCGCATACGTTAGGGCCAGAATTCCCATCGATGCTTGGTGGACTGATCGGCTTGTTGATTGTCATCCCAGCAGCGAAAAAAGGGTTTCTCCAGCCGAAAGAGGAAGACGTATTCCAATTCGAAGATCGAAAATATTGGCAACCTGAATGGATTGGTTCATTGCAGGATGCTTCTCTTAAAGAAATTACAGGGAAGCGGATGAGCTTGATGCGGGCCTGGTCACCGTACGTCGTCGTTGCGCTACTACTCATCCTATCTCGAACCATTGATCCGATTAAACAATTTTTACAACAACCCGCATTAACACTAGAATGGGAAAATATATTCGGCTCTTCAATCACAGCCGATGCATCGCCGTTATTTATCCCGGGCACGATCTTTATTGTCGCGTCAGTATTTGCATATTTTGCTCACTCGTTAAGTAAACGAAGAGGAGCATACAAACAAGCGTGGGTGGACACTTCCAAAACGTGGGTGCAAGCCGCCGTTCCGCTACTGCTAGCGGTCCCAATGGCACAAGTGTTTATCAACTCAGGATCCGAAGTG
The DNA here is from genome assembly GCF_041949955.1 of Geomicrobium sp. JSM 1781026. Taxonomy (NCBI): domain Bacteria; kingdom Bacillati; phylum Bacillota; class Bacilli; order Caryophanales; genus Geomicrobium; species Geomicrobium sp. JSM 1781026. The sequence goes on along the minus strand of NZ_JBHFQF010000004.1, from coordinate 408,992 downwards.
TACGAGAGCATGCCCCTCGTCCTTGCCGAAGCGGCCAATGCCGCAGTAGGCGACGTCTGGCCACTGTTCGCGCCCGTCATCGGTGCCCTCGGCGCATTCTTTGCAGGAAGTAATACGGTGAGCAACATGATGTTTGCCCTCTTCCAATTTGGAGCTGCTGAACAAATGGCCCTTGATGCGAGGGGAGCAGGAATCGTCGTTTCCTTGCAAGCTGTAGGAGGAGCGGCAGGCAACATGATCGCCGTGCACAACGTCGTTGCCGCAGCAGCTACGGTGGGTCTCATCGGAAAAGAAGGATTAGTCATAAGAAAAACCCTCATCCCGATGTTCTATTATGTTGGCGTTTCTGGCCTCATCGGCCTGGGACTCGTTGCGATGCATAGTGTAGGTGGTTTTAGCTTCTGGCTCATTGCCGCACCGCTCTTTGCCATCATTTACGTGATCGTTTTAAGCCGATTAAAAGGCAATCGACCGCCAAGTGTAGGTAGTGGGAAGTCACTCGATACGTAATGAATGAAAGAACCGCTTGCATTTCGCAAGCGGTTCTTTCATGTGAATGGCGATCGTAGTGGAGAGGGTAATAGGCACAAGTCTACTAAGCCGGAATTTGCGCTCAAGTTGGAACAAACTGCGCCCAAGTTTAGCGAAATGAGCGCTAAAATCGGTTAGAAGAGCAAACTAGAGCGCAGAAGGGTGAAACTAGAGCGCAGAACGGCCGTTCGTCTTGCCCGCAAGTGCCGGCATCCTCTGCGGCAACGGGTTCAGAGACCCATTCTTTACATTTCCAAGCCAAAAACCTAGCAACGTATCGGCGCGAGCCGCGCCGAACGGAGACCGGTTTCGTTTCGGCCCCGCCGGGGCCGACGAGTTGCTAGGTCTTCAGGTTGGAATTTGCGCTCAAGTTGAGACAAACTGCGCCCAAGTTTATTGAAATCAGCGCTAAAATTGTTTGAAAATGCAAACTTGAGCGTAGAAGGACGAAACTAGAGCGCAGAATTGACGTCCCCACACCGAGACTGGCGTGGGGACGTAGTTTTATGCGGGCGACATCAACCTTATGAATGACTAGCCACGCTCCACGCCTCACCGCTGCCGACGGCGCGCTTGACTTCGCCGCAACGGGCAGGTTTAGGGAACTGTTTGTCGGGGTTCAGACGGTTGTTCGGGTTAAAGACGGAGCGCACCCGCAATTGGCGTTCAATTTCTTCGTCCGTGAAGACGAGACGCATGTCTTCTTTCTTCTCAATGCCGACACCGTGTTCACCGGTAATGGAGCCGCCGACGGCTGTACAAGCGGCGAGTGTGCGGGAACCAACGTCAATGGCAAGTTCGGTCTCGCCTTCGTTCCTCGCATCAAATAAAATGAGTGGGTGCAAATTCCCGTCACCAGCGTGGAATACGTTGGCAATTCTGAGACCGGATTCGTCGCTAATTTTTTGAATGTCTTGCAATACTTCCATGAGTCGGCTCCTTGGGATGACCCCGTCTTGCACGAGATAATCCGGGGAGATCGCGCCCATTGCGCCAAATGCCGTTTTTCGATTCGCCCACCATTTGCCCCGTTCCACATTATTTTTTGCAACCTTAATTTCGGTAACGTGGTTCTGTTTGCACACCGCAACCATTTCTTCGATCTGGCTCGTGATTCCTGCCCCGATGCCATCGACCTCCATGATAAGCACAGCTTTTAAACCTTCAGGATGACCGACAGGTTTGGTGGCCGCCTCGACACCAACAATTGCAATTTCATCCATCATTTCAATCGCGGCTGGCACAATTCCGGCACTAATAATGTCCGATACCGCCTGACATGCATCGTCGACCGTATCAAAATAAGCGAGGGCGGTTTCTTTTGCTTCAGGGTTTTTCAAGATGCGCACGGTGATGCTCGTGACGATGGCAAGTGTTCCTTCAGAGCCGGTCAGAAGACCGAGCAAATCATACCCAGGCATATCCGGAGCACCACCAAGTTCCAGTACTTCACCGTCATGCATGACAACCTCAAGACCGAGAATATGATTCGTTGTCACTCCGTATTTTAAACAGTGGGCACCGCCGGCATTCTCTGCAACATTCCCACCGATTGTACAACACGCTTGGCTTGAGGGATCAGGCGCATAATAATACCCTCGATGGGAAATCGAATTCGATAGCTTCAAGTTGATATAACCCGGTTGCACGACCGCCTCACGATTCTCGTAATCAACCGACAGCAACCCCTTCATCCGAACGAGACTAATGATCACTTCCCCGCCATAAGGCGTCGCGCCGCCACTCAACCCCGTGCCAGCTCCCCTTGGAATAAATGGAATCTCATGCTTGTGAAGCAGCTTCACAACCTCAGAAACCTCTTCAGTCGAATGGGGGAAGACGACAGCGAGCGGCATACCCCGATAGACGGTTAGGCCATCACATTCGTACGTACGCAAGTCTTCATCACGATAAAGGATGGCATCTTCTGGCAACACGTCGCTTAACCATTTCACTAGCTCAGACTTTTCTATGACTGTGCTCATGTCGACTCCTCCTTCTCATATGCCCAATCGAGCAACTGCATTGTGTGTACAACGTTTTCGCTCCGACCGTATTTCTTTACGCCTAAGGCAATTTGCAGCATACAGCCAGGGTTACCCATCGAGATCATTTCAACGTTTTCTGGCACATCGTCAATTTTACGTTTTAGTAATCTGCCGGCCATATCAGGGTTCGTCAAGTTATAAATTCCTGCACTGCCACAGCAGCGATCCGCATCTGGAAGATGTACCATTTCTACACCTGGAATTTGCTCGAGAAGTTCACGAGGTTCATCCCATACTTGTTGACCGTGCGCGAGGTGGCAAGCGTCATGATAGGTGATTCTTTTGTTTATTTCTGCTTTTGGCGGCTCATAGCCATAATCGTATAAATATTTGGACACATCAATGACGCGTTCGGAGAATGCTTCTGCTTTCTCTCGGTATTCTTCGTCATTTTGGAGAAGTTCAGGGTATTCTTTAAGGGCGCAGCCACAACCGGCGGCATTGACGACGATGTGATCTTCATTCATAAATGCATCGATGTTTTCTCGTGCAAGCTTTTTGCCCATCGCTCGGTCTCCGGCGTGTACATGGAGCGCACCACAACATTTCTGGTTCTTTGGAATGTGTACGTCATGCCCGTTTTTTTGCAGGACACGGACGGTTGCTTCATTCACATCGCTAAACATGACATCCATAATACAGCCCGTAAACATAGCGGCGGATTGCTTGGCAGTTCCTTTCGCAGGCAATTGGTCTGGGTAGGTTTTAAGGACAGGCTTTCCAATTGGCGGCATAATGGCTTCCATATCACTCAAATGTTCGGGCAGTATACGAATGGCCCTTGTTTTGCGGACGGCAAATTGGACACCGCTTTTTTGGTACAGTTTCGTTAATGACCCGAGTGTATGCATTCGCTTTGTATGAGGAAAGATGCCGCGTAAGAAGAGTTTATTCAACAGTGCAGGAACCCCTGTAAGTGGAACAGCCTGACGTACTTGGCCTCTCGCTTCTTCAATGAGAGCGCCGACTTGAACACCGGCAGGGCATGCGGTTTCGCACGCACGACAGTCCAGGCAAGTGAATACCGGGTCAGCAAAGGCTTCGTTCAGCTCGATTTCACCTTTGGCAACAGCGACAATAGAATGAACACGTCCTCGAGGAGATTGGTGTTCGTGACCGAGCTCTTGGTACGTAGGACAAGCTTCAAGACACATGCCACAATGAACACACGCAGAAAATTTGTCTTCATCAGGGGCGTCTTCCCACAAGTAATTTCCTTTCGGATTATCTGCTTTTTTCACGACTAATTCTGCTAGCTTTGCCATTTACATTCCTCCTACAACACGTGTTGGGCTAAGAATGGTGTCTGGGTCAAGTTGATGTTTGATACCTTCGAGCAGTCTCATATAGGCAGGGGGCTCTCCCCATGGGGCGACCGTTTTGCGAACGTCCAGCGGTGCATCGACGATCGTCGCATGGCCCCCAATTTGCTCAGCATGGGTACGCACGTTTTGGATCGCCCGGATGACGTCGGCGGTGTCTCCGCTCAAGTAGATTCGACTCAGTCCGTGTGCGACACCGCCGTGAGCATACACGTCAACATCGGTTAAGCGCTTACAATTTTGCAACACATCTAGGACGTGCATGTTTTTTGTTCCGACTTTTAGAATGATCGGGTCGTTGTGCGTAAAGGACAAGTCGTTGAAAGATCGCCAATAGGTGTGCACGTCTGTGCCGGTTCGTGTATCCACCGTGGCGCTGTTTGGAACGTGTGTATTGACCCATTCAATTTGCGCATGAACGGCTTCCTCAACATCCTCAAACGTAATCACCACGTCGCGAAGGTTGACCACTTCTAGTGTGACCGGCTCCATGTAGCTATTCAGAAGCTCGACGAGAAATGGTCTCAACGCATCTGGGTCGCTAAACGTCACGACACATAAAGCAGTAAACTTAGGGATAGGTCGGAGTTTAAACGTACATTCGGTCATCACCCCGAGCGTGCCCATTGAGCCGATAAAGAGTTTGTTCATATCATAACCGGCAACATTCTTTACGACTTTCCCTCCAGAACGAAGCACTTCTCCACTCGGATGCGCGACTCGAAGGCCGATCACGTGGTCGCGCGCCGAGCCGTATAGTGCACGTTTGGGTCCGCTATCATTACTCGCGATCACGCCGCCGATGGTTGCATCGGCAGGTCGGTAAGGGTCAATCGGTATCATTTGTTTATACTCCGCAAGTTGGTCTTGCACGTCTTGAAAGTTCGCACCCGGTTGAACGGTCACCGTCATGTCCCCCGCAGAGTGTTCGAGAATGCGATTCATATTTTTGAGAGACAGTTCAATGTCAGCATCTTCGGTGACGCCGCCAAACCCTCGTTTTGAACCATTCCCCGTTGGGATCACCGTCTGCTTTTTGGTTTGCGCTTCTTGCAATAGATGAACCACTTCTTCTTCAGATAGCGGTTCATAGCGTTTCTTCCCTTTATTGCCTTTCATTCGTTCGTCCTCCTTCCTGAATCGCCTCTTTTAGTAACGTTTCAACATAGGTGAGGTGCATGTGCATGGCTTCTCTTGACCGTGTCGCGTCTCCTGCCTGAATACATGCATACAGCTCGGTGTGCTGATCGTGAATGGCGTTCATAAGTACCGGGTCATTAGCAATCACTTGGTGACAATCTTGCAATGCTTTCTTTAAGCTCGTTGAGATTGATTCCAATAGTTGGACGAGCATGAGGTTGCCTGTGCAGTTGGCGAGGGCGAGGTGAAAAGCATAATCCGCTTCCCAGCCATCAGCGAGTAAAGAGTCGAGCTCCTTAAGCTGTGCTTCTGTTCGCATTTGTGCCGCTTCAAAAGCGATGCCGGCCTCAACAATCTTTCGGACAGCAAACAATTCGTGTACCGTTTGTTCGTTTGAAAGATTGAATTGAAAAGAGGCAAGTGGCTCGGTATCAGCGACAAATATTCCCTCACCTTGAACTATGGTAATGAGTCCTTTCCCTTTTAGACTCGTCAGCGCATCACGAACGGAAGAGCGGCTAACGGAAAACTGATCACACAGTTCGCGCGTCGAAGGAAGCTTCTCTCGTGGTTCATACATTTTCGACGTTATCCAACTTTCAATTTGCTCAGATACTTGCTCTGAAATTCTTTTTGTCATTATTTTCTGAACTTGAATGTGTTTCACCTCCAAGAGGTCAGATGTATGATATGTGATTACATCATATACGAATGTGAGTCATTAAAGAAGGTGTTTGGCTAGACCTAATTGGAATAGGGGGTATGTATTTTAGTTATAAGCCGAAAAACTCTATTTTAAAAAAATATATACTGTAGAAATTTACTATTTCGCACAGATCTATTGTTACAATTTTTTTGTAATTCATTAGTTCTTGAGCAAATAATCTGACAAATAATGTTGACAAATTTCAGATAAATAACTATTATGTTGCTTAAGATAGAACAAAAAGAATGAATGTTTGAAAAGGAAAGCTGTTAAATACAAAAAATTGTAATCATCGAACAAAATTTAAATTTTTTGTTGTGAGGTGAACTGAATTAATTTAATTTGAGGTGAAAATATGAATAGTGTAATTTTTGATCAAGCCATTCGCTCCGCAGAGATCATTCATAAGATGTTAGGCTCTAACTGCGAAGTTGTCGTCCATGATTTCAGTAACTTGGATGAGTCATTAATTCATTCATCAGGGACACTCACGCAAAGAGATATCGGGTCGCCGGCAACTGATTTGGTATTAAAAGAGTTACAAAAACCGCCGGAAGAAGTAAAAGACCTTGCCAATTACTCGACGACGTATGATGGAATTATAATGAAATCCTCGACCATCTTTTTAAGAGATATTGGGGGTCGGGTCGTTGGGGCGCTCTGCATTAATCTAAATATTAGCAAGTTATCTTCATTGCAAGAAGAATTACAGCAATTTCTCTCTATTGAAGACGGAACAGAAGCAAACGAATCATTCTACTCAACAGTACATGATGTGATTGAAGAGATGGTAGAGAACGTTGTGAGCGAATTCAACAAAGGAATTGATCATTTAAGTATGGATGAGAAAGTGGATATCGTTCGAAGGCTCGATTACAAGGGAGCGTTTTTAATTAAAGGAGCCGTTGAATATTTAGCCCAATACTTAAACGTTTCTAAATTCACAATATACAATTATTTACAAAAAATAAAAACAGAAAAAGAGTATCATATCGGAAAAGGTGGATTGAATAATGGTTGAAGAAATTGTAACAGACGATGCACCAGCAGCAATCGGACCCTATGCTCAAGCGGTTAAAGCAGGGAATTTCTTATTTTTATCAGGTCAATTACCTATTGATCCAAACGATCAACAACTTGTACATAGAGAGGTTCGAACTCAAACCCGTCAAGTTTTAGCGAATATTAATTCAATCTTGAAATCACAACAATTGAAAATAACCAATCTCGTAAAAACAACAATATTTATTAATGATATGAACCACTTTCAAGAAATCAATGAAGAGTACAGTCAGTTTATGCAGGAACATCGTCCGGCAAGGTCTGCGGTAGAGGTAAGTCGTTTACCCAAGGACGTTCTTGTGGAAATAGAAGCAATTGCTGTTTTTGAAGATTAAACCATTTTGAGAGGAGCATTACAAATGAATAAACGATTCATGATGTCTTCTTTTCTTATCTTATCAACAATGACTGTCGCTGCATGTGCAGATCCAGAGCCTGAGAATGCAGTAACAGGAACAAATGAACAAGGTGATGAAGAGACGCCTGTGACAACTGAAGAAAAGGAAAACTCTGTTAGCCTCGCCTGGAATTCACAGCCTCCAACTCTCGATCCACATGTCACAAACACGAATGTAGTAAGAGACTTAGCTCGACCAATTTTTGAGCAACTCGTAACCTTTGACGAAAGCTATGAGCCAATTCCAATGCTAGCGGACTCTTTTGAGGAGAATGAAGACGGAAGTGAAATTACCTTTTATTTAAGAGAAGGTGTTCTTTTTCATAATGATGAAGAAATGACCGCCGATGATGTTGTTGCATCAATGGAGAAGTGGCAGTCAGGTGGTGCACCGGCTGCTGCAATGGGCGATTCAACATGGGAAGAAATTGATGAGTATACCGTCAAACTTCACGTAGACGAGCCTTCCATCTCCGTAATGTACACACTTGCAGATGTGACTCAAGCTGCTGCGATCATGCCAAAAGAGATTATAGACAGCGCCGGCTCTACTGGTGTTGAACAATATATCGGGACAGGCCCGTTTCAGGTGGAGGACTGGGTGTACGATTCTTATATTCAATTCTCTAAGTTTGATGATTATCAATCGTTAGATGGAGAACCTAATGGGTTAGGTGGAAAAAAAGAAGCCCTTGTTGATGATCTGTTTGTCTACTTCGTTGCAGATGATTCTACGAGAACAAATGGCATTATTACTGGAGAATATGACTATGCTTTTCAATTGCCGCAAGATAGCTATGATCAATTGGAAGGAGCAGATGGTATTGTCAATGATGTTTGGCCGTTTGGATTTCAAACATTAGTGTTTAATAAAGAAGGAATTTTCGGTGATCAGTCGTTAAGGTCAGCTGTGAATTATGGCTTGAATAATGAAGACCTTTTAGCATTAGCATTCACTGATGAAACATTTTATGAAATGGAGCCTGCGTATATGAGACCAGAGCAGACAAGCTGGTATACGCAAGCTGGTGAAGAACATTATGATGTGTATGATCTCGAGCAAGCTGAGCAGTTGCTAGATGAAGCGGGTTACAGCGGAGAAGAAATAACAATTCTAACAAGTGAGGATTATAGCTACCACTATAATTCCGCTATTATTACCCAGCAAGCATTAGAAGACTTTGGGATGAATGCAACCTTGGATGCAACAGACTGGGCGACGCTTTTAGAAAGAAGAGATCAAAAAGAAGGTTGGGACATATTCTTTACGCAATTTACAACTGTAGCTACACCGTTATCGTATCCGTTTTTGCATTCTGAAAATGAATACGCAGGCTGGACAAATAATGAAGAGATTGATCGGCATCTCGATGGTATTCGATATGCTGATTCACAAGATGAAGCAACCGAACTGTTCGAAGATCTCCAACAAATCATTTGGGAAGACTTACCTGTTATTAACGTCGGTATGGTGAACTTTATCTCGAGTTATTCAGATGATATTGATGGATATTCAGAATTTATGGGTCCGATCTTTTGGAATATGAGCATAGAAGAGTAATGAAAGCAGAGATTTACGATATCTGAATGTTTATCGTAAATCTCCTTTCTTTTCGAGGACAGTTAAGGATGTGAGTACATAATGAAAGCATACATTCTCAAAAGAATTTTATCAGTCATACCTGTTTTACTTGTTGTGGCAGTTGTTGTCTTTTTTATTATCCACTTAACACCTGGCGATCCAGCGGCTGTCATACTCGGTCCAGAAGCAACTCAACAGGACGTGGAACAGTTAAGAGAGAATTTGGGGTTGAATCTCCCAATCTATGAACAGTTCGTTACGTGGTTTTTCAATGTTCTAAGAGGAGATTTAGGTTGGTCGATTTATATGAATAAGCCAGTATTGAACGCATTTTTTGACCAATTAGGCCCTACATTCTCATTAGCTATTTTATCCCAAGCTATCGCTATTCTTATCGCTATCCCAATGGGGATTATCGCAGCGAGTAGAAGAGGAACTTATCTTGATCGCTTAGTAATGAGTTTTTCGTTATTCGGCGTTTCGGTACCTAACTTTTTGTTGGCTCTACTATTAGTATTAATCTTTGCTGTACATTTCTCTCTATTGCCTGTTGCAGGGTACCAACCTCTTTCCGCCGGCGTTTTTGAGCATGTGCGTTACTTAATCTTGCCTGCAATTGCGCTCGGTGCAATTCAAGCAGCCTTAATCTCAAGAGTAACAAGGTCATCCATGCTAGAAGTTCTCCATTCCAACTATGTAAAAACAGCTGTTGCAAAGGGAGCGAAAGAATCGGTCGTCGTCATTAAACATGCGCTAAAAAATGCTTTTATTCCAATCCTCACCGTTATTGGGCAAACGTTTGGTCAATTGATTGCAGGTGCAGTTGTCATTGAAACGGTATTTAATATTCCTGGCATTGGACAATTGATAATTAATGCAATTACGAGACGGGACTTCGAAGTGGTGCAAGGCTCTATTTTACTAATTGCAACGTTTTATGTCGTCATTAATCTAGTTGTTGATTTAATGTACGGATTAATTGATCCAAGAGTGCGCCTTAATCGAAAGTAACAGCTAACGAAAAGAGAGGAAATGCTATGCAGGTTAATCAACTTGAAGTGAATACACCACAGCTGAATAAACAAGCACTGAAGCGAAATCAAAGAAAGCTATTCATTCGCCGTTTTCTTACCAACCCTTCAGTAACCTTTGGTTCCATTATTCTGATTGTTATTGTTGTTGTCGGTTTGTTTGCACCGATTATTGCAACCCATGACCCGTATGATATTCACCCAACAGAACGTCTGAGCGCGCCGAGTTCAGAGTTTTTCATGGGTACGGATAATCTAGGAAGAGATTTGTTTAGCCGTGTCGTTTACGGTACACAAGTTTCGATGTATGTAGGTCTGTCGGTAGCAGCCATTTCTGCATTCTTTGGTTTACTTATCGGGTTGTATTCCGCGTATTATCGACCACTTGACCACGTGTTAATGAGGTTTGCTGATGGGTTAATGGCGTTCCCACCAATACTTCTAGCGATTGCCATTATGGCTGCGATGGGTCCGAACCCAACAAATGTTATTTTAGCGCTTAGTGTTGTCATGATCCCTACTGTTGCTCGTGTCATTCGTTCCGCCGCGCTCGTTATAAAGGAACAAACGTATATTGAAGTATTAAAAGCCCAAGGAGCAAAGTCATTTCGAGTCATCTGGCGACATATTGCTCCAAACACGCTCTCTCATTTAATTGTCCAGTTAACTTATGTATTTGCGATATCCATTATTATTGAGGCAAGTCTAAGTTTTTTAGGCGCAGGGATCCCTGCGCCAACACCAAGCTGGGGAAACATTATCTATGAAGGAAAAAGCGTGTTGCATTCCGCATGGTGGATGACCATATTCCCTGGTGCATTTATCGTTATGGCGGTGTTGGCCCTTAATTTATTTGGAGATGGGTTACGAGATTTATTAGATCCACATAGAAAATAGGTGATCAAATGGGAGTATTATTAGAAGTCCACCAGCTTAAAACAACGTTTACGACGGAAAATGGAAAAATGACAGCAGTTGATGATGTTTCATTTCATGTAGAAAAAGGTGAAATGATCGGAATTGTAGGGGAATCAGGTTGTGGGAAAAGTGTTACATCAGAATCGATTATGCAGTTGTTAAACCGGAGAACGACGGACTACTCTGGGGAAATTCTTTTTAAGGGCAGAAACTTGCTTCATCTAAAGGAAAAACAGCTCAGAAAAGTAAGAGGGAATGAAATCTCTATGATCTTTCAAGATCCGATGAGTTCTCTAAATCCTGTGTATACGATAGGAAATCAAATTGCTGAGGCAATCATGATTCACCAGAATAAGAGTAAGAAAGACGCTTATACTCAGGCCGTTGAATTACTTCGACTTACTGAGATTCCTTCTCCTGAAAAGCGCGTCCATGAATTTCCTCATGAACTATCAGGGGGAATGAGGCAAAGAGCAATGATTGCGCTCGCTTTAGCTTGTGAACCAGAATTATTGATTGCTGATGAACCTACGACTGCGCTTGATGTAACCATTCAAGCTCAGATTCTTGATCTTATCAAAGATTTAAAAGAGAAGCAGGGCATGGGTGTTGTTCTCATTACACATGACCTTGGCGTTGTTGCAGAAACATGTTCAAGAGTGGTCGTCATGTATCTCGGACAAGTGATTGAAGAGGCAAATGTTCATGATCTATTTGAGTCACCATTGCATCCATATACCCGGGGGCTATTGCAGTCTGTGCCAAAAATTGATGGTGATCGCTCCAAACGATTGAACGTTATTCAAGGAACCGTTCCTTCATTAAATAACATACCTCCTGGCTGCCGGTTTTATGAACGTTGCAGCTTCCGGACAGAGAAATGCAAATCAGAGGCGCCATCTCTTGATTCTGCCAGCGGGACCCAAAAGGTGCGGTGCTGGAATTATAAAGAAATCAAAAGTAGAGAGGAGGTAGGAACGAATGTCGGTTCCACATGAAGAACAAGTGCAAGATGAACTTTTGGTCGTTGATCAATTACAAAAACACTTTCCCATAACAAATGCGCTAGGGAAAACGATTAATAACGTACGTGCAGTTGATTCTGTGAGCTTCACATTAAAGAGGAAGCAAACACTAGGTATTGTTGGTGAATCTGGTTGTGGGAAGAGCACGACAGGTCGGACGCTTCTAAGGCTCATTGAGCCGACAGGAGGGAAGGCAGTATATAAAGGGCAAGACCTCTTTTCTCTAGAAGGAAAAGAGCTCATGAAGATGAGAAGAGAAATGCAAATGATCTTTCAAGATCCCCATAGTTCAATCAATCCAAAGCAGCGTGTCGGAAATGCGGTAGAGGAGCCGATGGTAATCCACCGACTGTATAGTGGAAAGGATCGAATGACGAGAGCGATGGATCTACTCGCCAAAGTTGGCCTTAGAGAAGACCAATACTTTCGGTTCCCGCATGAATTCTCTGGAGGTCAGAGGCAACGAATAGGCATCGCTCGAGCGTTAGCAGTTAATCCAGAAATTATTGTATGTGATGAACCTGTGTCTGCACTCGATGTGTCCATTCAATCGCAAGTCATTAATCTTATGCAAGACATTCAAGATGAATTTGACTTGGCGTATATTTTTATCGCGCATGACCTAAGTGTCGTTCGCCATATTGCTGATGAAGTGGGAGTAATGTACCTAGGCAACCTCGTAGAAAAGGCAGAAACAGATGAACTATATAAACACCCGCTACATCCGTATACACAGGCGCTGCTATCATCAATTCCAAGTTCAAGTCCAAGTATCAAAAAAGAACGAATTACGTTAAAAGGAGATTTACCTTCTCCTATCGATCCACCGAATGGCTGTAAGTTTCACACGAGATGCCCTCACGTGATGAATGTATGTAAGGAGATAGCTCCAGAATTTAAACATGTTAGCAGTGAGCATGGGGTTGCTTGTCATTTATATTAGAAAGGGTGAGCGGTCATGACCGAAAAATTATTTGAAGATTTGCAAGCGATATATCCCGAGATGGTCGAATTTCGACGTGAGATGCACATGAATCCGGAATTATCATTTCAAGAAGTGCACACCCCCAAAAAAATAGCAAACTATTTACGTGATTTAGGCTTAGAAGTGAGAACAGAAGTTGGAGGCAGAGGTGTTGTAGGGAAGCTTCAAGGAGAAAAACCGGGAAAAACGATTGCATTTCGAGCAGATTTTGATGCTTTGCCGATTCAAGATCAGAAGAACGTGGATTATAAATCAACTGTGGACGGTGCGATGCATGCGTGTGGGCACGATATCCATACAGCGAGCTTGCTAGGTGCGGCGAAAGTGCTGAGTCAACATAAAGATAAAATTAGCGGGTCCATTGTATTCATTCATCAATTTGCTGAGGAACAAATTCCAGGTGGTGCCATTTCGATGATTGAGGATGGTTGTCTTGATGGGGTCGATGAGATATACGGAGCACATGTTTGGACGTCCATTCCTCTAGGAACAATTGGTATCATTGGTGATTATGCGATGGCTGCTGGTGATCAGTTCGATATTGAAATCATTGGAAAAGGGGGACATGGGGCAAAACCACATGTCACCGTGGATTCAATCTATATTGCGTCTCAAGTATTGAATCAATTGCATCAAATCGTCGGAAGACAAGTTGACCCATTAAAGACAGGTGTAATTACGGTTGGTAAGATAAATGGGGGACAAGCGTTTAATATTATTGCGGAAAACACGAATATGTCGGGTACGGTTCGAACATTTGATGCTGAAGTTCGAGATACCATTGAAGAGAAAATAAAACAAGTAACAACAGCTGTCTGTGAAGGGTTAGGTGGGACTGCGAACATTTCCTATACTCGTGGCTATCCCGCACTATACAATCACCCTGAACCTTTAAAGAACGTTGATGATCTTGCGCAAAACGTTGTAGGAAAACCTCATGTAAAATATTTATTACCATCTCCAGGAATGGAGGATTTCGCCTATTATGTAAAAGAAGTGCCCGGTGCTTTTTTCTTTATCGGTGGTGCAAATGAAGAGATTAATGCTGTATATCCGAACCACCATCCAAAATTTGATGTGGATGAACGTTGTATGCTAAATGCGGCTAAGATGTTTATTTCACTTGCGCTGCAAGAGAAACAAGGTGCGGATGATGAAAGGTAAAACGATTGTTGTTACAGGTGGTGGCAATGGGATTGGGAAAGCAGTAGCTAGGATGCTACTCTTTGAATCAGCAAATGTCATTATTACTGATAAGAATGAAGATGCTGGTCATCGTACATTTGCTGAATTGCATGAAGAGTATCCGGGTAAAGTTGACTTTCTCCCCCATGATATATCTTCTCAGGAAAGCTGGGAACAAGTGAAAAGCGAAGTACTAAACAGATACGAGCGAGTGAACGGTCTGTTTAATAATGCAGGTGTATTCCTAATTAAGCCATTAGTCGATACTTCGGTAGACGATTTTCATAAGATTATGAATGTAAATGTGCTAGGAACATTTCTAGGAATGAAGACGTTCATCCCTCATTTGGTTGAAAACGGCGGAGGATCAATTGTGAATAACAGTTCAACAGCAGGGCTAGTTGGAGCTAAAAATGTGTCATTATATGGAATGAGTAAAGGTGCAATTCGGACACTTACCAAACATGGAGCACTAGAGTATGCAGACAAGCAAGTGCGCATAAACGCAGTGTTCCCAGGATTTGTGGATACAGAAATGATGAGGCATCGTGAAGATAGAGAAAAGAATGAAAAGGTTGATTATCAGAAAGGTGTTCCGCTTGGTCGTATTGGCAACAGTGAAGAGATTGCTCGCACTGTGCTGTTTTTATTGTCAGACCAGTCTTTATATACAACCGGTGCGGAATTTATTATTGACGGAGGCAGAACAATTAGTGCTTCTTATTAAAATGGAGTGTGATCGATGAGCGGGAATATATGTCTTACATTTGATTTTGATGCGATATCGTTATGGTTGCAAAAAGATATGACGTCAATGAGTTCAATCTCAAGAGGTGAATTTGGTGCAGAAGCAGTCCCACGCTTCCTTCATACACTTAAAAAGAGAAATCTAAAGTCAACGTGGTTTATACCAGGACATACGATGGAAACCTACCCAAAAATATGTCTAGATATTCATGACGACGGTCATGAAATTGGACTACATGGTTATGATCATGAGAATTTTAATCTGCTTGACGATCAGGAAGAACTTGATATCTTGGATAGGTCTTTTCATGTGGCGTCTAATTTAATGGGTAAGTCACCTAAAGGATTTCGTTCTCCCTCTTGGGATGTCTCATCAAGAACAATCAAAAACATCGAATCGTTAGGACTAATCTATGATAGTAGTCAGATGGGCAAAGACTACTCCCCCTATTATTCAAGAAGTCAGGATCAATTTCCAAAACAGAAGCCACCTATTTTCGGGGATCAAACAACCATTATTGAAATTCCAGTTTCCTGGTCTTTAGATGATTATCCGTATCTTGAGTTTTCGAAGGGAGCATCAGGTTTTATCCCAGGTTTAAAAAAGCCAGAGTACATGTATGATAATTGGCTTGACGATGCGTCTTACATGTCAAGAGATTTTAAAAACGGCAATATGGTTATCACTCTTCATCCGCAAGTATCTGGTCGAGGTCACCGCTTATTAGCATTTGAGCGATGGTTAGACACACTCATCGAACGAGGATTTACGTTTACAACGATGGAAGAAATTGCGCTTCGGTTTAGCCAAGGTGAGAAATTTGGGAGTTATGAACCAGAATAAATAATCAATAAAGCCTATTGTTCATGAAGAGAATTTAGTAGAACAACGTTTAAACTTCAGTGTGGTTAATTGTGGAGAACTGTAATATAGATCGCTCCAAACACCAATTTCTTCTAGTGTCTGGGCGATCTATATATATTGAACGTAATGTTTTCAAGTAATAATACACAGCCCGTCATGTTCGCATCCCCATTGAGCTAGGGGAGCAATGCTGGCGGGAACTCCCAACATCCATGTATAGGAAGAAGTTTGGTTTGAAGTTTGTACCTACGCTCTATTGATGTTGAGGTAGTGTGTGCTCATATTCATCTCTAGCTGGATAACATTTGGGTATATTTAGGGAATTGACGATCTGGATCACCCCCGAAACGATCTAGATCGCTTTTATCATGATCTATATGGAATGAACTAAACCTTTTCCTAATTAGCACAGTTAGTTGGTGCTTTTTACTGCTGGCGGATGGTTGTACTCCAGAGCACAAGGACAACATCGGTGGCCAAAAAACAGCCACCGTGTTTTCTTGACACTCCAGAGCACAAGGGCGACACGGTTCACGTTTCTGCCTACTGGCTACGGTGTGGAAAAAAATCCTAATGCCCCATATATTCATTTAAGTGACACTTGGGAAAGAAAAATCATCATTTTTAATGTGGATGTGCACATAAACGGAGTCAACGGTCACAAATTGCGATCTATGTGACCGTTGAGGGCCGAAAGTGCCCGGCTTGAGGGCTGGATTGTCACATACGTGACAGGTCATAATATTCCTTGCGCCAGGTGGTGATCAGCAACCACATCTCTTTACCCTTCGGCCAACGTTTTCCGTGTTGTCCGCAATCCTTGCAGTGACGAACAACGATCGGCAACGAAGTTGTTGAAGTGAGATGAACGTCAACAGGCAATAGGTGGTCGTTTGCCTGTAAAGACCGATCTCGGTCATTGGATTCAGTGAATTTCTTTCGTTCAACTTATCTAGATCGTTTTTTCACGATTTTTAGCTCCTGCGGTGGCGGCTGCTGCTCGTTTTTGGTAATTTCCAGGAGGTTAGCGATCTTGATCGCACCCCAAAACAATCTAGATCGCTTTAGAATACTGTAAATCAATGAATACTAGCTATTCTATCAACGTTCGTTTCTATACCGAACGCCATCCCTGTTTATTCATTTAAACCTCAAGAACTAGCAACTATCGGCACCGGAGGTGCCGAAGATAAACCGAACGGTCGTCGGCATGACTCGTGCCGACGTCTCGTTAGCATTTTTGACAGAAAAGGGTCGTAAAATTTCTTACGCCAAGCGAATGGTACGGAGATTTATGCAGTTGCAATATCAAGAACTAGTGAATTTCTTTCGCGCAACGTACTTAGATCGAAAACGAGCCGACCTAGATCGTTTCCCCGACTAGAACTAGAGGTTTCGTCATGAAGGCAAAGCCCCGTTCTTCCTCCCAAGCATCACATTCAAACCGAGCTTTTCGCAAATGGTGACATAATGCATAAGTGTTAATAATACTGCACCCATGTTCATTCCGAGAATAATACCATCCATCTGTAGACTTGGCAGTGAACCTAAATACAGCATGAGGATAAAAGAGATAATCGTTGAATACAACGAGTGAATAAACGCGTCCCTTACAAGTCCTATGCCAATTAAGTAGGCTTGGAGCGGAATGGCAAAGTAGTGGAACAAGAAATACGGCACGAGAATCGTTAAATAAGCGGAAGCTGTCGATTCTTCGAAAAAGAGATTCGTAATTGTATCAGAAAAAGCATAAAATGCGAGAATCACAGGTGCCCCGTACACGATGGTTACAAGGATGGATAGTTTCAAATAATGGTGGAGTGTACGGAAATCTTTCTTTTCATAGCTGTCCGCAACGATTGGGATTAGAACAATCAACAGGGCATGGGCTATAAATGCTGGAAAGAATCCAATCGTGAACGCAATACCAGCGAGCTTTCCGTATTCGACGAGGGCAATGCTTTCAATCATGCCTGCGTTTCCGAGTGCCCACGTAATGAGGAACGGTTTAATGGCAAACGTTGCGGAATGAAAGACCCGTAATCCAGTTGTAGGTACCGATACAGCTAATAGTTTCTTCCGCGCTTCTGCCCACGGCATCGTGGAACTTTTTGCTTTTTTGATGCGTCGCATATTAATAATAAATACAGTGATTAAGTACGTTAGCACGAGCAATTCACTCAATTTCAGTGCGAGTAACGCCATAAAAATTGCTGTGTCGGATTCCCATGAAAAGAAACTAAACACAAACAAAAGACCAAGTAGCTGGCATGTCCGCTTCAACACATTGGCAATGGCAATCATGCCTGTTTTTTGTGCGCCAATGAGATAGCCTTTTACGACAGCAGAGAAGGAGATAACAGGTACAAGGAGGATCATTAGCCATTGAATTCCCGTGTGGTAATCGTCAAATACGGGAAGCATTGGCAAAATCCATACGGCAAGTAACATAACGGTTGCTGCACAAACTGTTGCGAGTTTTAACGCATGAATGAGAACACTCCAATGATAATTTGGTTCTTGTTCAGCAATCAGTTTGGAGATCGATACGGGCAACTCCATGTTGGCGAGCACAACGACAAATAGCATCGTCGGCAAGATCGCCATGTACATGCCAAATGCTTCATCCCCTAGCTCTCTTGCGAGCACGACATTGATAAACAGCTCCAAGCATTCCCCGACGAATGCCGCTAAGGAAAGAACAAGTAGACCTCGAAAAAATGAATTCATTCAACCACCCTCTTCTCTGTCTGTACATGAATATGAGACAAGGGTCTAAAATATGGGTGAAAATTATGTAATAGCATGTCCAATGGGAATTTATTGAAATTATGTTTTAAATTTATAAAAAATATTAAATTGACATTTTAAAAACGTTTTTCTATAATATTATTAGCTTATAGAAAGTAATTTGCTTTTATTTATCTAAATATTTATGCAATTAAAAGGTGTACGATGATAAAAGGGGGTTAAAAGGAATGAAAAAGGTAGGTTGGATGGCTCTTCCTGCATCATTGTTTGTACTGGCAGCTTGTGGTGGGGACAGTGATCAAACTTCTGGAGGAGAGGGGGATCAAACGGTACTTGAGATGTATAGTTGGCGAACAGAGGATCGTTCTGCATATGAGAAATTGATTGAAGAGTTTGAGAATCAGCATCCTGACATAACAATAAATTTTCAGCCTTACGATTCCACAGAATATAACACAATTTTGACGAATTCATTAGTTTCTGGGCAAGGGCCTGATATCGCGCAACTTCGTCCATATTCAGGGGTTCAAACGATTGCGGATAATGGTTATCTCGTTTCTTTAGATGATGTCCCAGGGGTGAGTGATCTAGAGGATGCATATTTAGATGCAGCCAGAGGTTCAGATGGTTCGATTTATGGGGTGCCCCTCACGCTGAATTCTGGTGTTATTTTTTATAATGAATCGATTTTTGAGGAACAAGGGTTAGCCATACCAGAAACGTATGACGAGCTTCTTGAAGTCAGTCAACAGCTTCAAGCCAATGATATCATTCCAATTGCTCAAGGTGGACGTGATGCGTATTTACTGTCAATGGTTCACGGTGTAATCGCGCCGTCTGCTTATGGTGGGAATACGCTCGTTGAGGAACTTTTAGATGGAACGATAGACTTGACCGATGAGCGTTTACTCGCATCGCTAGAGAGACTAGAAGAGCTATCTGAATATTTCCCTCAAGATTTCATCGCCCTTGATGATAATGACGCACAAGCGATGTTTTACGCCGAAGAAGCGGCGATGTATATCAATGGTGATTATCGGTTAGAAACGTTTGCAAGCAATATTCCAGATGTGCCTGTTGGCGTTATTCCAAGTCTAGGCATTGATGAAGATCCAGCAGAGAGACCCGTAATGACTTGGGTTGATGGATCGTATGGGGTGGTTGAAAGTTCCGATAAACAAGAAGAAGCATTGTTGTTTATGGAGTTTATGGCAACACAAGAATTTGGTCAGCTGTTTACAGATACGTTCAACCGATTAAGTCCAATTGAAGGCGTAACGCCAGAACATGAGACGGTTCAGTACATTAGTGAAAACGCAGACGAGGCTTCGACACCATACCTCATGCTCGTTCATTTCGGGAACGGATCACCAACGACAAAAACGATTTTCGAAGATGCGCTTCAAGGAATGTTCCTTGGAGAGATTACAAAAGAGGAAGTATTAGAGGAAGCCCAGGCGAATAATGAACGCGCACAACAAGAAGAACCAGAGGAACTAGAAATGGTAGACGAAGACGACGATTAAGCTGAATTGAACACAGCCTCACCTCTGGGCTGTGTTCAATTCATATCAGGAGGCTGTGAAAAGATGCAAACAGACGTGACAACACAAAAACCGAAAAAGAAAGGGAGTTACCGGAAACACCTTGTTCATTTGTTTTTACTGCCTGCTGTTCTTTTGTATGGGATGTTTCAACTGTATCCACTCATTTCTGCTGCACTGAACAGTCTGTATTCCTGGAATGGCTTTAATCGTAATGAGTTTGTTGGGTTAGAGAATTTTATTACACTGTTTACCCAAGCGCCATTTAATTCGACCTTTTGGAATGCCTTCACAAATAACTGGACGTATTATTTTGTTACTGTACTCACTCAGTTAGTCATTGCATTTTTCCTCGCTTACATAATCTATAGCAAAGTAAAAGGGAGTGAGTTTTTTAAGACGGTTTTCTTCCTCCCGAAGCTGCTGTCGGTTATTGTTATCGGATTCTTATTTAGTTTAATTTTAAACCCGACTCGGGGAGCGTTAAATGGCATTCTTGAAGCCGTTGGTTTAGAAGCACTCACGCGGCCGTGGTTAGGAAGTACAGATACAGCGTTGTTTAGTGTCATTTTCGTTGATAGTTGGGCATCCATTGGTTTTTCTATGCTGATTTTTCTGGCAGGTTTACAAGCCATTGAACCTGAAGTCTTTGAGGCTGCAAGAATTGACGGGGCTAACCCATTTATTATGCTCGTTCGAATTACGTTGCCGATGATGCTTCCGGCGGTTATGGTCATGTCGATTTTGACGTTCATCAGTTCTTTTGAAACATTTGAGTACGTGTTTGCGATGCAGGGAGCTTCTGGAGGACCATACTATTCGACCGATGTGCTTGCAACATTCTTCTATAGACTCGCTTTTGGTACGGTTGATGGCGGTCAGGCAATAGGTGTCGGTTCTGCAATATCTGTTGTTCTTTTCTTTATCATTGCTTTGGCGACAGCGACCATTCTGATTTTCTTTAAAAAGAAAGATTTCGACCGTTAGGAGGCGAGAGCATGAAAGGAAAATGGTACGTTCAAGCGATCAAATATGCAATCCTCATATTCTTTACTTTTATTTTTGCTTATCCGATTTTTCTAATGATCTCGTCATCATTTAAAACAAATATGGAGATTTTCACATCACCGCTAAGTTTGCCTACCTCATTTAACTTTGATAACTATATTGAAGTCTGGAATGTTGTGAACTTTTCTGATTACGTTTGGAACAGTGTGTTCGTGACGTCAGTTTCTGTATTCACTGTGCTTTTTGTCTCTTCATTGGCAGGGTTTTACTTATCTAGATACAAGTTTAAATGGAACATTTACGTATTGTTTTTCTTTATGGTTGGGCTCATGCTACCGATGAAACTAGCTGTAATTCCAATGTTTATGATCATGATGAACCTTAATTTATTGGATACACTATTTTCTCTTATCTTTGTGTATGTTGCTGGAGGCATTCCATTTGCGGTCTTTATCTTCTATGGTTTCTTCCGGACGATTCCTAACGAGCTTGAAGATTCGGCACGACTTGATGGCTGTAATGACTTCCAAGTGTATTATAAAATTGTATTACCATTAATGAAGCCTGCAATATCGATCGTTGGGATCGTCAATTTGGTTAATGTATGGAATGACTTTTTCTACCCATTAATATTTATTCGGACAGATGAATTGTCTACGATTCCATTAGGGATGATGACGTTATTTGGGGAATACGATACAGAGTGGAACCTTCTGTTTGCCGGATTAACAATTGCTTCAGTTCCGATGATACTCGCGTTCTTGTTTGCGTCTAGGCAGTTTATGGAAGGGCTAACTTCAGGGGCGGTGAAATAATGAAGAAATATATCACATTTGACTTAGATGGAACGTTAATGCAGAACCCGTTTGTCTCCTATGTGTTTCCAGAGATTGAGGACATTGCAAAAGAAAAAGGAGTCGAAGATGTCTCTGTCAAACAATTGCTCGTGCAAGAACACAACAAACGCATGGGTGATGGACGAATTGTCGACGCTTATAATTGGGATGATATCGTCACGAAGTTATTTGACTCAATGAATCTAGCTTGGAATACAGAGATTGAGCAATTAGTTAAGAATCACGCAACCGAAGGAAAAGTATACTTGCTGGACGAAGAAGTTATTCCAGTGTTAGAACAGTTGCGGACGGAGGGGTATACGCTTGTAGCCGCAACGAACGGCTTTTTGAAATACCAGCTGCCCGTCATGGATTTTCTTAGTCTAACCCCAAAGTTTGATCACATGTTAACTCCAGATATAACTGGATATGCTAAGCCAGATGCTAGAATGCTCAACAGTTTATTTACCGACGGTCAGATTGTCGCTCATGTCGGAGACCGTGTTGATCATGACGTGTATATGGCCAATGCTTCTGGTTGGAATTCAATCTTTATCACATCTACTTTACCTGCGCCACTCTTGAATAGAACACCACAGGAACGTCCACTTCTTATGAAGGAAGCCTTTCAAAAGAAATGGGTGACAGAAAACCATGCTGCAAAAGACTTTCATCCTCAATTAGGGGTGCCTAATCTTGTAATTGGCTCAGTATCAGAGTTGCTGCACGTTTTATGAATGGGGGGAAACTATGCGTAATGATTTTTTGAACCTTGTGACAGAACAAAGAAACGCTAAATCAACGCAGATTGATCAGATGTCGACAGAAGAAATTGTTGCTCTCATTAATGAAGAAGATCAAACCATTTCTGCGGCAGTTCGCAGTGTTCTACCGGCAATAGAAGAGGCAGTAGGACTGCTTGTAAAATCAATCCAATCAGGTGGAAGAGTATTCTACCTTGGCGCTGGATCAAGTGGCCGGTTAGGGTTTCTCGATGCTTCAGAATGTCCACCCACTTTTGGGGTGGACAGAAGCCTTTTTCAAGTCGTGTTAGCTGGTGGCGAATCAGCAATGAGTGAAGCGATTGAAGGCGCAGAAGATGAAAAGCTGCAAGGTCACCTCGACCTAAAAGAACGCCAAGTAACGGCTAATGATGTAGTTGTTGGTATCTCAGCAAGCGGGAGGACACCTTATGTAATTGGAGCACTCGATTACGCAAATCAATTAGGGGCGAGTACTATTGCCATTAGCTCAAATCACAACGCAAAAATCAGTCAATACTCGGACTGTCAAATCGAAGTTGTCGTCGGTCCAGAGGTCATCACAGGTTCCACCCGCATGAAAGCTGGGACAGCCCATAAGATGATCTTGAATATGCTGTCTTCTACGACCATGATTAAACTAGGTAAAGTTTATGAAAACCTAATGATCGATGTAAATGTAAGTAATAAGAAGTTAGAAGAACGAGCAATTTCAATTCTTCAACGTGTGAGCGGATGCAATGAACAACAAGCAAGGCATGCTTTATTGGCATCGGATAAGAGTGTAAAAACGGCGCTCGTTGTATTGAAAACTGGCGTGACTGTGGAAGAGGCAAAACGAGCTTTAGGTGAGTCAGAGGGCGGAGTACAACAAGCTATTCACAATTGCACGTCGAGGGGCTAGTAAGTATCCAAGCACGGCGGATGAAAGATTTATCTGCTGTGCTTTTTTTGCACAAACTGCGCAGTATCTCTGTCGAAAAATGACGGAAATCATTTTTTCTTGCGACAGAGGACCGACATAGAAACGTTAAATGTTACGATCCCAACTTGGAAAAGAGGTAAAGTGAATCGGCTTTCCCCCTACGTTTGTCGGCTTACCAGTCTGATAGAAGAATTGACTCAGGCTTTCTTCTTAATGATGGATGAGAGTCATGCTCGTTCCTTTTCGTGCATACTTTCATGATAAAATGTAAGCGTTAACAAACACCGGGGAGGTTTACATATGTTAGGGATTTTTATCGGTTTGATCCTATTAATGGTACTCGCATATCGTGGCTGGTCCATTATCTGGATTGCACCTATTTGTGCAGGGGTCGTGGCTCTTACAGGTGGGTTGGATTTATTAGATGCATATACGGATACGTACATGGGTGGGTTTGTGAATTTTGCAAAAAGTTGGTTCCCGGTCTTTATGCTCGGTGCGATATTTGGGAAGTTGATGGAGTATACGGGCATGGCAAAATCGATTGCGAGTGGCATTATCCGAGTGCTCGGAGCCAAACGGGCGATTATGGGTGTGGCACTATCGTGTGCGGTTCTTGCGTACGGGGGCGTCAGTGTATTCGTTGTTGTTTTTGCGGTGTATCCGTTAGCGCTTGATATGTTTCGTCAGGCGAACTTACCTCGTCGGTTGATGCCTGCCACGCTTGCTTTTGGCACGCTCACGTTTGCGATGACGGCTTTGCCGGGCACACCACAAATCCAAAACCTCATTCCAACAGATTATTACAATACGACGGCTGCTGCCGCTCCGATCATGGGACTTGTCGCAGCAGCGTTTATGGCTGTAACCGGTTATGTGTACTTGAAGTGGCGAGAGAACAAGATGCGTGCCAATGAAGAAGTATTCACAGAACCGAAAGAAAAGGAAGAAGACAATCGCGTGTTTGGTGATCCGCCGCCGATTTACTTAGCAGTATTACCGTTACTGACGGTTATCATTGCACTCAACATCGTCCAACTAGATATTATTGTGTCGTTACTACTTGGAATCATTTTGAATTTGCTCATTTCTATTACGAAAGTAAAAATGTTTGTAAAAGCAATCAACGAAGGAGCTAGCGGCTCAGTTTTAGCGATTATTAATACGAGTGCAGCGGTCGGCTTCGGGACAGTTGTACAAAGTGTTCCCGGATTTGCTAGATTATCCGAAGCGCTGTTAAGTGCACCGGGCAGTCCGCTTATTTCCCAAGCAATTGCCGCCAATGTACTCGCTGGAGCGACGGGGTCAGCTTCAGGTGGTCTCGGTATTGCGCTTGAAGCGTTAGGGGATACGTATTATCAAATCGCTCAGTCTGTCGGACCGTCACCGGAGGCATTTCACCGCGTAGCGTCATTAGCTTCAGGTGGATTAGACTCATTACCACATAACGGTGCCATCTTAACCTTGCTCATTGTGACGGGAATGACGCATAAACAATCGTACAAAGATATTGCGGTTGTATCGGTTATTATTCCGATTTTATCCGTCATTCCTGCGATAATGCTTGCGACATTTGGAATCTACTAAAATGAAAAACTAGCTGCTGAATAAGCAGCTAGTTTTTCAAGCTTTCCCGCTCGATTGAGAAGGGGTCAATATTGTGAGTAGTCTGGCCATCAATGATGAGTTCAGATAAAATCTCGCCTACGACCGGCGCATATTTAAAACCGTGTCCTGAAAAACCGCCTGCTAGCAAGAGGTGAGGGTGTTTCGGGTGACGGTCAATGATAAAGTCATTATCGGGTGTGCGCGTATATATGCAAGCTCGACCATCAACGAGTGCGCCTGCAGCTTTAGGTAAAAATCGTTCAAGAAATTGCCTTGGAGCTTGTTCATCTTCTCGGTAAGCTCCGAATGTACGATCCATTGAGGAAGGATTCACATGCGGTCCATCATCGTGACGTCCAGACTTGACGCCTTTATTGTCAATGGCAGGAAAACCGTAATATTCTCCGTCAGGAAGATCCGCAAAGAAAATGGGAAATGGATGATCAATTGAGAACAGTTCTTCGTCCGCATCAAACCATACATTGGTTTGCCTCGTTGGCTGTAAAGAGACATCGAGCCCGAGATCATTGAAAAGATGCTCATTCCACGCACCACCACTAACGATGATCTGAGAGGCAGTATAATTTCCATCTGGCGTATACACCGTTGATTGATCCGGTGAGATGTTCGTTACTGGAGTGTTGACGAGAAGTTCAGCCCCTGCTTGTAAGGCCATCTCTCGAAAAGCGCGTACACAAGCTGCGCTGTACAACATCCCGGCTTGTTCTTCCAAACAACCTTCATATCCAGAAGGGGCTTCAATACCTGGCCAGCGCTTTTGGATGTCTTCGTGACTCAATCGTTGATAAGGAATCCCATATTCATCGGCACTTGAGATCGTTTTTTGAATAAACGGGGCGCCCTTCGGACCGAAGGAAAGCACACCGGTTTGGCGAAAGAGATCATATCCGGATACCTGTTGCAGTTCTTCCCAAAGCTGCTTTGAACGCAGCGCCAGCGGGGTGTACGCTTTTCCCTCTCCTAATGCGTGACGAATAATACGGGTCTCACCGTGATGGCTCCCCATTTCATGAGGAGGGTCAAATTGGTCGATCAGCAATACTTTTTTGCTTCGCTTGGCGAGATAATAGCCGGCAGCCATTCCCATTGTTCCCGCCCCAACGATGATCACATCAAAGTTTTGTTTCATATTTGCACTCCTATCCAGTAATCAAGTTGGAAACCTTTTCCCTTTCGTGTTGAGAGAAAAACATCGTGAGCGGTACGGCGATTTGCTATAATAGCGATAAAGACTGGATGAAATGAGGGTAAAAAGATGAGTCACAAGATATATAAAATGAGCTTTTCGAGTGTGTACCCCCATTATGTTAAGAAAGCAGATAGAAAGGGTCGTACAGAGCAAGAAGTGATTGAGATTATTCATTGGCTCACAGGCTATAGTGAGCAGGAGCTAAGAGATGAGTTGGATAAAGAAACGACGGTAGAAGATTTTTTCAATGAAGCACCGCAGATGAATTCGGCACGTACAAACATTACAGGTGTCATATGCGGTGTGAGGGTCGAAGACATTGAGGAACCGTTAATGCAGGAAATTCGTTATTTGGATAAACTTATTGATGAATTGGCGAAAGGTAAGGCAATGCCCAAAATCCTGCGAACGAACGTCTAAAAAGAAAAATTGCCACGGCTAAGCTCGGCCGTGGCAGCCGCACATTATTCTAAAACAGCGTCCAAATACGTATAATCAACAAGTCCGTCAATCTCATCAGAATTTGCATATTCGGCTTCAACACTAATTGTAGCCATTTGCTGCAGCACATCTTCATTGATTTCATACGTAGGGTTTAAGCGATTGCTTGCTTCTAATGTTTCGTCGTAGTCTAAGCCACTTCCGGTGATTTCCTCTATATGATCAACGAAAACACTCACAGCTTCCTCTTGATTTTCCTCAATAAATTCCACGGCGCGAATATGGGCGCGAAGGTAGCCTTCGACAATTTCTGGGTTTGCTTCTGAGAAGGCGTTTCTTGCGGTGACGACGGTTGTTGTTGATTCTCTTCCCCAAGCAAATTCTTCTTCATCGAGAAGAATCGTGGCATCCGCTTGATTCTCCAAAAACACTCCCCACGGCTCTTGTGTGGCTGCTGCATCAACATCTCCTTGTAAGAATAATGTGGACGTATCCGCAGGTGCTTGAGGCATAAGATTAACCGTTCCACCGTCGGCGACAGGTGTAAGCCCAACCTCATTTAACTCATGGCGAAGCATAATGTCTTGTGTAGAACCGATCGTTGGGATTGCGACATTTGCACCGTCCAAGTCTTCGACACTCTCAATTCCTGACCCGTCTCGAACCGCGAGAACAGCGCCACCATTTACAGCGCCAGCGATGATTGAGTGTTCAGGGTTTGTGATATACGTCTGGGTTGCAGGGGAGGGGCCGACTGTACCGATGTCCAAGTCTCGTGTTGACATCGCCTCCATAAAAGCACCGCCGTCAGGGAATGTATTCGTGTTGATCGTAATGTCATCCCCTAATTCTTCTTCCATAAAGCCATTTTCTAAAGCAATGACCGTTGTAATATGTGTGAAGTTTGGAAAATACCCAATCGTCACTTCATCTGCTTCCTCTTCAGAACCGCAAGCGGCTAAGCCGAGTAATAGTATACTGCCTAATGCTAACGTTGTTCGTTTCATGATGCGCCCATCCCCCATTTTCTAGATATTGATCGTTCCATACGCAGGAACACTTGATTGTCCATAATCGTTCCGATAACAGCAATAATAATCATGATGGCAAGGACAAGGTCCATCGATTGAATGGAGCGTCCCATATTTAAGAGGTAACCTAAACCACCACTTCCCCCAAGAAGTTCAGCTGCCATTACCGCTCGCCATGCAAATGCCCAGGCAACGCGTAGACCTGAAATAATGTGAGGCAAGGAGGCAGGCAGAATGACCGTTCGAAACAAGTGACCCCCTGATGAGCCCATCGTACGTGCTGCGTTTAAATAAATCGGCGGTACATTTTTAAAGCCGGTACTTGAATTCACCGTCATCGTCCACGTTGCACCAATTGTGATAATAAACAAAATTGAGGCAAATCCGAGTCCAAACCAAACGATTGCCAAAGGGAACCAGACGATACTCGGAATCGATTGCAATGCGGTAACAAAAAAACCGAGTGTATCATCCACCCATTTATAGCGAGAAATTAAATATCCAAGTGTGAGCCCAAGTACGATCGCAATAAGAAAACCAAGTAACATTCTTCCGAGTGTTACGCCTGTTGCCGTTAGAATTTGCCCAGATACGAGCCCGCTAAATAGTGTCCCAAAGACGGTAGGGCCATCTGGCGTGTTCGGTATAAATAATGGGGGCCACATGAATGTCGGGAAGATGCCCGACTTAGATATGATCTCCCATGTGGTCACGATTACGATCACGAAAAGCACTCGTCTTAAAACGGTAGTCATCCCCGAGCTCCTCCTTCAACACTTTTTCCATTTCCTCTTCCAATTCTTTCATCACTTGTTTTTCAATATGCACGAGTACACTGTCAGAAGGATCTCGAGGACGTCCTGCTTGCACGGTAAAGGTCTTCTTAATTTGTCCAGGACGAGTGCTCATGAGTAACACGCGATCAGAAAGCGTTAATGCCTCGCGGATGTTATGCGTAATAAAAAGAATCGTCTTGCCTGTTTTTTGCCATATTTCTTGCAATTCTTGGTGCATAATCATGCGTGTTTGTTCATCCAACGCCGCAAAAGGTTCATCCATAAGCAAGATTTCGGGATCCATAATGAGTGCTCTGGCAATGGCGACACGTTGTTGCATCCCCCCCGATAACTCATTTGGAAAATGCCCCTTAAATTTACTTAAGTGCACCATCTTCAAAACGTCATCAGCTCGTTCATCAACTTCTTTGGCACTAATTTTTTTTAGGCGCAAACCGTATTTCACGTTATCAACGACACTCATCCAAGGAAATAACCCACCTTGTTGAAACACAACGACCCGGTCAGTCCCTGGACCGTTCACTTGTTTTCCATCCACAGTAATTGATCCTTCAGACGGTGAGTCTAAACCAGCGACCAAGTTTAAGATGGTCGATTTTCCGCAACCTGACGGACCGAGCAACGATACAAATTCTCCATCCTTAATCTGGATGGAGACGTCGCGAAGCACTTCAAGTTGTTGGTGTTTATCTTTTCGAAACGATTTATGAACACCATCTATACGTACTTTCATTAACGACCACCTCATTTATATCATAGTAAATTTATATGAATTGTATATTATATGCGGATGGTCCGTCAACAATGATTTCAATTCCGCCATTTTTTTGTCTACTTGTTTGATTAACGAACAAATGGGTAGAAATGAATGACCGAAAAGTGCATAAAGGCTTATTTTTTTGAAAATATATGGTAGACTTAGCTTTACTATTACTAAATAGTGAATAGGGGTGATGGAATGATTCAATTGAAGGCAGTGGAGAAGAAGTATGATGACGGATTTGTTGCACTTAAAGATATTAATTTAGAACTGCACTCCGGTCATATTAATGTCTTGATTGGGCCAAGTGGTTGTGGAAAAACGACAACGATGAAGATGCTGAATCGACTGATTAATCCTACTCGTGGTGAAATTTATATTAAGGATAAAGAAATCTCAACGATGAATCCAGTTGAACTTCGTAGACAAATCGGTTATGTGATTCAACACATCGGTTTATTTCCTCACATGACGATCGCTCAAAATGTTTCAGTTGTGCCTAAGCTTTTGAAATGGGAGAAAGGGAAAACAAAGGAGAGAGTAGACGAGCTACTCGAGATGGTAGGGTTAGATCCGAGCGTATATCGTGACCGGTATCCATCAGAGCTTTCAGGTGGACAACAACAGCGCATCGGCGTCATTCGTGCACTTGCGGCTGAACCGGATATCATTCTCATGGACGAGCCATTCAGCGCTCTAGACCCAATCAGCCGTGAACAATTGCAAAATGAACTTGTTGATTTACAGAAGAAAGTGAAGAAGACGATTGTGTTTGTGACACACGACATGGATGAGGCCTTAAAGATTGCGGATCGAATTATCATTATGCAAGAAGGGACAATCGTTCAAAACGACACCCCTGAAGAAGTGCTCCGCCGTCCCAAAAATGATTTTGTTCGGGACTTCATCGGGACGAACCGACTGCACAAATCAGATGAGCTTCCGCCTTTACAAGAATTGCTCAACGAGAAAATGGTAACGGCAGATATGAATATGGGATTTGCTCGGGCAGTAAGCGTGATGCGACGTCAAAAAGTGGACTCACTCTTAGTGGTTAGTGAAGAAAAACGTCTCGAAGGGTACGTGAGCATATTTGATGTGATCGACAACTATGAAGAAGAAGCGATGTCACTCGCGGATATTTTAAAACCAGTGGAACATGTACTTACGCGTGATCAGACAGTCGAAGAAGGGTTAACGTTAATGACCGAACATCAGTTGTCTTACGTGCCAGTAATTGGTGACAACGAGACGTTGCTCGGGGTCATCACAAGAGGCACGATTGTTGGCTTGATGAACGACATGTACACCCGAACTCCTGAAGCAAGTGGAGTGGTGTCCTAATGGCCTATCTAGAATTTTTGCAATCGCGCTACCAAGATATTTTTGTTCTGCTGGGACAACATATGACAATTGCCGGTTTAGCTGTGCTATTTGGCGCTTGTGTCGCGATTCCAACAGCAATCATCTTAAGCCGATTGCAACATGTAAAAGTGTTACAGACGATTACGTTTACAATTGCGAATATTTTCCAAACGATCCCGACAATCGCACTATTAGCACTGTTGTTGCCGTTATTTGGGATCGGTATGCGTCCGGCGATTTTTGCCCTCTTCCTCTATTCGTTGTTGCCTCTTCTTCGAAATACTTATGCCGGCATTCAGTCTGTTGACGAGCACGTCGTAACTGCAGCTAAGGGAATGGGCTTTAATACCTTTCAGCGGCTCTACAAGATCGAGCTACCGATAGCATTTCCGTACATTATGTCAGGAATTCGCCTAACAACTGTTTATATTATTAGTTGGACAACGTTAGCTGCGTTGATTGGTGCGGGAGGGCTAGGTGATTTTATCGTTTCTGGTATCGGAATTAATAACACGTACTTAATTGTTACAGGAGCTATAGCTGCCATTATTTTAGCACTTATTACTGATCTCATTTTAGGAAAACTTGAAAACCGCACATACAAAAAATCGAAAGCGATTAATGAAAATTAGGAGGGATTCATCATGAAGAAGTCAATATTGCCACTCGGTGCTGTCGTTGTTTTTGCTGCTGGATGTGGAGGTGGAGACACGATTGAAATTGGCGCACAAACGTATACAGAAACAAAACTTATAGCTTACATGAATGAGGCGCTAATTGAAGCTCATACTGACTTAAGTGCAGATGTAACACCGGACATCTCAGCCAGTCCAATGGTTATTAGTGCGCTAGAGGAAGAAGAGCTCGACATTGGTTTACTCTACAGTGGAGAAGTGTTTAACAATCATTTTGAGGTTGAAGAGACGAATGATCCTGAGGCTGTGTTGCAAATGGCACAAGAAGGATTTGATGAGCATTTTAATTTCAAGTGGTTTGATCCGCTAGGCTTTGAGAATACGTACATTATGACGGTGCGTGCAGACCTTGCTGACGAGTACGGCTTAGAGACGGTATCTGACGTTGAGGCTGTGGCAGACGAACTGAGTCTTGGAGTAGATACAACGTGGCTTGAGCGTGATGTGGACGGATACCAATCGTTTGTTGACCATTACGGATTTAGCTTTGCGGATACAAACTCAATGGACATTAACCTCGTCTATTCGGCAGTCGCCAATGAAGAAGTGGATATCGTTTTGGCCTATTCAACGGACCCGAGACTCATTGAGTATGATCTTGTCACGCTAGAAGATGATCAACAATTCTTCCCGCCTTTTGATGCTTCTATCGTTGCAAAAAATGAAACGTTAGAAGAATACCCAGAACTTGAAGAAGTGCTCAACACACTCACTGGCATGTTTGATGAACAAGCAATTACAGAACTAAGTTATGAGGTAGATATTAACAACCGAAGTGAGCGCGACGTTGCTCGCGAGTATTTAGAGGAACAAGGGCTGCTTGACTAATCATATCGCACCGTCCGGAGGGGTCCGATGGAGTTTATAACAGAACTTTTTCAGTATATGACACGAAACTGGGACTTGTTGCTAGACTTAGCGATTGAGCATCTCATCATGGTGCTCATCGGTGTAGGGATGGCACTCGTCGTTGGCGTTATATTAGGGGTCATTTGTGCCCGTTTCCAAAAAGTCGCCGGAGTCATTTTATCGATTGCTAACATCATTCAGATCATACCGAGTTTAGCTTTGTTAGCCATTCTCATGGTCTATTTCGGCCTTGGGTTTTACACCGTCGTTGTCGGGTTGTTTCTCTACTCATTAATGCCAATCATTCGCAATACGTATGTTGGCCTAAAAGAAGTTGACAAAAGTATCTCTGAAGCGGGACGAGGCTTGGGGATGACGAGTATGCAGCTTTTAAGCAAAGTGCAACTTCCCCTTGCTTTACCGTTTCTTATGGCTGGCTTACGTGTCGCAGCCGTCATTGCTGTAGGCGTCGCTGCACTTGCGCCAATGATTGGTGGAGATGGTTTAGGGCGTGAGATTTTTGCAGGTATTAATACGATGAATGACATTCGCATCTATGCAGGGGCTATACCAGCAGCATTGCTCGCAATTTTTGCCGATGTGATTCTAGGCTTCTTTGAAAAATATACGAAAAGAAAAACGAGCCCAGCTACGTAGATGGAATAGCAGAAAGATCAGAATGATGATCTTTCTGCTTTTTTTATATTTTGTCACGATTAATATCCTTCAATAATCGCCCCATACAATTTTAGCATTCGTACTAACGGTGTAGGTCTTTAAACATACCAACAATAAAAAAACAGTGTAAATAATCAAAAAGGTTATGTATAATAGGATTAAAGTTCTAGTTAATTGCTCGATTGTGGAAAAGGGGAGAGTCATTTGATTGACATTCATAGTCATATTCTACCGCATATTGATGATGGATCGCGTTACATTTTAAAGAGTGTCGAAGATGCGAAAAAGGCGGCTCGCGAAGGAATTACTCATATGGTACTCACACCTCATCACGGGGTGGGGTCGTATCGGAATACGAGAGGGAAGATTCTTGATGCGACCCGTCGTTTGCATATGCGGCTGCATAGTGAACGTGTACCCGTGAAAGTGTTAGCAGGTCAGCAGCCGCTTATTTTTGAAAATATGATCCAAGGGCTCGAGAATGGAGAGTTGTGTACTCTTGCTGATCGGGGACAATACTTGCTTATTGACTTACCGAAGAATAGTATCCCTACGTTTGCTGCAGATGAGTTGCTCACATTACAACAACATGGCATCATCCCGGTGCTTGCTCAACCAGAAAAGAACAAGGCGATTCAAAGTGATCCTGACTGGTTGTTCGACCTCGTACAAAGTGGGATCGCTGTTCAACTAGCAGCTGGGAGCCTGCTTGGTGATTATGGAGGCGGCACGAAGAAGTTCGCTTACCAATTGGCTAAATGCGGCTTAACGCATTTTATTGGCTCTGATACCCATGGCGGTCGAAAGCATCGACTACAGAAATCCTATCAAGAAATCGCTCGAAAATTCGGTAGCCAGAAAGTTGATTATTACAAAGACAATGCTGACTTGCTCATCCACAGTCAACACATAGAGCGTGAGGACCCAGTGCGCCTCTCTGGGAAACGGGTGTTTTTATGGACGGCTAACAATAAGTACAGGGTGCAATGACGGACAGGTTTTGCGCGTGCAAGTAAGTGTTCACGCTCACATTTTAGGTAGGTTGTGTTGACTATAAGTGCAGTACCAACTTTGTTCGCTTAGTCTACTATACAGCGGAGGACTGATGTGTTGAGGCGATTGGTTAGTCACTCTTTATTCTAATAGTTTCATCCCACGTCTCACTTCTTTTTACGTGTAAAGCCATTCAGCTCACCGAAAGAGGGGAATAGAAATACGTATAACCGTGTTTCGCTTGTTATCAATAAATAATCCCACATAGACTCTGCCTATGATGGGATTTTCTTGAATGGGGAACCATTTTCAGCAAGGAATCCCCACATAGAAAGTCTATATTCCCACATACACGGTTCTATGGTGGGATTCTTAACGATCACAACGCGCCATGTAGCTGAAATCCCCACCTATATAAGTTGAACTAAAGGAATTTATTGAATCGGATGACCGAGATCGGTCTTTGCGGGTGAGTGCTTGCATATTGTCTTTTGAAATTCATCTCGTTGCACTTCGACAACTTCGTTGCCGATCGTTGTTCGTCACTGCAAGGGTTGAGGGCAATACGAAAAACGTTTGCCGAAGGGTGAAAAGTCGTGACCGAGGCCCACCACCTGGCACAAGCATGTGATGGCCGGTCACGTATGTGACAATCCAGCCCTCAAACCGGGCACTTTCGGCACGCAACTGTCACAAATCGCAATATTTGTGACAGTTGACACCGTTTATGTGCGCATTCACATTTCAAATCATGATTTTTCTTTCTCAAGTGTCACATAAATGAATATATGGGGCATTTGGACTTCTTTCCACACACCGTAGCCAGGAGGCAAAAACGTGAACCGATGTTGCACTTATCGTCCGGAGTACAAGCATCCGCCTGCAGTGGAAAGCAACAACAAACTGCGCAATTAGGAAAATCTTAAGTTCATTCTATATAGATCGAGTTCGGTCGTTCGCGTTCACGAGTAACTTAGAGTGTGAGAAGCGATTTTTTCAGTGAGCTTACATAATCGCTTTGATGGGACGGTGATATCCGAGGAAGGTTAAGAGTATCTAGAAAACAATGCTACGTACATTTTTGAACTGATCTTTTTATATTATGATAAAATTATATCAATTCCGATATCTTCATTAGTAAATAAGGAGTGATGATCATGAATGATGTGTATATCGTAGATGCAAAAAGAACAGCTATTGCCACATTTTTGGGGACGTTAAAAGGACAATCAGCGATTGATATTGCTGTGCCTGTTGCAGAATCGATATTAGAATCAACAGGGATCCCTTATGATGCAGTAGATGAAGTGATTGTTGGCAATGTGTTTAAAGCAGGTCTAAAGGGCAACCCTGCAAGGCAAATCGGTGTGCGCTCTGGGCTAAGTGTGGAAACGCCAGCAATGACCATTGATAAACAATGTGCTTCTGGGCTGAGAGCGCTGACGCTCGGTGCGACGCAAATTGCTGTTGGAGAAGCGGGACTCGTGTTAGCCGGCGGAACGGAGAGCATGACTCGTGTTCCAAGACTGTTATTTGGTTCAAGAGACGGCCAGAAAATGGGCGACACGAAGCTCGTCGATGCGCTTACATACGACGGCTTGCACTGTGCGATGGAAAACTATCATATGGGTGTGACTGCTGAGAATCTTGTCGACCAGTATCGGATTTCACGTGAAGAGCAAGACGAGTTTGCGCTAAACAGTCAGAATAAAGCGCTAGCTGCTATTCAAGCAGGCAAGTTTGAAAAAGAGATTGTTCCGCTCGCGGTCCAACAGAGAAAAGAAACCCGCACATTTCACGTAGATGAAGGCCCTCGGGATACGACGCTCGAAAAGCTATCGAGCTTATCACCGGTTTTTAAACAGGGAGGGTCAGTTACTGCAGGTAACGCCTCAGGCTTAAATGATGGAGCGGCGCTGACACTGCTTGCGTCTAAAGAAGCTGTCGAGCGATACGGACTCACTCCGTTAGCGAAGATCACGTCGTTTGCCAGTGCGGCTGTCGACCCAGCAATTATGGGAATTGGACCTGTACCAGCGACAAAGCGAGCATTGGAAAAAACGAAATTAAGCTTAGAAGACATTGATCTGTTCGAACTGAACGAGGCGTTTGCGGCACAGGTGATCGCTGTGAACCGTGAGCTTAAAATTCCTGATGAGAAGATTAACGTCAACGGTGGAGCGGTTGCACTGGGCCACCCTGTAGGTTGTTCGGGCGCAAGAATTGTCGTCACTTTACTTCACGAGCTTCATCGGCAAAAGAAATCCCTTGGGTTAGCTAGCCTTTGCGTCGGAGGTGGGCAAGGGGTTACCATCGTTGTGGAAGCGGTTTGATATAGAGCAGTGCCTGCAAAACAATGGCAGGCACGCTTTTATCCGAAAATCATCATCAAGACAACGAGCACTAACAGAAGTAAGTATATTTTGGAGAATAGTCCATCTGGAAGTTTTTGAGCGATGATTCTTCCTAAAGGAACTCCGGCAAATCCACCAAGCGTGAAGCCAAGGAGCGCAGGTAAGTAAATAAAGCCTACGGTACTGTCAGGCATGCCTTCAGCTTGTAATCCTGTAATGAGGTACGTAATTGAACCTACAATAGCAATGGGTAAACCGAGCGGGGTTGCGAGTGCAACGGCGTGTAGCATGCGTAGCCCCCGTTTTCGTAGGTAGGGAATGGTCATTAAGCTGCCACCAATTCCTAACAGTGTGGAAACAAAGCCGATAACGATGCCGCTAATGGCACCGGAGGATTTTTTCGGATAGGTGAAAGCATGTTCTGTAAAGGCATTTGTAAACGTCCGCTTTGCCACGTTTGAAATGATTACATAAATAAGAAATGCGATAAATACATAGCGTAACCCGTCACTCGGCACGTAACTGGCAATCACACCGCCAACGAATGCCCCCATCGAGATCGTCAACACGAAAAACCGAAAAATCGGCCATTTAACATTGTTTTGACGAGAATGATTAAGCGTTGAATTTAAGGAATTGATAATCATTACCGCGAGAGACGTTCCGATGGCTGTATGCATGAGGTAAGATGCAGGAATTGATTCAGGTAGTAATGCAAACAAAATCGGTACAACAATGAGTCCACCACCTAAACCAAACAGGCTAGAAAGTACCCCAATGAGTATGCCAATAATCGTAAAAATTAAAATGGACACCGTCCCCACTCCTTCCTACCCGAACGTTACAACACCCCTTAATTGTAACATGGCTATGATGGGTACTGGTGGAGAATGAGCGGCTCACCTTGTGCGCGAACGAAACAAAAGTCGCGAGACAAAAGGTGATTCATATGTTGAGAGTCGTATGACGTGTTGCGAAAAAAAACTTTTGCAGTCACGTATAAATGCTTCACGTTCATCCATTGAAAGTACTGGACGATCTTTTTTAGAAATAACTCTCTCATCGTTAAGCTGTCAAAGCTCGTTTCGATATACATTTCTTCTACAACTGCGAAGTTTCCCCATTCCTTCACCCCATCATCTATTTTTGACAATACCTTCAATACTGAGGAAACATCTTTAGAAATTCCTTTAGAAGGCAATTTAGACATGCTCGTTTCATTGAACAAATAATACTGACAAGAGCCAATGGCTATCATTTCTTCAGCTCCAACGTCAAAATATTGCAATGTCAAATAGCCAATCATGTAATTGTCTTGAGGGTGAAGTGACATGGATCCGCTAATTTCAATGTGATGGTCCATATTTGTCATCCTTCCCAATTTGGTAATGCCTGGACAGGCATAGATTACCTAGTTGTAAGAAAATACGATAAAACAATGTAAATGGATGCATCAATCGCACAAATTAAGCATTAAGACCTAATTTTCCAACAGTGATCGTCAGTACACTTCGGCGTGAGTTCGTGCATAGTTTAGCGTTGAGGGGGCGTTTATTTGAGACATTCCAATGACTTCTTCAATGATTTAAGACGCTCGTTAAAAACTTTTGAACGTGATTTTAATCATCGATTCTCGGGAATGAACAAGAGAATTGATGACGCAGACCGTCGCTTTCAACAAATCGATGAGCAGTTTGAAAAGGATACAGATGAGCGATTTAAGCGAATAAATCGAGGGTTCGAACGGGCAACGGATTCTTGGTCAGATGAGTATAGGAACTAAAAGAACAAGCCGAGGTGAGTCCTCAGCTTGTTCCTTTTTAGCGTATTTCATCTAAGCGCTCGTAGATGTCATCCATTGATGTTGCTTTGGACAAGTCTTCTCTGAATTTATCGTCCATTAGTTTTCGTGAGAGTAATTGCAGGATTTTAAGGTGATCATCGCCTTCTCTTTCTTTTGGAACAGCAATCATAAAGATGAGTGTTGCATGCTCACCATCAAGGCTGTTCCAATCGACACCGTCACGTTGGATTCCAAAAGCAACAGCAGGTTCTTTTACGTGATCAGACTTTCCGTGCGGGATCGCAATCTGCATGCCTAACCCCGTTGAGCCTTCGGCTTCACGTTCAAGAATTACTTCTCTGAACGCTCGTACGTCAGTAATGACATCCTCTTCATGCAGTTTGTCGATGAGTTCATCAATGACCCCATCGCGTGTGTTGCTTTGAAGGGTAGGTACAATTAAATCTTTGTTGATCAGGTCTGTGAGTTTTTCAAAAGAGACCGTCGAAGGCTGAGTAGGTGCAATTTGTTCCTTCGCTTGATCATTAGACGCACTCACAGCAGGGGCTGACCCGGTGTTCTCTGTTACGGTTTTCTTTATGAGGTTCACAAGTATAGCTGTAATGACAGAACCGACCAATATTG
Source organism: Geomicrobium sp. JSM 1781026 (assembly GCF_041949955.1). Lineage (NCBI taxonomy): Bacteria > Bacillati > Bacillota > Bacilli > Caryophanales > Geomicrobium > Geomicrobium sp. JSM 1781026. The sequence goes on along the minus strand of NZ_JBHFQF010000004.1, from coordinate 370,414 downwards.
CGACAAAGAACATAATCACACCGTCGATTGCACCGAGCACACCAACAATCGGACCGCCGTGGGCAACGCTGCCGCCAACATTAGCAGCCATTGCAATCGCTGCTCCGGCCATCGAACCAATCATGATGGTAGGAATGACCCGGAATGGGTCTCTTGCAGCGAAAGGAATTGCACCTTCTGTAATTCCGAACAAGCCCATCGTAAATGAGGCTTTTCCAGTTTCTCTCTCGGACTGGTCGTATTTTTTGCGGTTGATAAATGTTGCGAGACCGAGTCCGATCGGTGGGATTGCAATCGCAGTTGCTACAGCGCCCATAATGGCCAAGTTTCCTTCGGTAATCATCGCAGCACCGAATAAAAAGGCAACCTTATTGACTGGCCCCCCCATGTCAAAGGAAATCATCGCTCCAAGAATTAAGGAGAGTAATATTGCATTCGTTCCTTCTAATCCTTCTAGCCATTGGGTCAAACTATCAAAGACGAAGGCAACAGGCTCTCCGATGACAAAGACGAAGAGAAGTCCGACGATGAGTGAGGACAGAACGGGTATAAATATAATCGGCATTACTGGCTGCACCGCTTTAGGTACAGGAATCTTCTTAATTAAGAGGGCAACATAGCCGGCGAGAAAACCGGCAATTATGCCGCCGATAAACCCTGCTTCTGCTTCACTACCGTAGATGGAACCGTCAGCGGCGAGCAACCCGCCGATCATTCCTGGCGCGAGTCCAGGCCGGTCGGCGATGCTCATTGCGATGAAACCGGCAAGAATTGGAACCATGAATGTGAAGGCGCTTGCCCCGATGGCTTCAATAATGCTCCAGACGGAGTCTTCTGGAACAGCCATTCCATCTTCGGTAGGCACACCACCTAGTGAGATGGATATGGCAATGAGTAACCCGCCGACGACGATAAACGGAATCATAAATGAAACGCCGTTCATAAGGTGGCGGTAAATCGGGTTTTGTTGCTTGTCTTCATTCTTTGTTTCTTGTCCATTACCGGTTTGGATTGTTTTGGCATCACCTTGTAGAATTTGCTCAATAAGTTCTTTCGGTCGATGCACACCATCTTGTACACCGACTTCCACGTAGGGGAGGCCTTGAAAACGGTCTTTCTCAATCGTTTTATCCGCTGCGAAGATCACACCTTCTGCATCTTGAATGTCAGAAGACGTGAGCACGTTTTCCGCACCGACAGAGCCTTGTGTTTCAACTTTAATTTCTACGCCGAGCTCAGCGGCTGCTTTTTGTAAGTTCTCAGCCGCCATGTATGTGTGGGCGATGCCAGTGGGGCATGCCGTTACAGCAACAATTTTCTTCATGTTTCTCCCTCCTCGTTCCAATCATACTACTTCGTAAGAGAGAGAATGTAAACGTTTTTTTACCGGAATGGTGTGCACTTACGGAAACGATTAAAGCAATTCAAAAATAGAAGAAGCATTTGTCATGACGGTAAATCGGTGAATACGGTCAGGGTGGTCACTCAATTGCGAGATTTCTCGGAATAACTGCTTCATGTCTTCACCGTGTTGAAGATCAGCGGCGATCAAGAGAACGATACGGACTTGGTTGCCGTCCCAATCGATTGGTTCAGGTAAGATGCCCATTTTCAAAGTAGGTGTAAACACATGATCGGGACTTCCGTGAGGGATAGCGATGCCACCGCCGATATACGTAGACGACCGCTGTTCTCGAGCGAATGTACTCTCCATGTAAACGGTATTAACTCTGTCCGTGTCTATGAGTGGTTGTACAAGGTCTTCTATTACTTGAAAACGATGAGTGGAAGATAAAAAATGGATATTATCGGCACTGCCTAACAACGTTTTGAGTGCGGACACTTCTGGCTTTTGCGTGTTGACGATTGCCTGAATAAGCAAGTCATGCTCATGAGCTTTTAGAAATGGAGATACGACAATGACAGGTTTTTCAGCAGAGTTTATCGGTACGGTTGAGACGATCAGGTCAACTTCTGCGGAACGGATGTACTCAGGCTCTGAATTTGTGGCCACAATGGTGACGGAATGATTTAACTGTTTGATTTTCGCTTCTAAAAGTTTCCCCATGCTTCGACCCTCTGGACATACAATCGCGATGCGCACAGGGTCTTCAACTCGGTCGTCCAAGTGTTCAAGCGCAACTTGAAAATGAATCGTTAAATAGGCGACTTCATCATGATGCCAGTTAAGAGAAAGGTCTAATCGTTCTAGCGATTGCAAGATCATCTCAAATAAATACGGGTATTGTTTGCGCACATCAAACACGAGCGGATTGTGCATTCGGAAATTTTGCTGAATGCGGATTAAGCTTCCTTCTAAGTGAAGTGCAAGAGAACGAAATAGATTCTGGTCATTTCTGAATGGATACCCGGTTCGTTCGGTTACATCATCCATTAATTGGTTTGTAAATCGTAAGGTTGAATCACTCAAAGTGAGTGTTAGGAAGCTGTGCTCTGAAGAAGACTCATTCAATTCGATACGAGCACTTTGGAAATGGTAAAACAAATAGCGCTTCTCGGCACTTTTCCACCGAATGTTGAATAAGGATTCTAACTGGTGGATAAGGTCGTTCATGTAATCGGGGTAACAATTGTCATGTTCACTCATCATTATGAAGAATTTCTGTTTGATTCGTTTCTCTGATAAAAGAATATGAACGATGATCGAAGTTCTGGCTCGGTAGGTGAGTGTCCAATTCCGCTCTTTCTCAATAGACCGAATGACTCGTTCGACAGCAGCCCAGTCAAATGGGGAGAACCAGTCTCGAATCTGGCCCGAAGCCTGAAATGATCGATGGAACAGCTCGGCAAGAAAGGAGCGGCGATCTTTTTCTTCACCGGTGATGACAATGCCGACATTCGGTTTTCGTTCCAACCCGATGCCGAACTTCTGCATTTGAACGGCAACACCTGTTAAATCTTCACGAATAACGGAGCGGCTCACATAAAAATGGTCGGCAAGTTGTGTAACGGTCAGCGAGTCACGCGTTGATACTAACATTCTCGCAAGTTCATCGTGACGGTTTGTTTGCTTAGGGGCTCCTTCAGATGAGAGTAACTCTCGTAAGCGATCGGCTTCTTCATCGGTTTGATCAAGGTACACGCCCTTACTCTGTTTTCTAACGACGCGTCCGAGCTGATGCGATTGAAAATATTCATCGATAGCTGACCACTCATTACGGACGGTTTTATCCGAGCAATTGATCGTCTCGGCAATTGCCTGAATGGATACAGGGCCGTTCTGGACGAATAAATAGAGAACAATGGCCACTTGTCTTGAAGTCATAGTGTCGCTCCTTAGTTTGGATGGCTACAAATGATCGTCATATCCCCGTCCATCACAATATTTCTCAAATCATTCGGTAGAAGAAAGTGGTCACCAGCCGCAAGAGAAAATGCTTGTTGATTCGTGTGACACGTTCCTTCCCCCTGGACGACCGTTGCGAGCAGATAAGATCCTGGGCGTTCAAATTGAAATTCTCCTCTGACCGATAATTCGTAAACGGAGAAGGATGGTGCTTGGACAAGTCGGTTGATAATGCCTCCAGCAGATGCAGAAATGGTCGTGTTCTCTCGGCCTATCTCTTGTTTATCGGGTGTGTTCGTTACTTGAATGGCTTTGTCTAAATGTAATTCGCGTTTCTTGCCATCGGATTCAACTCGGTCAAAGTCATACACACGGTACGTCGTGTCGGAACTTTGCTGTGTCTCGAGAATGATAATCCCCTTGCCGATGGCGTGAATTGTGCCGCTCGGAACGTAGACGAAGTCTCCTTTTTGAACAGGCACTTTTTTCAATAAACCATGCCAGTCTTCTTCAGCAACTTTCTTCTGAAATTCTTCCGTTGTTTCGGCGTGATGACCGAGGATAAGTTCTGAATTAGGACGAGCATCGACGACGTACCAGCATTCTGTTTTTCCGTAGGCTTCATCGTTTTCGAGTTGTTTTGCTTCCTCATCATTCGGGTGAACTTGCACAGACAGATCATCTGTAGCATCTAAGAGTTTAACGAGCAGTGGGAACTCCTCGCTCGTTAAGGATTCACCAAATAAGGCAGGTTCGTCTCGGTATAAATCGCGAAGTGTCACGTTGTCATACCGCCCCCCCTTGACGATGCTCTCTCCATTTCGGTGCGCGGAAATTCCCCAGCACTCCCCTGTGCGTTCATAAGGGAGCGTATACCCGAAAGACTGCAAGTTTTTTCCTCCCCAAACACGGTGTTTAAATACAGGTGTAAAAAATATTGGTTCATTCATGAGTTGGTCACTCCTCTGTGTAACAATCTATGTAGAAACTATCATATTTGTTTGGCACTTGCCTAATAGAAAACGTCCGAGTTGTTCTTGGAATCTCTGTTTGATATATTAAAACTCAAGGAACACGACGGCGGAGAGTGATGTGAATGGTTCGTATTGGTGGGTTAGAAGCAGGAGGAACGAAGATGGTCTGTGCGGTGGCAGACGCAAAAGGTCAGATTGTTGCACGGGAGACATATCCGACAAAAACACCAGAGGAGACACTTCCACAACTCGTTCAATTTTTCAAAGAGCAACAGATTGATGCGCTCGGAATTGGATCATTTGGGCCTGTCCATCTTCAAGACGACAATTACGGTGTGATCGGAAATACACCAAAAATTCCATGGATTGGAGTGTCGCTCTATCGAGTGTTTGCTGATGAGTTGAATATTCCGGTCAAAATCACTACAGATGTGAACGCAGCCGCCTACGCTGAGCATCAAGAAGGAGCAGCCAAAGGGTTGGATAGTTGTCTATACATCACGGTAGGGACCGGAATTGGTGCAGGAGCGATTATGAACGGAAACGTCATGCAAGGGTTTTCTCACCCTGAAATGGGACATATTCAAGTGAAGAGAAACGTTGAAGATAATTTTGAGGGGATTTGTCCTTACCATAAAGATTGTCTTGAAGGTATGGCTTCTGGCCCTGCAATTGAAGCGAGATGGGGGAAAAAAGGGTCTGACTTGTCCGAAAGAGGAGATGTGTGGTCATTACAAAGTGATTACCTCGGACAAGCGCTCGCGCAATACACGTTCATGCTCATGCCAGAAAAGATTATCATCGGTGGCGGCGTGATGAACCAACCGGAAATTATGCCGAAGGTTCGTCGAGCGTTTCTTCGTCATTTAGGAGGGTATGTGGATATTCCTTCGGTGGCGTCGTTTATCGTTTCCCCTGGATTAAAAGGAGAGTCGGGGGCAAGAGGGGCAATTCTATTAGGAAACGAAGCGTATAACGAATAACGGAGGGATCCGAACATGTCGAGATTGGAAGGGCTAACCGCCATCGTTACGGGAGCAGCGAGCGGCATCGGGCTAGGGACTGCCAGATTGTTTGCAGAAGAAGGGGCAAATGTTGTTCTGGCCGATATTGACGAGCAGCTACTGAAACAGGAAGTAGACAATTTGCAAAGCGAAGGATTGTCCGTCACAAGGTCCACGTTAGATGTGACAAAAAAAGAAGCGTGGGCACACACGGTGCAGTGTGCGCTTAATACGTATCACAAAATAGATATTTTGGTCAACAATGCCGGTATTCATCGCCCGGATAAGCTGTTGGACACAGAGCTAGACGTGTGGCATAACGTAATGGATGCGAATGCGACGAGTGTATTTCTCGGGATGCAGCAGACGATTCCACATATGCAACAATTAGGAAAAGGGTCAATCATTAACATCGTTTCAGTGGCGGCATTGACCGGCAGTGGTGCAGCTGCTGGAAACGGGACAGCGTACAGTGCTTCAAAAGGAGCTGTCCGTGCGCTAACGACACACGCCGCCAACCACTTTGCCAAAGATCAGATTCGTGTGAATGCCATTTTCCCAGGTCCTATTAAGACACCGATTATGGGAGAGCGCCAAAAAACAATCGCTGAACGGAATAAAGACGTTGTTCCTCTTCCACCTTACTACGGGGAAGCCCGAGATATTGCTTATGGTGCACTATATTTTGCTTCTGATGAGTCGAGGTTTGTGACCGGAGATGAACTTGTGATTGACGGTGGTTCTGTTCGTTAAAAAAGAAGTCACTTTGCTACAACACTAGCGAAGTGGCTTGATTTTATTTAGGGATATGCTACAATGTTAAAATATTGATTTTTCAAATTATTAACAATTGAAAGCGCTTTACAAAGTAGTGAGGAGGAAAAGTATGCACACGATGCAGTTTCCAAAGGAACTTGTGTATGGCCAGGACTCGTTACAACAAGTAGGGCTTTTATCTAAGAAACTAGGAAATCGCGCATTGATCATTAGTGATGAAGTCATGAGAGAGTTAGGTGTCGTCGCTGAAGTTTCAGAATTATTATACGATCAAAACATAGACTCGGTTGTGTATCTTGGGATTGCTGGTGAGCCTAAAGATACGTATGTGACAGATGCCTTACAACTTATTCGACAGCAACAGTGTGACCATATCGTTGCGGTTGGTGGGGGCAGTTGCATTGATACGGCGAAAGCTGCAGCTGTTGTGCATACGAACGGTGGTCAAATTCGTGACTATATGAATCAAGCGAAAATGGCTATAGAGCCGGGACTTCCTTTGATTGCTGTTCCTACGACTGGGGGAACAGGTTCGGAAGTGACCGATGCTACGGTCATTACCGATGTTTCCGATGAAATGAAAATGATGATTAAGCAACCGGCATTTATGCCAGAAGTTGCGATCGTCGATCCGCGCCTAACGCTCACGACCCCTCGAGAGATTACAGCAGCAGTGGGGATTGATTCAGTTACGCATGCACTTGAAGCCTATTTATCAAAAGATGCCCATCCGTTTACTGATCAACTAGCCGTAAATGCATTATCACTTTTGTTAGATAACCTTCGGGACGTCTATCACCACGGAGACCGTTATGAAGCGCGCCATCAGGTGATGTATGCAGCGATGCTTGCAGGTATGGCGTTCTCGAACGCTTCCCTTTGCCTTGTGCACGGCATGTCTAGACCAATTGGTGCGAAATTCCATGTTCCTCACGGCATTTCAAATGCGATGTTACTTCCAGTTGTATTAGAATATACTGTGCCAGCGTGCGAACAACGACTATATGAGCTTGCCTGTAAGGTTCGTCCAGAAAGAGAAAGCCTATCCCAAGCAGACGGGGCGAAAGCACTCGTGGAAGATCTGTTGCGGTTATGCCAAGATTTAAATATCGGAAATTTCCAATCATACGGAATTTCTGAAGAAGATTACATGAAATCTCGGGAGAAGATGGCAGAAGAAGCGCTATTGAGTGGCAGTCCAGGCAATAACCCGAGAGTTCCAGATAAGAAAGAAATCGTCACGCTCTACGAGCGAGCGTATGCTTATCAATACTTTGCATTGGACGAAATAAACCGCTGAAGCCATCTGGCTTCAGCGGTTTATTTTACATTGAGCGATAACCTAAGAAATGGTTTTGGTAGTAGTTACTACTTAAGTTGTCTACACGCACTCCGCTAGAGCTTGCGTGAATAAATTCGTTGCCGCCAATGTAGATACCGGCATGTGTTGCCGTGTTAGACGTGTTATACGTTCCTTGGAAAAACACGAGATCTCCAACAGCTGGAGCGGACACTGGCGTGCCTGCGTCATAGATCGCTTGTGTTGTTCTAGGTAATGATTGACCGTTCTGCGCGAATACGTAGTTTAAAAACCCACTACAATCAAATCCAGCTGGCGTCGTTCCGCCCCAAGAGTATGGAGTTCCTATTAACCCTTGTGCCGTGCCAATGACACCTGATGTACTCGATTCGGTTGAAGTAGACGTTTCTGTTGACACACTTTTCACTTCTGAACGACCTGTCAACGCTTGGAATGTATTTGGCCCTGCAATGCCGTCGACAGAAAGCCCTTGTGCTTGTTGGAAGCTCCGAACCGCTTCTTCCGTAATCGGTCCAAAAATACCATCGGCGTTTACGTGAGAATGACCGGAGTCTTGTAGAGCAGACTGAAGGTCTACGACCGATTGTCCACGATCTCCACTTTGGACAATGCCTGTAGCGCTCGCTTCCACAGCTACAGTTTCAACGGCTGCTGTGTCTCCTGCAGGAGCAGAAGCAGAAGCAGTTTCAGTAAAAATAGAAGGTGAAAAAGCGAACAAACTAGCAGCAAAGCTAGTCGTAACGACAAATTTTGTTAGACGAGTATAACGCATGAATTCAACATCCTTTTTCTATGTATTTCCGTGACGAGGTAAATAAGCAACACCCTCATCATAAGGAAGATAGATTGCGAAAGAATGTCGGTTTCATGACATACTGATTACAATAATATTCCAATTTTAGTCAAAATATGACACAAAGTGACATTACTTTGTGCCTAGTCGCTCCCAAACTTGCGTGGCTGTTGGCATCCCCGCTTGGGCTCCGCTCTTTTCAATCGATAATGAGGCGGCAGCGTTCGCAAACGCGATACACTCTCGTAATGTCTGATCAGTGTTTAGCGCAACAGCAAAGGCACCATTAAACGTATCACCTGCACCCGTACTATCCACCCCATTTGTTCGGAAACTAGACACGATAATCCGTTCGTTTCCATCGTGAAACATTGCCCCATCTTTTCCCTTTGTGACGATAAGTTTATTCGGATACTTTTCAACAGCTTCCTCAGCCGCTAGATTAAACAACGCCTTGCATTCCAACTCATTTGGCGTTAAATAATCCACACGATCAATCATCTTTTCGGGCAGTCGTTGTGCTGGGGCAGGGTTTAAAATCGTGGTCGTCTTTTCTTCCCAAGCAATACGTACGACTTCTTCAACGAATGGGATAGGAACTTCAAGTTGAAGAAGGAGAGTCGTAGCGTTTTTAATCACACTTCGGTAGGCTTCAGCGTCAGTTGCCGCCCAAGTAAAATTCGCACCTGGGACGACAATGATCGAATTGTCATTGTTTTGGACGGTGATCGACGCGATGCCTGTATGTTCTTCAACAGCACGAACGTCGTCCACGTTTACAGATTCTTGATGCAATTGTTCATATATAGCGCGGCCAAACTCATCCTTGCCGATGCGTCCGACGAGTTGAACGTGTTCGCCAAGTCGTGCAACTGCTGTGGCTTGATTAGCCCCTTTTCCGCCAGGAGAGATAGCGAACCGTTCACCTAGAACCGTCTCGCCGATTGCGGGGTGTTGCTTTGTAGACGTAATCAAATCCATATTCACACTGCCAATAACAGTAATCATTATCCGTACCCCTTTTGAATGTTAAAGTCATGATTGCTTCTTTACCTGAATAGAAGAGAGTAGAGGAGTGGATCATTTGAAGAGATTCAGTTTTTTGTTTGTCTTACTCATACTTACGAGCTGTTCTTTTTCCTCACAAGCGGTTCGTGTGACAGAAAGAGATGTGATTGATTTTGAACAGCTCAACTTTTCGAAGTATTTACCGACCGATGCGGTTACGTTGAAATATGAAATGCACTATGAAGGGTCCGATGATCGAACGTTGAAAGAACGTAAAATCGAGCCGACAACAAGTATGCATTATACAATTACACAAACTGTTAATCAAGAAATGACGAGTCGCGGACAGTATGAATTGACGAAAGACTCGCTGCAAGGCAAGCGAACATTAAGGTCCGAAAAAGATGCTCCGCACACGTTACTTCAGTCTGAACCGTGGGAAGATGAACTTTTTACATTTGAAGTAGACAAACATTTTTATGAAGTGAACATAAAAAACCAAAACTACGAAAAATGTGTTGCCCAAGTACAGTCCAACGATACACATGTTGAAGTAGGCAGAACCTATTTCTGTCCAGGAGTCGGAGAAGTGTTCAGTGAAGTGAGATTAGAAGAATCAAAACCTAACTATATTACAGAGCTGGTTGATGTCGTGAGTTTTGGAGCGGAGAAGGGTGATTAGATGATGAGGGTAGTAGGGGTAGGTGTCCAGAGAAAGGGAAATGGATGTGTGATAAACGTTAAATTTTTTTGAATGGAACTGTCTTTCCAAGGGCGGAAAAACCAGTTGAAGTTCTCTCGGGTTTAACAATACCATTTTGAAAAACGTTTGTTTTCTATCTATAGATGATAATCGGGGATATGAGGGAATCTTATAACTGTTTTTTAGCTGTTTCCAAAGTTCCTTGATTGCGAACCTAATCACCCACCCGTGCCCGGTTTGGCTGGGCTTTGTTCCCAATCGATGGCCGTCTCATTCCAAACAGGCGTTTATGGAAACAGATCAAGCACTTTAATGAGAATAACCGACAATCTATTTCCAAAAACTAGGACTATTCTCTCAAACACTTACACACTTTGCCTCACTCACGATGAGTGGGTGCAAAATCGTGAGAAGTTCAGTAACTCAGCATATTTTAACAGTACTTAGTTGTTTTTAGCACGATCTAGATCATCATGAAAACGATCTATATAAGTTGAACGAAAGAAATTCACTGAATCGAATGACCGAGATCGGTCTTTGCGGGTGATTGCTTGCATATTGTCTGTTGAAATTCATCTCGTTGCACTTCGGCAACTTCATTGCCGATCGTTGTTCGTCACTGCAAGGGTTTCGGGCAACACGAAAAACGTTTGCCAAAGGGTAAAAAGTTGGGACCGAGGCTCACCACCTGGCACAAGCAAGTGATGGCCGGTCACGTATGTGACAATCCAGCCCTCAAACCGTTTATGTGCGCATTCACGTTTAAAATCATGATTTTTCTTTCTCAAGTGTCACATTAATGAATATATGGGGCATTTGGACTTCTTTCCACACACCGTAGCCAGGAAGCAGGAACGTGAACCGTGTTGCCCTTGTGCTCTGGAGTGTCAAGAAAACCTGTTGGGCGTTTTTTGACCACCGTTGTTGCACTTATGCTCTGGAGTATCAAGTAGACACAGCGAACACAAGCTGCAGCGCAGGGTGAGGTGATGTTGCCCTTATAGTCTGGACTGTATAGCAAACACGGTGGTCGCCTTTTGACCTCCGATGTTGCCCTTGTACTCCGGAGTGCAAGCATCCGCATGCAGTGGAAGGCAACAACAAACTGCGCAATTAGGAAAATGTTAAGGTCATTCTATATAGATCGCAAAGTATCTGGAATAAACCATCGTTTTAACGCGATCTAGATCATTTCGGGGGCAATCTAGATTGCCGATCTCCTGAATATTCCCAGTTGGTAGGCAAATCGCCCTTTATGTGAGCAAACACCAATTCAACCGCTGTAGAGAGAGGTTGCACACTCAAACTTCTTCATATGCTTGGATGTTTTGAGTTCCCACTAGCATGTATTGCTTAGCTCAATATGAAACGAAGCTCCTTCCACCTTTACGCACGTTTAACGGGCAGCTAAATAGCGATACGCCCATTCAGTGAGCAGGGCACTGCCGAGTGGCAAGGCATCCTCGTCGATATTGAAATTGGGGGAATGAAGAGAAGCGTCGATGTTTTTGCTTTTGTTGCCAACACCGAGGCGAAACATTGTGCCTGGAATTTGCTCGGTATAATATGAGAAATCTTCTCCGCCCATGGACGGTTTTCCGTAATGAAGCGCTCCAGAACCGAGCACATTCTCCACCGATTGTTCAAGGACCGGGATGAGCTGTGGGTCGTTGTATACGGAAGGAAACCCGCGTCGGTAATCCATCTCATATTGCGCGTCAAATGCTTCGGTAATTCCTTTAACAATTCTGTGCATTTCCGACTCAACGAGGTCACGGGCGGAAGGTTCTAACGTTCGCACGGTACCACCAAAGACGACTTCGTTCGGAATGACGTTGTCTGCAGAACCCCCGTGAATACGGGTGATCGACAAGACAGCAGAGGACAATGGATCGACATGCCGGCTAACAATTTGTTGTAGTGAAGAGATGACTTCGGCCGTTATCGTGATTGGGTCGGTTGCAAGGTAAGGGTGGGCGGCGTGCCCGCCCTTACCAACAATCTTTACAGAAAATACATCGACAGCTCCGGAGCTCAGTCCTTTTGTAACCGATGCCGTACCAATCTCATTTTTGGCATACACGTGTGTACCAGCAATCGCTTCCACTTTCGGGTTGTCGAGTGCCCCGTCTTGAATCATGCGCTCTGCCCCACGTAACCCTTCTTCTGCAGGTTGGAATAGCAACTTTACATTCCCGCGTTCAGGTGGTTCATCTGCGAGAAGTTTCGCGGCACCGAGCAACATTGCCGTATGCGCATCATGACCACACATGTGGGCAATGCCATCATGTTTAGAGCGATAGTCCAACTGCTCATTGGCTTCTTGCATCGGAAGTGCGTCCATGTCTGCGCGCAAGCCGACAGTCGGGCCGTTTGACTTTCCTGGAATGAATACAGTGAGCCCCGTTTTTGCAAGTCGCGTCGCGCTCAAACCAAACGATTGTAGCTGCTTCTCTACATAATTGCGCGTCTCAAACTCTTCAAAACCAAGCTCTGGATGTTGATGAAACTGTCTTCGCCACGTGATGAGTTCTCGTTTTATTGCTTCTGCGCGTTTACGTGTATTCATGTTATTCCTCCGGATCGTTTGCGAATTCATGCACGATGGTTGCCATCATCTTAATGCCATCAATGTAGTCTTCGATGGCAATGTTCTCGTTTGGTGCATGATTTCTTGAGTTTTCATTGCCAACACCGAGTGACACTGCTGGAATTCCTTGTTTTTGACAGATGTCATACATTGGACCGGTGCCTGGTGTGTTGCGAAGAACGACGGGCTTTTCACCGTATACTCGTTCGACATTGTTTACGATCGTTGAAACGAGTGGGTCACTCGGATCCGTCTTGGCAGGGTGGCATCCGGATAATTTCGTCACGTTGATGTCAGAAAACCCATTTTGATTTAAATGATTCTTCAGCAAATCAAGGATTTCATTCGGATCTTGGTCACCAACGAGTCGAAAATCTAGCTTTACTTTTGCTTTAGACGGAAGAACCGTTTTTGAGCCTTCCCCGGTATACCCTGACTCGATACCACAGATTGTACATGTCGGTTGGAATAACAACTTTTCTTTCAAACTCATACCAGATAAGCCTAGCAAGAAGCCGTCAAGGTCAAGAGCGGAGAGGGTAGCATTTTCTTCATAGTTCATGTCTTCGAGAATTTTCTTTTCAATCGGTGTTGGTGCATGCACACGGTCGTAAAAACCATCAATGAGGATTTCTTCTTGTTCGTTTTTCAACGTATTTAAGGCCCAAATTAATTGCCATGCGGGATTCTCGATAACAGCGGCATTTGCCGAGTGTAAGTCGGTGTTTGCTCCTGTTGCTTCTAGTTCTACGTAAAGCATCCCTTTCACACCTAGAGAGACTTGCAACTGTCCGTTCGGATTTTTGTAGCCGAATTCCCAAATGCAACCATCGGACGCAAGTTTGTCCGGGTAACGATCCGCGAATTCTTCGAGATGAACACTCCCGATTTCTTCCTCACCTTCAAAGATGAATTTCACATTTACAGGCGGTTTGCCATACACGTTCGTGTAGGCATGTACCGCACAAATTCTCGCCATCAAATTTCCTTTGTTGTCAGCGACCCCTCGTGCATACATTTTGCCATCGCGAATATCCGCAGAGAAAGGATCACTTTCCCACAACTCAATGGGGTCTTCTGGCTGGACGTCGTAATGATTGTAGAAAGAGAGCGTCTTTTCTGCACCGGTGTCTAGTTCACCAAAAACGACGGGAAAGCCACTCGTCTCCAATTGTTCTGATACGGCACCTGTCTTCTTTTGTAAGTAATCTTCAACCATAGTAGCGGTCGTCTCCATCCCGCGGTTTTGGGCAGCGACGCTTGGTTGCTTACATAAATCACGTAGCCATTCAATGTACTCCTCACGATGATCGTCGATATACTGATACACTTCTTTCATATTATGAGCCTCCTAGTCTTTGTTTCGGACGGGAAAGTGACAAGCGACATAATGCCCAGCTTCTTTTTCTTCAAATTCTGGAATCTCGACTTTACATTTCTCCGCTGCCATAGGACAGCGAGTATGGAATCTGCAACCAGTTGGAAGGTTGATTGGACTTGGGATATCCCCTTTAATTTCTGGCCGTTCGTGTTTCTTTCTTCTCGTTGGGTCAGCGATAGGAACGGCTTCTAACAGTCCGATTGTGTATGGGTGCATCGGCTGATCAAACAGCTGTTTTTTGGTCGTCATCTCTACAATTTTTCCAAGGTACATCACAGCGACACGGTCGCTGAAATGTTTAACTGCAGGCAGTCCGTGGGCGATAAATACAAACGTTAAGTCCATGTCTTTTTGCAGCTTTTTTAATAGATTTAAGATTTGTGCTTGAATAGATACATCAAGTGCGGAGACGGGCTCGTCACAAACGATGATCTTCGGCTTTAAAGCAATGGCACGAGCAATGCCGATTCGTTGCCGTTGACCGCCACTGAACTCGTGGGGAAAGCGATACGCTTGTGCTTCACTTAGTCCGACTTTACCCATTAAATCAAGCACTTCGGATTTTAATTGTTTCGTTGAATACGAGTGATGAGTACGTAATGGTTCTGCAATAATATCAAAAACTTTCATTCGTGGATTCAGCGATGAGAATGGATCTTGAAAGATCATTTGCATATCTTTTCGCTTTTCACGTAACGCCTTTGATGAGAGTTTACTAAAATCTTCACCATCGAAGAAGATTTCACCAGACGTTGGGGTGAGCAGACGCATGATCGCGTTGCCTGTAGTTGATTTCCCACAGCCGGATTCTCCAACAATGCCAAGCGTTTCCCCGCGATTCACGAAAAAGCTTATGTCGTCAACCGCTTTTAATTGCTCGCTCTTTTTCCCGAACAATCCTTTTTTGATGGTGAAATATTTCTTCAGGTTGTTCACTTCTAAGATTTTGTCTTCTACGTTAGGCATTGGCAACCCCCTCGCTTTCCTCCGCAAATAACCAGCAACGTACTTGCCCTTCTTCTTCGTCGAGCAGATGGGGCTCTTTTTGAGTGCAAATGTCCATCACTTGCGGACAGCGGGGAGCAAAACGACAACCCGTCGGCATTTCTAACGGATTCGGCACGACACCTGCAATGGATTCGAGTTCATCTTTTTCTTCATGTATTTTCGGGGTGCTATCGAGCAGTCCTTTCGTATACGGGTGCTTTGGCTTCGCAAAAATGCTGTACACATCAGCCATTTCAACGACTTGACCAGCATACATGACGACCACTTTATCAACCATTTCCGCAACGACCCCAAGATCATGCGTAATAAAAAGGATCGACGTCCCGAAGTTATCTGTCACTTCTCTCATGAGCTGCAAGATTTGTGATTGAATGGTCACATCAAGAGCCGTTGTCGGTTCATCGGCAATTAACAGCTTTGGATCACAAGAAAGTGCCATCGCAATCATTACTCGTTGGCGCATTCCGCCGCTCAGTGAATGTGGATAAGAATTGTAAATGTCACGAGCACGAGGAATTTCCACACGCTCGAGCATTTCAATCGCTTTTTCTTTTGCTTCACTTTTGGACATCTTTTTGTGCAAGATGAGCATTTCAGAAAGCTGATTGCCGATTTTAAAAACAGGGTTTAATGAAGTAAGTGGCTCTTGAAAGATCATTGCGATATCGTTGCCGCGAATTCGCCGCATTTTCTTTTCAGATTCTTTCACGAGGTCAGTGCCTTCAAATTCGATCTTCCCTCCGGCAATTTCACCAGGGTCTTCAATCAATTTCATAATGGACAGTGATGTAACGCTTTTCCCAGAGCCAGATTCACCGACGAGTGCAACGGTCTCCCCTTGTTTAATCGTAAAGGAAACCCCATCAACAGAAGGGATGATACCGTTTTCGGTATGAAAATGAGTACGCAAATCTTGGACTGTAAGTAAGGGCTGTTGTTCCATTTCTATCACCTTTCTTTCCTACCTTTTCGCTACTGATCGAGGGTCCAATACGTCTCGAAGCCAATCCCCTACGAAGATGACAGCAAGGACAGTAATGGTGATGGCAATGCCAGGAAAAGTCGCAAGCCACCAGCTCGTCGCTAGATAGTCTCTGCCATCTGCTAAAATGCCGCCCCATGATACTTGAGGTGGTTGAATGCCCAAGCCGAGGAAGCTAAGGGATGTTTCAAGTATGATCGTTGTCGCCACCGTAAGTGTTGATATGACGATAAACGAAGACATCACATTTGGTAAAAGGTGTCGGACGATAATTTTCCCTTTGCGCACCCCAATAGAAGTTGCAGCTTTTATAAACTCTCTCTCTTTTAACGTTAAGACTTCACCACGAATCAGTCTTGCATAATTCACCCAGTTTGTGACCCCGAGTACAACGATCAATGTCAACATTCCTGGACTAAATATACTCAAGATGACGAGGGCAAATAGAATATTAGGAATGGATAAAAAGGAATCAACAATTCTCATAAACACATTGTCAATGAATCCACCGTAGTAGCCAGCGATTAAACCAACCGTTACGCCGATAATTCCTGCAACAACAACTGAACTTATGCCAACGAGTAAAGACACTTGAGCTCCATAGAATAACCGTGTAAGAATATCTCGTCCAAGGTGGTCGGTACCGAGAATATAAGTCATCGTCCCGCCTTCAAGCCACACCGGTGGTTGGAGCCGATCGACGGCATTCACAGCGTCTGGTGCGTGTGGAGATAGGAGGGGGGCGAGTATCGCAATGAGCGTGATGATTAGGAGCGTGAACACGCCAACGGTACCGGTTTTACTTTTAAAGAGAAGGAATCGCCATCGTTTAAATGATTTTGAAAATCCGCTTGTCGGTTTTTTATCTATTTGGTTTGTTGCTTCTGATGTTTGCATTCGTGGACACCTCCTTCATGTCTAGTCATATTTCACACGTGGATCAAACAGTCGATAAAGAATATCTGCTACTAAGTTCATGAGAATAACAATGAGTGCAATAATGAATACACTCGCTTGGACGATCGCCATGTCACGCGTGTTGACAGCTTGGATAATGAGTTGTCCGATGCCTGGCCAAGCAAATACTGTTTCAGTAATGAGCGTACCTCCTACAAGCGTAGACGTTTGTAAAAACGTGATCGTAATGACAGGAATAAGCGTATTTTTAAACGCATGTTTGAAAATAACGACTCGGTTTTTCAGGCCTTTGCTTTTGGCAGTTCGAATATAGTCTTGGTTTAGCGTGTCTAACATGCTCGAACGAATAAGGCGAGTCATCTCTGCGAATATTCCGGTTCCGAGCGTGATCGCAGGCAAGATCAAATGGCTCATTGAATCCCGACCTGACACTGGCAACACACCGAGAGTGACGGAAAAGAAAAGAATGAGCATAATGCCTAGCCAGAAGTTTGGCATCGCTTTACCGAGTGCAGCAATTCCTGTTGCAACAAGGTCAATTGGGGAGTTTTTGACGGTAGCAGACCAAACACCGAGCGGGATGGCAATGATGATGGCAAAAGCGATGGCTGCGAGTGCGAGCTCGAATGTTGCGGGAAGTCGCTCAAGAACGATGCTCATGGCATCGCCACCGTAGTGATAAGACGTCCCGAAGTCTCCTTGTAACATGCCCCACACGTAGTTTCCGTACTGAACGATAAACGGTTGATCCAGCCCTAATGCTTCTCGGAGTACTTGTCGATCTTCTTCAGTTGCATCTTCTGGTAGCATCAACGAAACTGGATCTCCAGCTACATAGACGAGAAAGAATACAATGAAAGAGATGATGAACAGAACAGGAATGATCTGCAGGATCCTCCAAAATAAATACCGTGTCATCGGCTTCACCTCTTTTAGTATGTAGTAAATGAAGCACAAGGGAATACACACACCCTTGTGCTCTTCTTCGGTCAGGCAATTTTAGTTTCGTGTAATCGTATCTACGTAGAACATCTCATCAAACGTTGGCGTGTAATTTAATCGATCGTTCACACCAACGTTTATGGACTCTTGATGAAGGTAAATGTCAGGGCGTTCTTCAGCAATGATTTCTTGCACACGCTGATGTTGCTCTGCTCGTTCATCTAAGTCCATGTTCTGTCTTGCAGCGTCAAGTAGCTCGTCCACTTCGGCATTCACATAATCATGTTCTCCTTCAGACTCGGTGGAGTAGTAGCGATCAAGTGCGTTATCGGCATCTGCCATTGAGTTTCCAAAGCCAATCATGAAACTGTCTTCGTGTGAACCGCTCTGTCTTAAATCAACGAAGTTGCTCCATTCCATAAATTCTAAGTTCACGTTCACATTAATCGCTGCAAGCATTCCAGCGACAAGTTCTGCGACTTCAGTGTCTTGGAGGTAGCGTCCTCTTGGAGAATGAAGAGTCATATCAAACCCTTCTTCATAACCTGCTTCGGCCATGAGTTCTAGTGCTCGGTCGATGTCATACACATTCGTTTCGTAAAGGTCCTCATTGGCCCCATTATTTCCTGGTGTCACCCGCGTTCTCGTAGCGGTTCCAGCATCCATTAAAATGCTTTCAATAATGGCTTCGTTATCAATCGCAAGGTCAATGGCTTCTCTGACAAGCGGGTCAGAAGTTGGGTACCCTTCTGTATTTCGAAGCATGAGCATGAGCACTCGGTTGGAAGATTCTGACATTAAAGACACGCCGTCTGCATCTTCGATTCTTTCCCATTCACTAGGGGGTACGTTTACCGCAATATCAACGCCACCCGTTAAAAGTTCAGCGACACGCGTTGAATTTTCTGGAATAATTCGGAATGTCAACGTATCCCACTCTTCGTTTTGGCCATTCCAATAATCCTCGTAAGCTTCAAACACGACGCGGTCGTCACGAGCCCACTCCACAAATTGAAATTCCCCGGTCCCTATCGGGTTTTCTAAGAAATGATCCCAACCATTTTCTTCGATATATTCACTTGGCAATATGCCAGAGCCAATTCTCGAAAGTCGATTAAGTAAAATCGGCTCGGGCTCAGCCGTAATGATGTTGAAGTTTAACTCATCAATAACTTCAACTTCTTCAATGACGTTATAAAGAGAATGTTCTTGGAGAGACTCATCGGTTGCCACTCGCTCCAATGTGTATTTCACATCCTCTGATGTTAGGGGATCGCCGTTGTGAAAAGTAACCCCTTCACGCAAAGTGAAAGACCACGTATAATCATCAACAAGTTCGTAATCTTCTGCTAATTTAGGGATGAATTCTTCATTCTCATGATCATTTTGAACGAGGTAGTCAAACATGTTTACGTGAACAGCCTCAGTAGAAGTGTTGTTATGGTCATGAATGTCAAACGTGACAATGTCTGTACCAAGTGCGATCGTTAAGTCACGACTATCTTCATCCACATCCATTTCAATATCTTCATCAATCTCACTTGAAGCGGCTTCATCTCCATCCCCACCATTACCACATGCAGCCATACTTAAAAGTGCAACAGGAGCAAACGCAATCATCCATGCATGTTTTTTCAATGTAATCCCCCCTAATAATTGTAAGAAAATCATAGAGCATTGGTATTCACTAATAGCAGTGGGTTCTTTCGTCTCTGTAGTAATGAATGATGATTCTGTTCCCCTTGAGAAACACCGATTTTCGTTTGAATTTGCTGAAAATTCTTGCCAATACCCCCTCTAGTAAATCAAGTCTATACACTTTATTACGATTGTGTAATACTATATTAAAGTTAAAATATTCATTTTGCAATATTATATTTAGAAAATTATAATATCGCAGTAAGAAAATCTTACATATGGAGTGATTTTACATGAAAGAGTATATTCATTCACAAATTGAATTGATGATTGAGCAGTTAGAAACACTTGTGAACATTGACAGCGGTTCCCATGACAAAGAAGGAATTGACCGTGTCGGTAATCTTTTACAAGACTGGTTTAGCGAACTAGGATACCGCACTGAAGTGTTCGCCGATGAGCAATATGGAGATAGTTTTTTGCTCTCCTATCCGGACGCAACACCTGACGTATTGCTACTTGCTCATATGGATACCGTGTTTGCGAAAGGGACGGTTGCTGCCCGGCCATTTGGCATTTCTGGAGACCGGGCCTATGGACCTGGGGTCATTGATATGAAAGGCAGCCATATTTCCATGTTGTATGCATTAAAAGCGTTACTCGAGCATGGGGGAGAACAGGCGGTTAAACATACACAAATTTTATTTACGAGTGACGAAGAAATTGGTGCGCCTTCCTCGAGAAATATTATTGAACGCGTCGCCGAAGGGAAGAAGGCTGTTCTTGTAATGGAGCCAGCTAGAAAGGATGGATCACTCGTTACATTTCGTCGCGGAGGAGGTCGCTTCGTATTAAATATCAAAGGAATCGCTGCGCATTCAGGCATCAATCCTGAAGAAGGAAGCAGTGCAATTGAAGCATTGGCGAGAAAAACGACAGAGCTTCATGCACTTTCTGACCATGAGAACGGTGTGAGTGTGAACGTCGGGATCATTTCAGGTGGAACGACAGTCAATACAGTTGCTGAGCATGCCCATGCAGAAATTGATTTACGAATTTCGAGCGCCGAGCAAGGTCCAGTACTTACGGATCAAATAACAGCCATATGTAACAAAGAGTCTTTAGATGGAACGAAAGCGACGGTTACAGGTGGGATTGGCAGACCACCGATGGAGCGTAACGAACAAACCGTTCAATTGTTAGCGCTCATCCAACAAGCGGGTGAAGAGATCGGATTACACGTAACCGAGGTAGGCACAGGCGGAAGTTCTGATGCTTCATTTACAAGTGCAATGGGGATCCCGACAATTGATGGTATGGGGCCTGTTGGTGGAGGGGCTCATAGTAGCGAAGAGTATTTAGAGCTACCTACCTTGCCCGAACGAACGCACTTACTCGCTGAAGTGCTGCTGCGGTTGGCGAAATAATAAAAAGACCATAGTACTGGTCGATCACCTTGCTCAGTGCCCAGCATCGGTGATGGGGAGGTGCTTAAAAGCAAATTGGAAGACGTATACGAGTAATTTTGCTTGAAAAATTATCTAACAACGATTCGATGATGAAATCATGTACACTCGCAACGCGATATGTTCCCCGAATCCTTGTATAGAGCAGACTCGTTAGCTGCGGTTAACGAGGAACTTATAAAGTGATAAGTTTACGAACCTTTAAACTTCGAACGGATGAATCTGGTTCCAAAGATCATCAATTGGAACCAGATTCACTCAGATATGACTGTTTTGCCTCGTTCTGGTTCCAATCGATGGCCATCTCCTTCCAAACATCTGTTTATGGAATCAGAATCATCACGTTAGGGCAAGTGAACGACAATTTAGTTCCAAAGCGGTGTATATGTTTGTCCTCGCATTCCCGTGACGATTGAGTCGAACCTCCTTCACTTCTCGGTACAAAAACTATTGGAGTGATTTAGCTACGAGACAGGGATATGAAGACCCCCCTGTCATAAAGGTCAAATCATATGAAATCATGATATATTTTCTACATCTTGCCAGTCAATGAATGACTTTATTTCATCCTTTATAGCTTAATTCCCAGTGAACTAGGAAGTTTGAATCACCGATAATAGCAATTATTGTCGAAAATAATCGAATTATCAACATATTTAAATGATTTCCTTCCTTCTTGTCATTTTATCTGCTACTCTACCAATGACAATTGTCTTAGGGGTTGATTTTTTGCACCAAGAAGATTTCTTTAACATCTTACACGCTTGGTATCAGTGCATATTAATTGAGGATAAGGAGGGAGCGGAAGCTTATAGAACCGAAGCTGAGCCAAGGATCCAATTAACTAACAGCAAACCTCTTAAAACATATTTTAACCTTGTTCAATTTCGTCATAAAGTCATGACACGAGAAGTTTTAAACGAGCCTGTACAACCGAAGACTTTTATTGAAGACGCAATTCGGGAGTCTGATACAGCCATTCAGTATTTGGGTTACTATGTCAAAGGCTTCTCGGATTTTAGTAACGAGAGATATTCACAGGCACTTGAAAGTTTCATTCAAGCGGAGCGGTTGCTCTCCAATATTAATCCGCTAGAACAAGCCGATTTTTACCTCAGAACAAGTGCTTGTTACTATCGGTTGAGTCAATACCCTTTGGCATTGGCATATGCAAAAGAAGCCCAGCGGATATTTAAGCCGAGCAAGAAGCATTATCGGCAGACTGTGAACACGATGGTTCTTATTAGTGGCATCAAGCAAGACACATTCACATTTGACCTACCTAATAAATATTTTGATGACTGCTTGATGCATGCTGCTGATGATTCGTATACTGAATCGATTGTATTTCGAGCAAAAGGCCTTTATTTTATGAAGCAGGAAAAGTTGCACATTAGTAAACGGGCATTCGAAAATGCGTTAAAATTGCAAATCAATCATCGCGGCACATTGTCGATCAAAACAGAGTGTGATTTGGCATATGTTTGCTTTAAATTGGATTTTCACACTGAAGGAATTCATTATTTAAACAACGCGAGACATCAGGCTGAACAAGCTGGCCTGATCGAACAGATCTCTCGATGTATGTTTATGGAAGGTTTTTTTCACCCAAATGGACTCAATCAAGAACAGGTTGATCAGTCATTGGAAATGTTGTCTAGCCATGGACTTCATTATGATCTCGGTGAGCTAGTAAGGGAGGTGAGACTGCACTACGTTAATGATGAAGACTTTCATACCGCTCACAAGTACTCTTCAATGTTACTGGAAACGATATCTGATCAACAAAAAGAAGGAATTTTAACCTAAAAAAAGGAGATTTTATCAATGAAAAAAATGATTGCTTCTGTGCTTGTTTTGCTGCTTGCTGTGTCCCCTACTGGCATCATTCTTGCCGACGAGGAGTCCGATGGACGAGTAGATATTGAGAAGCATGACGATTCATCAACGGATGGTCGGGTAGATATTGAGAAGCATGACGATTCATCAACGGATGGTCGGGTAGATATTGAGAAGCATGACGATTCATCAACGGATGGTCGGGTAGATATTGAGAAGCATGACGATTCATCAACGGATGGTCGGGTAGATATTGAGAAGCATGACGATTCATCAACGGATGGTCGGGTAGATATTGAGAAGCATGACGATTCATCAACGGATGGCCGAGTAGATATCGAAAAGCATGATGATTCATCAACGGACGGACGGGTAGATATCGAAGAAAACAATGATGCATTTTTAAATGGCCGGGTAGATATTGAATAGCCTAATCAATAAATCAAACCATTGGTAGATGGTTTGATTTATTGTCGAAAAAGCCCGGGTTCACATAACCTGGGCTTTTTCGATGCTTATTCCGCTGGATGATTAATGAGCCATCCCGTTTCCTGGAAGTTGGTTCGTCATGCCGGCATATTCTTGATGTGCTTGTTGAATGGCTTGACCTGGTGCCGTATCCAACGCATACCAGCCATTTGCGAACATTTGATTGTAAAGGTTGCGTTGACAGTCAATTGTCTCGTTGCAAATTGAAGAAATCTCATCATATAACGCTTTATGACTCGCTTCTGTCATCGCCGTTGTGTAGGACGATCCCATATATTTTTCAGTGGTTAGCATGTCAGTCATAAAATCTTTGTCATTCATCTCTTTTGAGTTCGGTACTTCTGTTTTTGGGTTTTGGATTTTTGTCATTGTGTACCTCCTTGACTATTGAGATGTGGAAGTAAGCGTTGGTAATGTTTTTCGTGCATCCCAGCTACTTGATCAAGCGTTTCTTTAATTTTTGGGTCCATCGCATGTTGAGCATAAAAACGTGCTTTCTTCGCGGCAGTTAAGTTCCAGTTCAACATATCAGACAGATACAGTTGATCTTTCGTTGAAATCATTGCAGGGGGTTGACTCATCGTTTGGTTTTGTTGGTTCATCGGTTGTTGATTGTGAAGATCCATATTAGCCCTCCTAAAGAAAATCTAATCAACGTGTAGCATCACCGATATTAAAAAGCTGTATGCGCTTTACGCTAAAATTTTTTAGTTGTCAGACGGTTAAAAATCTTATATAGTGTAGGTAGATAATATATTCGCAATTTAACCAATTCCGACGGATGAAGAGCATTTACAATCGTGAGTGCTCTTGTATTAGCGAATATAATGAATGAGGATTCATTCAAAAAAGGAGGCCGAACATGACTATTCACATTAGACGTGCTGCTGTACTTGGTTCAGGCGTGATGGGATCAGGAATTGCTGCACATTTGGCAAATCAAGGCATATCCGTTCTTCTCTTGGATTTACCAGTAGAAGACGTAACGGATGAAGAACGAGCAAAAGGGCTATCGGCTGAACATGCATCGATCCGCAATAAGCGTGCGGTAGAGGCGAAAAAGCAGCTATTCAAACAAAAACCAGCGCCACTTGCATCAAAGGAAAATGCTCATCGCATTGAAGTTGGAAACTTAGAAGACGACTTAGAGAAATTATCCGATGTTGATTGGATTATTGAAGTGGTCGTTGAGAACTTACAAGTGAAACAACAATTGTTTGAAAAAGTAGAAGCACATACAAAGCCTGGGACGATTGTGAGTTCCAACACGTCAGGAATCTCTGTGAATGCGATGGTAGAAGGTCGTTCAGAGACGTTCCGCAAACATTTTCTTGGGACACACTTCTTCAACCCACCGAGGTATCTGCATTTGCTGGAGATCATTCCAACGAAAGATACCGATTCTGAAGTGCTCGCTTCTATGAAAGCGTTTGCTGAGGATGCCCTCGGTAAAGGTGTTGTGGAAGCGAAGGACACGCCGAACTTTATTGGAAACCGGATCGGGACGTACGGTCTACTCGTATCCGTCGAGCAGATGGTTAAAAACGGCTTGTCCATCACAGAAGTCGATTCGATCACTGGACCGTTAATTGGTCGTCCGAAGAGCGCCACCTTCCGCACACTTGATGTTGTTGGGCTAGATACATTCCTTCATGTCGCAAAAAATGTGTACGATCAAGTGGATGGCGAAGAGAAGAACATCTTTGATCCACCGAAATTTATGAAAGAGATTGCTGAAAAAGGTTGGATCGGTAGTAAAGCAGGCCAAGGGTTTTATTTGAAGAAAGGTAAAGGAAAAGATAAGCAAATTCTTGAACTTGATCCTGAAACCCTTGAGTACCGAGAAGGTAAGAAACTAAAAGCACCATCCGTTGAAATGGCGAAACAAGCGAAAGGCAAAGCCGCGAAGATTCAAGCGCTTGCTTACGCTGATGATAAAGCAGGAACATTTACGTGGGAGACGCTTAAAGCAAGCCTCCTATATTCCGCAGAGAAAACTTCCGAGATTGCAAATGACATCGTCGCTGTTGACAATGCGATGAAATGGGGATTCGGATGGGATCTTGGACCGTTTGAAGTATGGGATGCACTCGGTGTAAGAAAGTCTGTTGAAAAGATGGAAGCCGATGGTGAGACCGTTCCTACTTGGGTAAAAGACATGCTTGAGAGCGGATACGAGTCGTTTTATAAAGCGGGTGCTTTCTATCATAACGGTACGTATGTGAATATTCCGAAAAGCGAAAAGGAAATCGACATTAGCGTTCACATTAAAAACGAAACAAACGTCATTAAGAAAAATGCCGGAGCGGTTCTCACTGACTTAGGGGATGGTATTGCCGGGCTAACGTTTACATCACCAAACAACTCGATTGGTCTAGACGTTATTCAGATGGTGGAGAAATCCATCGATGAAGTGGAAGAAAACTATAACGGCCTAGTCATCTCGAATAAAGGTAAAAACTTCTGTGTTGGTGCGAACTTAATGATGATGCTCATGGAAGCACAAGACTTTGCTTTCGATGAGTTGGATCTTGTTATTCGTAAGTTCCAACAGATGACAGCAAAAATTCGCTATAGCAGTAAACCAGTTGTAACTGCACCATTCCAAATGTCTCTAGGTGGTGGTGCAGAGATTTGTATGCCATCAGCAAGTATTCAAGCGTCTGCAGAGACGTATATGGGTCTTGTAGAAGTCGGTGTCGGTCTCATTCCAGGTGGGGGTGGGAACAAAGAACTATACCTACGTGAAATTGAAAACGTTCCTAAAGGTACAGAATTGCAACCGATTGCGAATAAGGTCTTTGAACGTATTGCAATGGCAAAAGTCGGAACGTCTGCGCAAGAATCAGCTGAAAATGGGTATTTAGGAGAGCGTGACGACATTATTGCCAACCACCGTCATTTGACGTGGAGCGCGAAAAGAAAAGCGATGGAGCTTTCCGAGAAAGGATATGCCCCACCGGTTCGCAAGCCAATACCAGTCGTTGGTGAAACCGGATATGCAACGATGCTTCTTGGAGCAAAAGCCCTTAAACTGTCGGGGCAAATTAGCGACCATGACCTAAAGATCGCAGAGAAACTTGCATTTGTCCTTGCCGGAGGTCGTGTGGCGAAAAATAGTGAAGTTGATGAGCAGTACTTGCTTGATCTTGAGCGTGAAGCATTCCTTAGCTTAATTGCTGAGCCAAAAACACAAATGCGCATGCAACACATGCTGAAAACCGGAAAGCCATTACGTAACTAGAGGAGGGAAAGCTGTGAGAGAAGCAGTTATCGTATCAGGAGCGAGAACAGCAGTTGGAAAAGCGAAAAAAGGGACGCTCGCAAAAATGCGCCCAGATGATTACGCGGCAGAAACCATTAAAGAAACATTAAAGCGTGCGGGTGACTTTGACGCAAGTGAAATTGAAGATGTGATTATCGGATGTGCCATGCCGGAAGCGGAGCAAGGCATGAACATGGCGCGGAACATTTCCGGCTTAGCAGGCCTTCCGAATACAGCAGGAGCGGTGACAGTGAACAGGTATTGCGCTTCTGGCTTGCAAAGCATCGCGTACGCAGGCGAGAAGATTATGCTAGGGCATGCAAATACCATTCTTGCAGGTGGGGCAGAATCAATGAGCCTCATCCCAATGGGTGGGCACGTCATCGCCCCAAATGCGAAGCTTGTTGAAAACGCACCGGAATATTATATGGGAATGGGTCATACAGCAGAACAGGTGGCACAGGAATTTGGTGTGAGCCGTGAAGACCAAGATGCTTTTGCTGTAGAAAGCCACAAGCGTGCAGCAGCGGCTATTCAAGAAGGACGTTTTAAAGATGAAATCGTGCCGATTGAAGTGACTCACCGCACAGTAGACGCGAAGCACAAACTTCAAGAAAAAATCGTTACATTTGATACGGATGAAGGGGTAAGAGAAGGCACGACGAGTGAAACATTAGGCAAGCTTCGCCCTGCGTTTAACGTTCAGGGAAGTGTAACCGCCGGGAACGCATCGCAAATGAGTGACGGTGCTGCATCCGTGCTCGTTATGGATCGTGAGAAAGCTGAAGCAGACGGGCTTAAGCCTATGGCGAAGTTTCTAGGTATGGCCGTTGCCGGTGTAAGACCTGAAGTCATGGGAATCGGCCCAGTTGAAGCGATTCCTAAAGTTTTAAAGAACGTCGGACTGAAAAAAGAAGACATCGGATTGTTTGAATTAAATGAAGCGTTCGCATCCCAAGCACTACAAGTCATCCGCTCATTAGACCTTGATTACGACCGTGTAAATGTAAACGGCGGAGCGATTGCCCTTGGCCATCCACTTGGCTGCACAGGAACAAGACTGACGCTGTCATTAATTCATGAAATGAAACGTCGTAACGAACAGTACGGCATTGTGACGATGTGTATTGGTGGCGGCATGGGTGCTGCTGGCGTATTCGAACTACTATAATTTAGGGGGAAATGATCATGACAGAAACGTTAAAAACAAGCATTAAAGGCGGCGGGTTTTTACTTGAAGATGTGGAAACAACGGATGTATTCACACCTGAAGACTTCACATCAGAACACAAAATGATTTCTAAAACAACTCAAGATTTCGTCTTGAATGAAGTTTACCCAGTCATTGACAATATTGAAAATCATGAATTTGATTATTCTGTGAAGCTATTGAAAAAAGCTGGAGAGCTAGGTTTACTCGGTGCTGACGTACCCGAGCAATACGAAGGTCTTGGCTTAGACAAAATTAGTTCTACGCTCATTACGGAAAGTATGGCAGTAGCAGGTGGATTTGGCTTGAGCCACGGTGCACACGTAGGGATCGGTTCCCTTCCAATCGTATTCTTCGGAAACGATGAGCAGAAGAAGAAGTACCTTCCGAAGCTTTCATCTGGTGAATTGATAGCGGCCTATGCACTTACAGAGCCGAGCTCAGGATCCGATGCACTCGGCGCAAAAACAACGGCTGTCCTTAATGACGAAGGCACGCACTACATTTTAAATGGTGAGAAGCAGTGGATTACAAACTCTGCGTTTGCTGATGTGTTTGTCGTTTATGCACAAGTGGACGGTGATAAATTCACAGCGTTTATCGTTGATCGTGACTATGAAGGCGTATCCACAGGCGTTGAAGAAAAGAAGATGGGAATCAAAGGTTCATCAACAAGAACCCTTCTCCTTGAAGACGCGAAAGTGCCAAAAGAAAACTTGCTCGGAGAAATTGGTCGTGGGCACATCATTGCGTTTAACATTTTAAACGTAGGTCGTTATAAGCTAGGTGTCGGTTGTCTCGGTGGGGTGAAACGTACGATTGAGCTTGCAGCAACGTATGCGAATGAGCGTAAGCAATTCAAAACACCGATCGCTAACTTCACAGCGATTCAAGAGAAGATCGGCTCAATGGCGACGAAATCATTCTCACTTGAAAGTTCCATCTATCGTACAGGTGGCTTGTTCGAAAAGAACCTTGGTGACCTAACCGACGAAGAGCAAGCAGATGGAGAGAAAGTAGCAAAAGCCATTGCAGAATATGCAATTGAGTGTTCATTGAACAAATTCTACGGTTCAGAAGTGTTGGATTACTGTGCAGATGAAGCTGTACAAATTCATGGTGGGTACGGCTTTATGGCTGAATATGAAGTTGAGCGCATTTACCGTGACTCCAGAATCAACCGAATTTTTGAAGGTACGAATGAGATCAACCGGATGCTCGTCCCTGGAACACTCATCCGTAAAACGATGAAAGGTGAACTACCGTTTCTAGATAAAGCAATGGGACTGCAAGATGAACTCATGTCAATGATGCCGGAAGAGCCAGGCGATGCGCCATTAGAAAAAGAAAAGTATATGCTACAAAACGCAAAGAAACTCGTCATCATGGGCGCTGGCGCTGCCGTTCAAAAATACGGCAAAGCATTGAACGACGAGCAAGAATTGCTATTGAATGTGGCAGATATGGTGAGCGAGATCTACAACATGGAAGCTGCCATTGCAAGAACAGAGAAAGCCATCGAGAAAAACGGCGCCGATAAAGAAACGATGAAACTACTTTATACAGAAGTTATCGTTGAAGAAGGCTTACAAAACATCGAAGCAGATGCGAAAGAGTCCCTTATTCATATGGAAGAAGGCGACACCCTCCGCACGATGCTATCTATGGTAAGAAAACTGACGCGTCGCACACCGGCAAACCTTATTAAAACAAAACGTGAAATTGCCGAGCGCGTTCTACAAGAGAAAAAGTATATCGTTTAATGAAAGAGGGGGATCTTCCCCTCTTTTTATTTTTCCCTAATGATGAGGATAATCATTGATGGCCTGTATAAAACAGTAGGATTTTATCGTATAATGTAAGGGAATGTTCGTACACATGAAGGAGGAAACAAGCAACATGCTTACACTTTTTAGTTATCCGCCGTGTGGAACGTGCAAAAAGGCGAAAAACTGGCTGGATGCAAACGAGATTTCATATCAAGAACGACATATTGTTAACGACCCACCTACGCGCAAGGAGCTTCAAGAAATTAAAGCGCTGAGTGGTTTAGAGTGGAAAAAGTTGTTCAATACGAGTGGTAAGAAGTACCGTGAACTTGGGCTTAAGGACAAGCTTCCAGATGCAAGTGAGGACACCATTATTGATTGGCTAGCATCAGATGGCATGTTGATTAAGCGGCCAATTGTCACCGATGGTCATGCTGCAACAGTAGGATTTAAAGAAGACGAATTTGAAAAGTATTGGAAGCAGTACTTGGGGAATGTATCACCTGATATACTAGGTAAGTGGTAAGGTTGCTTATACAACGTTTAATTAAAAATGGGAGGTAGTACAAAATGGGATCACCAAAAGAACTCAAATATTCAAAAGAACACGAGTGGGTTAAAGAAGAAACGGGCAACTTGCGAATTGGCATTACTTCTTTTGCCCAAGATGAGCTAGGAGATATCGTATTTGTGGAATTGCCAGAAGTCGGCGATGAAATTGCTGTAAATGAACCGTTTGGCAGTGTTGAGTCCGTAAAAACAGTTTCAGAGCTTTATGCACCGGTTAGTGGTAAGGTCGTCGAAATCAATGAAGAGCTTGAAGATTCTCCAGAGCTCGTCAACGATTCCCCTTATGAGAAAGCTTGGATGATTGTTGTAGAACCAACAGATCGCGCTCAACTTGATGACCTTCTTTCAGCAGATGACTATGACGAACTCATCAATCAAGAGTAAATGAAAAAGGCTGCCCAAAGTGGCAGCCTTTTTGTTATACTGTACCGGTTGGTAACGTAGGCAACGTTGGAAGAGTAGGCACAGTAGGTGTTGTAGGGACGGTTGGCAACGTACCTGTTCCAACGATTCCAGGTCCGTTAATGAGATTGTTGTTAATCTCGATGCCCGTGCAATTTCCATCATTGTCATAAAGGTAACGATACGACACAAGATGACCTCCTTTAGCTTGTGTTCCTACTACAATATTCGACACGAGATGTTGGTGCTTGTATGATTGCCCTGCTTGTTTTGCTGATCTTTACATAGAGAGAACACATCCTTATTTCGACATGTATTTCCCGGGAAATGATGGATGAAGAAATCTCTTGAATCTTTTTCGTAGTTTTTTCGTAAGTATGAGTTAGGAAACGGTGTAGGAGGAACGAAAGATGATGTACATTTGGATTTTGATACTAGGTTTAACGACTGTGGAGTTAAACCCAGTGGCTTGGAAACATGGAATGAAACGAAACACGAAAGCATGGCTCG
This sequence comes from Geomicrobium sp. JSM 1781026, assembly GCF_041949955.1. Classification (NCBI taxonomy): domain Bacteria; kingdom Bacillati; phylum Bacillota; class Bacilli; order Caryophanales; genus Geomicrobium; species Geomicrobium sp. JSM 1781026. The sequence continues at coordinate 339,548 of NZ_JBHFQF010000004.1, read as the reverse complement.
CGTTCCAAGCGTTGCGCTATGTGTTTGGGCTAGTGCTTAGCTTTTATATTGTTTATTTTCAATTGCTTGATCTATCTTGGTCAGGAATTCTGAACACGTTTGGGTTTGTTGTAGCGATTAATTTAATTTTGTCAGGATTGTTTTTAGGTGCTGCGCGTGTGCCTAAAAACAGTAAAGAAGCTCAGCTGCAAGCAAAGAAAGCAATTAAAAACGTACCGAGTGCAATTGGGGGAACGTTACTTGTCGGTCTTCTTTTCATGAATTTCGTGTTTCCATTTACAGTGACCGAACAACTCTCTGAACTAGGAGATATTGAGACGAGCAGTGAGCAGATCGAATCTGTTACTGAAGAAGCGGTAAGAGCAGTTCCGTATACATATGCTCGTTATAAATCAGAAATTGTATTCGGGAACATTGACAACTTTTCATTCTATGATCTTGGAGAATCAACGATTCAAAAGATCAATGACGAACTGTATTGGGTGTCCCCCATTGAGTACGCAAACCTTTGGAGATGGTGGCGAGCGGATAGTGCGCCAGGTTACATTATGGTGAGTGCGGAAGATCCTAATGCAGAGGCGCAACTTGTGAGCGATCATGCGATGACGTATGTGCCAAGTGCTTTCTTTGGAGACAATTTGGAGCGACATGTGAGGCAAGCATATGAAGATGTCATTCTTGTAGGTTATTCTTTTGAGCCAGATGATGATGGTCATCCGTACTATGCCTATTCTTATGCGTATTACGACTATTACCGAACCGGGCCTCGTGCAGACGGTGTGATTGTCATTGATGCGGTCACTGGTGAGATGGAGAAATTTGCACTCGGCGACCAACCTGACTTTATTGACAATGCTATTGATTATCGCCTTGCTCTTCAATATGCGGATTGGTTTGGCCGATACAGCAATGGACTGCTGAACGCCTGGTTTGCAAAAGAAGGGGTGCACGAACCGACGAGTAATGAAGAGATGATTGGCGTCCTCGGACCAGACGATGAGATGTATTGGATGATTGACCATATGCGTCCGAATCAAGATTCAAACACGATGGTCGGCTTTACAATGGTCAATGCACAAACAGGTGAAGCAACTTATTACACCGGATCCTCAGGTCTTTTAAATGCAAGAGGAGCGCGAGAAGTCGTGAACAAATCATTTGTGCGTGAACAATGGAGCGGAACCCAACCGGTGTTATATTCGGTGTATGATCATTACACGTGGGTCGTCCCGGTCGTCGACCAAAATGGTCTCATGAGAGAAATGGCGATGGTTCATGCTGAAACGGGTAATATTGCGTACGCATCCTCTCGCGAAGAGGCATTTAATGAGTATCGTCAGCTTTTAGCTTCTAGTCTCGGCGCGGATGACTATGTTCCGACTGATATCTATGATGAGGAAACCGTAGAGGGCGAGATCTATCGCATTAGTGATACGTTCAACAACCAGTACATCCAAGCGCTCATGACCGGGGAGACGAGAGTGCTCGAATTTGATATTACCAGTGTATCCGATGCCGTCTTCATCCAAGAAGGTGATGAGATTGAAGCGACGGTTATTGATACAGATGAAAACATTTTGCAAGTGCTCGAATTTAACAACCTAACCATCGACGATAATTTTGGAGAGATTGAAGAGTTTATTATAGATGAAGAAGATCTCGAAGAAGATCCGCCAGCAGAAAACGAAGAAGATGTCACGGAAGAATAGCATAACGCAAAAACGCGTACCGAGTTCGGTACGCTTTTTTGCGCAGTATGTTCAGGCTACGCATGGACACTTTTTAACACAAGCGAACGTCCGTCGTTTGATTTTTTCTCGGAACCGGCAAGGTTCTAAGGTGGCACAGGAACTAAGCACATGGCTACACTGATGATTCGATCTGTTTTGTTAGTCTCTATGCCCGAGGAGAAAATGCTCTATAATGAGCCGGTCTCTAGGATAGAAGGCACAAGTGAAATTACAATCGGATACGAATGTGGTTGAAGCTACAACCACCTACTAGAACGGTCCGTATCCAAACCAGGCGGCAAACATGACAGCGATGACTGCGATTGTAAGTTGAATCAAGATAAAAGGCCAAATGAAACGAACCCATTTTGTCCACGGGATTCCTGCAAGTGCGAGTGCTGCCATGAAATACCCTGATGTCGGGAGAATAATGTTTCCGATTCCGTCAGCTAATGTAAAGGCAAGTACAGTCGTTTGCCTCGTGATGCCAAGCAAATCTGCAAGTGGGATCATAATTGGCATCGTGAGCGCTGCTTGACCGCTGCCTGACGGAATGAAGAAGTTAATGGCTCCTTGGATGAAAATCATCCCAACAGCATTTAATTCGGCAGGAATATTCTCCAAAAAACCAACGGCATAATAGAGCATTGTATCAATCGTGTTACCGTCTTCTAGAACAACTAAGATGGCGCGAGCAAAACCGACGATTAGCGCACCAGCGAGTACACCAGAAGCACCTTTTAGAAAGCTATCAACAACGTTGTGAACACCTAAGCGGGCAACAATGCCAATGATGACTCCGAGCAATAAGAACAATGATGCGATCTCAGTAATAAACCACTCAAATTGAATGACACCGAAAGCAAGAACAATAAAGTTTACACCAAACAATCCTAAAACAACTTTATGTGTACCGGTTAATGACTTCTCTGTTTTCATCTCACCCAGTTCGGTATTACTAGCATAATTGCCGTAATATCCGAGTTCAGGATTTCTTTTTACTTTCATTGCATACCGATAAACAAAGATGACGGCAATCGTATACATTAAAATGAAGAGAATGAGACGAAGCCACATGCCAGAATAAATATCTAGCTCAGCAATTCCTTGGGCAACACCGACGTTGAAGGGGTTCATAATCGCAGTTGTAAACCCGATCGAACTGCCAATTAGAACAATTGCAGTTCCTGTGATTGCGTCAAAACGTAATGCAAGGGCAAGTGGAATAAGAATGGGGATGTATGCCAATGTTTCTTCGGCGAGACCCATAAGTGTTCCTCCAAGGGCGAAGATGAGCATCGTTATGGGGATAAACCACTTCTCTTGATTCACTAGTCTAAAAGAAGCGACGGTAACGAGTCGGTCAATGGCACCTGTACGATTCAAGATCCCAAACGTACCGCCGATAATTAATATGAAGAAAATAATATCTGAGGCCTCGACGAGACCGGTATGTATAGAGGTGAAAATCTGAAACGGATGTATTGGATTTGCTTCTACTTCGGTGTATGAACCAGGGTCTACCACTTCTCGACCATCTTGCTCTACTCTTTCATAGCTACCTGCTGGAATCAAGTAAGTCAGAATAGTTGCAAAAATAATCACGCCAAAAATTAAGGCGAAAACATTCATTCCCCGGTTATTTTTCTGTTCGGACATTTCTCATCCCCCTATTGTTGTATTTCATTATCGTATAGAATAATGGTCATAAACGCAAACCATTTCTTAGGAGGAACGACCGGAATGCAGACGATTCATGCCACACGAAACGACGCCGATATGATATGTACACTGATGCATGAAGCATTTGCTGAGTATAGAAACGCCACCCCACCATCAAGCGCTCTAAAAGAAACACCACATACAATTGCTGAAGGATTTGATGCTGGAGAACAAGCCATGATTGCTGTTGATAGTGGACAAGCCGTAGGGGTAATCCGATTTCGGGAGTTTGAGGATCATATCTATTTCTACCGCTTGTCAGTCCCCCCTAGTCATCAAGGAAAAGGGGTTGCCAAACAGCTAATCCGTGCACTTGAAACGTATACACAATCGATTGGCTATGGAGAAATTCGCTGTCGAGTTCGAGCTTCTGTTTCTCGAAACATGCACCTGTACGAAAAGCTCCACTATGTAACAAAGAAAATCGAAGCGAAAGAAGTGAACCATCGCATCATTGACGTTGCAACCCTTTCTAAAAGTTTAGTATAGCTTTGCTCACTTCGCATAAACTAGCCTTTAATTCATTTAAAGGAGGGTATACTGTATGAATGATAAGAAAAGAGAAGATCACAAAGATCGACCAAAAGAAATGCAGTACGAAACCGAACATCCAGGGCATGAAGAAGTAAAAATGAACGACCAAGCACACCGAACCCAAGAAAACAGTCGTTTAAACGAATACATGAGCGCAGAGGATATCGAGGAATAAAGCTAAAGCCTAGCCGCCCATTTATACGACAAAAAGTGGATGACTCATGGCGAGTCATCCGCTTTTTAGCATATTCATTTGGCTCTCTATTATTTGTGGTAGCCTCCGTTACGACCTGAACTATACAGGATGAACTTAAGATTTTCCTGATTTGCACTGTTGGGTGTTGCTTTCCACTGCAGGCGGATGCACTCCAGAGCATAAGTGCGACATCACCTCTCACTGCGCTCCGCTTGTGCTCGCTGTGTCTACTTGACAGTCCAGACTACAAGTGCAACATCGGTGCGGTGCTTTACTTTGAATGGATGCTTGGTGTTGGTATTTTCTAGGAGATCGGTGATCTAAATCACGCCCAAAATGGTCTAGATCACGGTAAAAAGGTCGATTTTCCCAAATACTTGACGATCTATATGGAATGAGCTAAACATTTTCTTTATTTGCACTGTTGTGTGGAGGGGGTAGCGCGGTGGTGAGTGTCTTTTTGCGCGCAGATCTAATGTTAAGAAGCGAGCAATCGGTCGCCCCCAAGGGGCCGAGCCCGATTTTACTTGGGAATGAAAAGGATGGTTCTCTGAACCCGTTGCCGCAGGGGGTGAGGGCACATGCGGGCAAGACGAACGAACGTTCTGCGCGCAAGCTTGCCTTGTTTAACGATTTTGGCGCTCATTCCGCTAAAGTCCTGCGCAGTTTGCTTCCACTGGAGCGCAGATTCCAGGCGGAAGTGCCAACGACACGTCGGCCCCAGCGGGGCCGAAGCCAAATCGGACTCGGTTCGGTGCGGGCCGCGCCGATATCATATGGGTACTTGAGGGCAAGTATGTGTGGTTATAGAGTGAAACGAAATGGAAGTAAGTATATTCCCTGCAAATGACGTGTCGAACGTGTTTCGTGATAACTACGAATGTACGCTAGCAGATCGTACCTCTACTTCGCCTGTCCACTGGATTTTTCAGGAAGGTATGTTATATTCAAATTTATACGTACATAGGTTGAACGGGGGAGGCGAAGACATGATAACGAAAAATGATGTATTGCTTCTAATTGATATTCAGAAAGGGTTTCACAACCCGAAGCTGGGATCACCTTACGATTTGGGTGCTGTTGAAAATATGAGAGATTTACTGAAGCTATGGCGAAAAAACAAAAGCCGTGTGATTCATATCCAACATACTCCAAAAGAACGAACGTCTTTATTTCACCCGAGTAAAGAAGGACACGACTTTATGGATGGATTTGTCCCGGAAAATGATGAAATTTGCATTCAGAAGCCGACGAACAGTGCGTTTATCGGCACTGATCTTGAACAGGTGCTCAACGATAACCATCCGGAAAGGGTGTATGTGATTGGACTAACGACTCCTCATTGCGTTTCAACGACAGTGCGAATGAGTGGGAATTTAGGCTTTTCAACGGTGATAATTGAAGATGCGACGGTTTCTTTTCCAATTGGAGAGTACGATGGGGAAACGGTTCAAAAGCTAACAATTGCTACACTTAAAGATGAATTCGCGAGTGTAAAAACAACTGAACAAATCAAGGAGTCGTTTACGATTGAAAACGAGACAGATGGCGGTCGCCCTCATCAACAATCAACAAGGTGAATATTTGTTTCTCAAAAAAAGGAATGACCACGACTTTCTTGCCGGTTTCTATGTGCCGATCGGCGGTCATATTCGGCCCGAAGAGCTGATAAACGTGAAACAGGCGTGCCTTCGTGAAGTATATGAAGAAACTGGTTTGGAGCAAAAAGATTTACACAATGTACAATACAAATATTTGCTCGTCCGGTACGTTGATGATGAAATTCGTTTGCAATATGTTTTTACGATGTCGACCCTTGGAACCCCGACATCGAGTGAGGAAGGCGATCTCTACTGGCTCACATCTGAGCAACTACTAACACGACGCGTGACGCCTCCGATTAAAGCAATGGTCGAGCATTTTGAACGGGATGGCAAGGAGACGAACGACATGTTTGTTGGTACGCTAGGAACTGGCGGATGGATGCAATGGTCGACATTAATTGATTGTTGAATGTTGTCAAAAGACGTGGAAATTCGATACAATTGGTAAGAGTTTTCAGTAAATGCGAAACCTTGCAGTAGAAAAGTACGTAACAAGAATAAAAAAGGAAGGTGATTATTTTGGACATCGTATTTATTTTCATTATTTTAGGTGTTGTCGCTGCACTTGTCCTAATCTTTGGACTTATCGGTTTTATCTATGTGAAGAGACGTTATAAAACAGCGACGTCCAATGAAGCACTTATTATTACAGGTCCGAATTTAGGTGACCCAGAAAAGGACAACCGCATTTTCCAAGACGATAATGGAAGAAGTATGAAAATTATTCGTGGTGGTGGGCAACGTTTAAAGTTTTTCCAAACGAGTACGCCTGTTGATTTAAATTCATTTCAAATTAAACTGACGACACCAAAAGTGTACACTAGCCAAGGGGTACCTGTTGTTGCAGATGCGATTGCTTCCGTAAAGATTGCAGATTCTCTTCACGGTATTGCAAACTATGCAGAACAATTTCTCGGTAAGAAAGAAGGAGAAATTGAGCAAGAAGTTTCAAAAGTACTCGGTACGAACCTTCGTGCGATTTTATCAAAGCTCTCAGTTGAAGCGATTAACAATGATCGTGAATCTTTCTCTCATCAAGTTCAAGACATCGCTCAAGTTGAGCTCGATAACATGGGTTTTACGATTACATCATTCGGCCTTGATGATTTACGTGACGCCGATGAAGAGAACGGATACTTAGAAAATCTCGGTCGTCCGCGCATTGCTGAAATTCGTAAGAAAGCGGACATGGCAGAGTCAGATGCAGAAAAAGAAACGAGAATGTACAAAGCGAAAAACGATCAAGAAGCGAAAGAAGAAGAAAATACACGTGCGACGACCATTGCTGAATCACAAAAGAACAAAGATATTAAAGATGCAACATTCAAACAAGAAACTGAACGGGCACGAGCGCAATCTGAGCAAGCGTATCAGTTAGAACAAGCCCGATTAAATCAAGAAGTGAAAGAAGAAGAAATGCAAGTGCAGTATATCGAACGCCAACGCCAAGTTTCACTTGAAGAAGAGGAACAAAAACGACGCAAGGCACAAGCCGATGCAGATGCGTATGACATTAAAGCAAAAGCTGAAGCAGAAGCTGATAAAGCGAGAATTGACGGTGAAGCAGAAGCTTCCATTCAACGTGCCGAAGGTTTGGCCCAAGCGGAAGTCATCCGTGAGAAAGGCCGTGCAGAAGCCGAAGCGAAAGAACTCATGGCCGAAGCAATGGAGAAGTACGGGGAAGCCGCTATAATGGAAATGATGATTCGCTCGCTACCAGACATTGCAAAAGAAGTTGCTGCCCCACTTAGCAAAATTGACGGCTACAAAGTCATTGATATGGGTGGCTCAGACTCCAAAGGTGGTGCTCATAAAATTGCTGGCAATGTAACGCAAACGATGCTCGGTGTGCAGGAAAGTTTGAAAGAAGCAACGGGAATGGACTTAAAAGAGATGCTCGAAAGTTTCGTTGCTCGTGGCAATTCTAGCGTAGGCAATACCGTGCGTGAAGGCCAACCTCAGTTTGCTGCTGCTAAAGACGAAACTGCGGCAGAAGCCGATGCGAAAGCAGAAGAGTCGTCCGAACCGGAAGCGTCAGAAGACACGTATTCCACATCAGCAGAAGAAAACCTTGAATCCTTTTATGACCGTGACAAAAACGACTAGAAAGTCTCATGCCCGTGTTGAGGTTTGTTCTTAACGCGGGCATTGTTATGAGCTTTCGAGAATGGAGAAATGTGTAATGAAGAAAGAGGATATTGAACAACTTATTAGTCAAGATGAATATATGGTGAAATGTTTACGCACAGTCCGAAAGCTAAACTTACCTGATTGTTGGATCAGTGCAGGCTTTGTTCGAGCAAAAGTGTGGGATCATTTGCACCAATTCACAAAAAGAACAGAGACGGACGATGTGGATGTCATTTATTATGATCCCGACCACGTCACGGAGTCGTTTGAAAAGCAGATCGAACAGAAACTGCACACCGCCTGTCCGGATGTCCCTTGGTCTGTCAAAAATCAAGCGCGTATGCATACGCTTAACGGTACAGACCCATATGAATCATCGCTCGATGCTGTCAGCCAATATCCTGAAACCGCTACTGCCGTTATGGTGAGAATGACAAATGCTGGCGCAATTGAGCTCGCTGCCCCTCATGGCATCTCTGACTTGGTCAACTGTGTAATAAAACCAACACCGATGGCAAAAGAACACCCCAGCGTGCAGTCGGCTTACAATCATCGGGTCAAACATAAAAAATGGGACAAGCGTTGGCCACAAGTGCGTGTAGAAAGATAAGAGGCGAGTAGGTTGATCAAGGAATATACACATTATAAATGTAAGTAATTTTTAATGAGATTTTAAGGGTAGCTGCATAAATCGGTGTCAGATTTGTTTTTCGTACGCGTGTGGACATAATCTATGTAAGTTGAACGAAAGAATTTCTTCATAAACCTATGGTAAACCAACCGATAGAGCTTTAAAGTTCAACATCATCAAAGATAATCGTACACTATAGACGTAGCAATGAATGGTTTCTATGACTGCCATTGACATTCAAAGTGTATGAATAGCTTTCATGGTCATTACTTAGCAAACTTAGTTAACACTGTCGCTTTTTCAGTATCGTTGATTGGAACGAAAGGAGATCACGCTTGTGGAAAAAGGACCGAGACGAGACCCCACAGGTCGTAAGCAGTTCACTGAAAAAGAGGAGTTAAAATACGTGTAACAGTGTTTAGCTTGATATATATAGAAAATTCCATAGATAAGGGTATATGATGGGATAATTTGCGATTGCAATGCTTCATGTTCTTGAAATCCCCACTCGAGCTGGACCCGCTGGTTCACTTTGACGAGTAGTTTAGAGAGTGAGATGCATTTTTCAGCGCCAAAGATCTCACGGATATTGTCCCTCAGCAGATATCAAAGCAAAAAACGCAAACACGCCCAATATAGGGGTGTTTGCGTTTTACTATTCACTTTCTGTCGTTTTCGGTTTTTTTGAACGAATAAATAACGCAATGACGAGAGCAATAATCGCAAAGATAAACCCGAACGAAAAACTTTGTTGAGCGCCGATCGTGAGGGCTTCAATTTGCTGTGTAGCAGTCGGATCTTCAATACCTGAGAGTGCATTACTTCTGCCTGTTTCCATAATGGAAATAAAGATGGCAGCACCGATCGCACCAGAAACTTGCATGAGTGTATTAAAGATCGCCGTACCGTGCGGGTACAAATGCCGTGGTAAGTGGTTGAGCCCGTTCGTTTGCGCAGGCATCATAATCATCGCGACAGAAACCATCACAAAAATGTGCTGAATCGCAAGGATCCACTCGTCCACACCTGGGGTGGAGAATCGATACGTGAATACGGTGATGACGAGTAAAATGGCTCCTGGAATAATGATCGGGCGCGGACCAACCTTATCAAAGATTCGCCCCATGATTGGAGACATCGCCCCGTTTATAATCCCACCTGGCAACATAATGAGTCCGGTAGCTATCGCTGTGAACAGTAACGCAGATTGCATATAAATCGGCAGAACGAGCATGAGTGCAAACATCGTCATCATGACGAGCATGACAATAATTAAACCAAAGGCAAACATCGGGTAGCGGAATACACGTAAATCCAGAAGCGGATCTTTCATTTTAATCTGGCGGAATGCGAATGCGGCCAGCCCGATAAACCCTGCAGCAAGTGAAGCGATGACAATTGGGTCTGCAAGTGAGGAATCGCCTTTTCCAGCGGTGCTAAATCCGTACACAATTCCTCCAAAGCCGATCGTAGACAATAAGAATGAAAAGAGATCAAGTTTTGGCTTTGAGGTTTTCGTGACGTTCTTTAAGACGAAGTAACCGAATACTAGAGAAAATAGGGCAATTGGAATCACGAGAAAGAAGATCCAGCGCCACGATAATCCTTCAATAATAAACCCAGAGACTGTAGGCCCGATTGCTGGAGCAAACATGATGACAAGTCCCATCATACCCATTGCTGCCCCACGCCTTTCTTGGGGAATGACAGCAAGAATGACATTCATGAGTAACGGAATCATGATCGCGGTCCCGACCGCTTGCACAATACGTCCTATAAGAAGGAAGGCAAAGGTTGGGCTAAAACCGGCGACAATTGTACCGAGCGTAAACAGTGTCATCGCCGTAATAAATAGTTGTCTCGTTGTGAATCGTTGAATGAAATATGCAGAAATTGGAATTAAGATTCCGATGACGAGCATATAGCTAGTCACGAGCCATTGAGCTGTACTTGAGTTCACGCCCAAGTCTCCCATAATGGCTTGTAAAGCCACGTTAAGAATCGTTTCATTCAGGATCGCAACAAAGGCGCCTGAAAGAAGAACGGCTAATATCGGTATCGGTTTTACATTCGGTAAGTCTTCCTTTATTTCAGCAGTTGTTGGTGCATGTGCCATAGCCGTCCCTCCTAAAAAATATATATGGCTTGAATCAGCAAGATGAATCGTACCATGATTATTTACGAAACGCAATCGTTTCGAAACAGTTTCGTTTCGTAAATTTGCACTCTGTATATCCTGGTGATACGATGAAATGACTATAGGAAGAAGGAGGCTTGTCATGAGTGCGATTGAAAAGAAGAAGGGACGCCCTTTGGACAAGAGTCGGGATCGCATCATCATGCAGTCGGCACTAGAGCTCATTGGAGAACACGGATATGAACGTGTATCGATGGACCGTATTGCTCAGCACGCAGGCGTAGGAAAAGCGACGATCTATCGAAGGTGGACGTCAAAGACACATCTCGTTATTCAGGCCATTTCAGACGTGAAGCCGTTTGAAGAGATCTTACAAGAAGTGGAGCAATTTAATGATTTACGGGATCAATTGTTTCATCTAATGGCGTCTAGCTTTCGAATCGAAGATGAATCGATTCAACGTGCGTATGCAGCGATTGGAAGTGCAGCTTCACAAAATCAAGAATTAGAACTTGGGTTACAGCAAGGGTATTATCACAAGTTTCGGCTTGCTTTCTTCGCAATACTCGACCCATACATGTACCCAACCCCAACACTCACGTTGGAACAGCTTGATTTAGTCGCAGATATCGGCCCATCAATGATTCACTACCGAACGATTGTAACGAAGAAAATGGTTGATGCGAATTATATTTATCAGATTATTGATGAGTTGATTTTGCCTAAGTTATGCCATTGAAAGAATAGTTGACAACATAGTTGTAGGGTGCTAAGATTCAAGCATCAACTAAATATCCTTATCTGGAGTGGTGGAGGGACTGGCCCTGTGAAACCCGGCAACCGGCAAGCAATTGCAATGGTGCCAATTCCTGCAAGGTTGCAAATGCCTTGGGAGATGAGATGGAACGTACGATTAACCTTTCTGCTCATCTTCTAGCAAAAAGGTTATTTTTGTTTTATCCAAACGAAACGTATGCTTGTTTATTTTTTTCGAACTTAAAATATAGTGAATAGGTAAGGATACTTGGAATAGAATGGATAGGGGGTGCATCAATTGATTCAAATGAACAATGTGTCAAAGTCTTTTGTGACGAAAGAGGCACACATTCATGCAGTAAAAGACGTGAACTTAACGATAGAATCAGGAGAGATCTTTGGCATAATCGGTTATAGTGGTGCTGGAAAAAGTACACTTATACGCCTTCTTAACCTTTTAGAGGCGCCTTCATCGGGAACGGTGAAAATTGCCGATTACGACATGCTGAATTTAAAAGGACGTGCGCTACGAAAGGCGAGGCAAGAGATTAGCATGATTTTTCAACACTTTAATCTCCTCTGGTCGCGGACGGTTCGGGAAAACATTGCGTACCCGCTAGAAATTGCCGGTGTACCAAAAAAGAAACGAAATGAACGAGTGGACGAACTCATTTCGCTTGTCGGCTTGGACGGTCGAGGCGGTGCATACCCTTCGCAACTGAGTGGCGGACAAAAGCAACGCGTTGGCATTGCTAGAGCACTTGCGAATGACCCAAAAGTATTGCTATGCGATGAAGCGACATCTGCACTTGATCCAAAAACGACGTCTTCGATTCTCGAGCTTCTTTATGAAATCAATCAGAAGCTAGGATTGACGATTGTGCTCATCACTCATGAAATGCACGTCATTCACAAGATTTGTGGGCGAGTTGCCGTCATGGAAGATGGAGAAGTCGTCGAGCAAGGAGCAGTGCTTGATGTGTTCAAACACCCTAAGAAAGAAATTACTCAAGCGTTCGTGAAGCAAATTACAGAAACCGATGGTTCATTAGAAGTGATTGAGGATCAATTGCACGATGAAAAAGGTACAGTCGTGAAGTTGACTTTTGTAGGTGACGAAACGGAGAAGCCTGTTGTGTCTGATCTCATTCGCAACGTAAACGTTGACGTGAATATTTTACAAGGGAACATCGCACGCACGAAAGATGGGAGTTATGGTTCATTGTTTATCTCCCTTGAAGGAACCTCTGACGCAGTAACAGAAGCACTTGCCTATATTGAAAAGCACCATGTTCAGGCGGAGGTGATGAATGATGGGTGATGAATTCCTCAGTAATGTCAATTGGGATAATATGCTCGATGCCACGTGGGAAACAGTTTACATGAGCGTCATCGCTATTTTCTTTACATTTATTCTCGGCATTGCCCTTGGTTTATTGCTATTTTTGACATCAAAGAAACAGATATGGGCGAACCCTATCATTAATTGGATTGTCGCTGCGTTTGTCAATGTGTTTCGTTCCATTCCTTTTATCATTTTAATTATCTTACTCATACCGTTTACGGTTGCAGTACTCAACACGATGCTCGGGCCACAAGCTGCACTACCGGCATTGATTATTGGAGCCGCTCCCTTTTACGCAAGGCTCGTTGAGATTGGTTTGCGTGAAGTAGATAAAGGGGTTATTGAAGCTGCAAGATCAATGGGCAGTAACCAGTTCCAGATTATATTCAAAGTGTTACTCCCAGAATCAATGCCAGCGCTCGTCTCAGGGATTACCGTCACATCCATCGCACTTGTTGGTTATACAGCGATGGCCGGAGTGATCGGTGCTGGTGGTTTAGGGGATCTTGCGTTTCGAGATGGTTTCCAAAGAAATAACCCTGAAATAACGTTTATTGCAACGATTATCACACTCGTTATCGTCTTCATCTTTCAAGGTATTGGAGACGTTCTAACTAGAAAATTAGATAAAAGATAGGGGAGAGTTTGATGAAAAAGTTTTACACCGCAATTGCAGCAGGATCGTTAACGTTAGCCTTAACGGCATGTGGCACTTCTGATGAAGAAGGAACAGACGAATCAGCAGGAGATGCACCAGAAGAGACGGAAGAAACTGGGGATGAAGGCGATGATGAAGCAGCCCAAGATGGCGAAACACAGTCACTCGTTGTCGGTGCATCAAACGTTCCTCATGCAGAAATCCTAGAATACGCCACAGACCTACTAGAAGAAGAAGGCATTGAATTACAAATCCAGACATTCAATGACTATGTAATGCCAAACCAAGCCCTTGACCTTGACGAGTTGGATGCCAACTACTTCCAACACATTCCGTATTTAGAGAGTCAAATTGAAGAACACGGATACGATTTTGAGAACGTCGGTGGTGTTCATATCGAACCGATGGGGGGATACAGCCAAGAGTACGGATCATTGGCAGACCTTCCTGAAGACGCACATGTTATTATGAGCGACTCTGTCGCTGACCACGGCCGCGTATTAAGTTTGTTTGAAGCCGAAGGCTTAATTACCATTGCTGATGGCATCGATCCAATCTATGCAACGATTGATGATATTGACGAAAACCCGAATAACTTTGACTTTGATCCGTCGTACGAAGCCGCTTTACTTCCACAAGCGTTCGATGTCGGTGAGGGCGACGTCGTGTTCATTAACTCTAACTACGCCATTGATAACGACCTAAACCCTGTCGATGACTCCATTGTCGTCGAGAGTGGTGAAGATAACCCGTATGTGAATGTGATCGCTGTGAAAGCTGAAAATCAAGAGGACGAGAACATTCAAACACTCGTGGACGTTTTGCAATCTGATGATGTGAAACAATTTATTGAAGATCAGTATGAAGGTGCCGTCCTTCCGGCTGAATAATGAAAACCCCTCCAAGCTTGGCAGCTTGGAGGGGTTTTGTTGTGTCGTCCTTAGGTTGCGTATAGGCATAGCAAGGTGCCTGCCAATAGAATCTAAGCCGTGCTTGTTTTGGCTCGATCAGTGGTTGCTTCTTGTCTCACTAGTAGCAATTATGTGGGTTAACGCCAAAATATACCTCTTTGATATTGTTGAGGTTTTTCTTACTTTTTGTTGCGGTATAAATACATCGTTAAAGGTGCGAAGATTACGATGAAAATTGCCGATGTCAGGAGAACGAGGCCAATCTGTTCAAAGGTCCCAGTTCCATGCATCCAACTCCGTACGGCATTTGCTAAAACGGAGATGGGGTTTACCTCTACAAAACCTTGAAGCCATCCTGGCAGCGTGTCTGGATCTACGAAAACATTACTTACAAATGTTAGTGGAAACAGAATCATCATACTGACCATCATTAACGATTTGTCTGAGCGCATAATAAGACCGAGCGTTGTCCATAGCCATGATAAGCTGAATGAGAAAAATAAGATGAGGACGAGAGCAACCAAGACGCCGGATACGCCCCCTTCCGGTCGAAATCCTAAGATGAGACCGAGACCAATCATAATGAGAGAAGCTAATGAGTATCTCACAACGTCAACGAGCAGCGCACCAATCAAAGCGGATGGCAGCCAGATTGGCAAGGTGCGGAAGCGGTCAAAAATTCCTTTTCGAATATCATTATTTAGATCTAAACCTGTATACATCGTAATTTGAGCAACAGTCATGACGAGAATACCGGGCAACAGAAATTGCAAATACTCGGTCGTTGAACCGGCGATTGCCCCGCCAAACAAGTAGGTGAACATGAGTAAGAAGATAATCGGAAATAGCGTTACGTCGAACATTTGCTCCGGAACATGCTTAATTCGTAAAAGTGTACGTGATGCAAAGGTGAGCGTTGAAGATAAAGGACTCGGTCGACGGGGGCGCTTCCCAGAAGCAATCGCATCATGAAGACGTTCTTCATTCATTTGTTTCGTCATTGATCTTCTCCTCATCTGGTGTTTTGGAACCTGTAAGCGTAAGAAATACTTCATCTAAACTCGGTTGACCTAAAGAAAAGCTACTCATTTGGATATGTTCATTCGCGAGGTCACTAAATGTTTCAGCAATCTTGGAAGGCTGATTGACTTGTATAGAGAGGGAATGAGCATCAATAATTTGAACGACATTGTTTAATTTACTTTCGATGATTTGTTTTGCCCGAGATAAATCATTCTCATCAACGAATTGAACATGCAAAGTGTTTCGTCCGATTGATGCTTTCAGTTCTGCACTCGTGCCTTCTGCAATCAATTTTCCTTGATTAATGACTGCAATTCGATCCGCTAATTGATCGGCTTCTTCTAGGTATTGCGTCGTAAGCAATACGGTCGTTCCTGCGCGGACGAGTGAACGAACAATTCCCCACACTTCGATGCGGCTTTCTGGGTCAAGTCCGGTCGTTGGTTCATCAAGAAATAATAAGTCGGGAGTCACGACGATACTAGCGGCGATGTCCATTCTTCTTCGCATCCCGCCCGAGTAGTTCTTTACTTGTTTTTTGGCGGCGCCGTCAAGACGGAAGGCGACAAGAAGTTCGTCGGCTCGGTTTATCGCTTCCTTTTTTGAGTAGCCCATCAGGCGCGAGATCATGACAAGGTTCTCCTTGCCGGTCAAGTCTTCGTCTAAAGAGGCATATTGTCCGGTTAGACTAATTCTTGAACGAACCGCACTCGTTTCGCTTGAAATGTCGTGACCAAAAACTTTTGCACTTCCTCCGTCTGGTTTTAATAGCGTAGCGAGCATGCGAATGGTCGTCGTCTTCCCTGCGCCATTTGGACCGAGGAATCCATACACCATTCCTTTTGGTATCGTAAGGTCGATGCCATCAACAGCCCTTTGCTCACCAAATTTCTTCGCGAGACCTTTTGCTTCAATTGCAATATTGCTCATCTTGTCACCCTTTCTGTCTATCTAAATTGATTCTTATTTTCGTTGACCCATTGACTGAACCTTTTTGGCGGTCGTTTTAGAACCTTTTCAACGGTTGGTAAGAGGGTGGTACCAATTTCAGGTGGCTGAGTGCCCATTTGCACGAAAAACTGGATGCTTTCATCGTCATACCCTGCGTCTTTCCAGCGCTTCTTAGCTTCATCCAAAGAGAGCTCTTTAAACGAAATCGATGTTCCTAGCACATGACTAATCATATCGACGCATTCTTTTTTTGATCTCAATTCAGGGCCTGTGAGTGTGTAAAATTGTCCATAGTGATCCTCATTTACTAATGTTTCTGCGACCACTGCTCCGATATCACCTTCGTGAATAATTGCTGTCTTGATATGGCCGCCAAGCTCTTCAATCACTTCACCCTTACGAATGATGTCCTGCCAGTCATCGAGGCAGTTTGCCATAAATCCGACGGGTTGAACAAACGTTGAAGTCATCGTGCTGTTTCGTAACGCTTGCTCCACCACTCCATCTCCGTAAACAGTGAGCAGCGAGACGTGTTTAACGCCTGCTTCCTCTGCAAGCGTAATAACCTGCGCATCGGTTTCCAAATCGGCACCCGCTACATCGCTTGATAAAATCAAGTACATGGCATCGATGTTGTGAAGAGGTTGACGCATCGTTTCCGGGTGCATCAGATCCCCGTAAACTACTTCTGCACGGTGGGGCAGTTGTGCGTTTTTCGGATTTCTCGATACTGCGCGAACAGATAACCCCTTATCTATCAGCTGCTGAACTACGTGTCGACCTACTGTGCCAGTAGCCCCTGTAACTAGAATATTCATCATTCGTCTCCTTCATTGTAGATTTCGGTTATTTTCTTGATTTCTTGAAGTACTTCTTTTCGCAATGATAGTGGGGAGATCACTTCTACATTTGATCCATAGCTAAGAACAATCGATAAAGCATATGTCGGATGATAATATTCTGTATAAACGTAGATTTGGTCATTAAATGTTTCGGTTTGTTCAGGAAATTGCTCAAGCACTCGTTGTTTAACATCTCGCGAGAAGCGTAGATGCAATGGTGTTGGAACAATAGAATGAGGGTCACTTTTTTTACGTTTCGGCGTGAAGCTCGTCAGAAGAACTACGAGTGATTTCATGCGTGAAAGTCGAAACAACCGATCAGCTTGGCGAGTTAAACAAAATGCTTCAGCGTACCACGTTCCGTAATCAAAATGTAGGTTTCTCGGTTCAACTGTACGCGTCGTAACCTCACCAGTTCCACTCGTATACGTAAACGAGACTTGTTTCATTTGGTGAATGGCTTCTGTCCATTTTTGGATGTACGTGCGTTCTTCTTCAGAAGAACTAAGTGAAAAGATGACGGAGTGATTATCTGATGATGTAAGTAGCAATGGCTGTACAGATGCCAGCTTTTCGGAAATCGCTTGAAAAGGTGATGCATCCAAACTTTGCAGGAGAGTGTAAACGCTTCTCATATCTTCTAATGAAAAATGCTGTTTGGATAAATAAAAGCCATCCATAATTTCGTAACCGCCGTCTGTCCCAGGAAAAGAAACGATCGGAATGCCAGACTGATTGATGAGGTCGAGATCCCGGTATATTGTTCTAATCGAAACTTCAAAACGGTCGGCAAGCGTTGTTGCCGTCACGCGCCCTTTCGTCATTAACACCGTCGTAATACCGAGTAATCGTTCTAATTTCAAAATAGGTGCCTCCCCATACAGTACACTTTAGGTCATCATACATGACATCTTGAGTGTCAGGGTTATAAAAAAAGTAGAGCAACTTCATATGAAGTTGCTCAGTTTATTGGAACTGTCTACTTTCATCAGTTACCAGACCTGCACGCTTAGGCTAAGTCATTTTAGTACGGTAGCCTCTTTGCTACTCAACAATTTACTTAGTTGCTCGTCCCTACATTATCCATCAAGTCAATGTACACACCTTCGTCTAGTTTCCATTCAAGGAAAAACACATCTTCTGGCGAGGAGATGTTGCGTTCCCGAAGCTGTTGTTGTAACCACTCTCTACTCAATCCTGCCTGTTCAAGATTATCATCATCTATTTGACCGTCACTAATGAGGGTGATGGGTAAGTACACAGCTTTAGAAGGAACATTCAAATCTTTGTTCGTCGGTTGGTCATATTGTGACTTTTTTAATACAGTTACACTGCCATCGGTTTCAATAATGGCGTAAGCGACTTCTCGCATCGAAAACACCGATTGTTGCCGGAGCAGGTTTTGTAGCTCGTTGAGGTCAACTTTATTCTTTTTCATCTGTTCTCGATCAATTCGCCCATTCCTGATGACGACGGACGGATTTCCTTCAAGCATTCCTCTCGTTTTTCTGAATTTCTGTGTCAAAAATTCAATAAGAAAGACTAAAAGCCCCCAAAAAGCAACAGAGTAAAGAATTGTCCCTAAACGGACTTCGTCATCATAAATCGCATTTCCGACCAGTTCACCGAGAATTAAAGCAGAGATAAAATCAAAGGGTGTTACTTGTGCTAGAGATGTCTTTCCAAGAAGTTTGGTCATAATAAGAAGAGCAAGAAAACCAACGCTTAGTTCTACGGATGTCGACAATAAATCACTCACCGATATCCCTCCTTCTCGTGTTAAGTTGCACCGAAAAGAAAAAAATATCAGCGGAATGTTGAACAGGTGCAAATGGAAGCCCTTTCGCGAAAAGAAGACCCTAAATTTGGCATTTGCGCGTGAATCATTGTGTGCTATAATTCGTTGCTTAAGTTTAATTTAGTTCACAACTTCGTCACGATGGTTTGTCGCCCCAAGAGATGGGCAGGAAGGAATAATTAAATATATGGATAAGCTTGTTGGGAAAATTGATTGGCCCGTATTTGTACTGAGTGGGGGGGCTCTTGTCCTATTCGTGTTGGCTTCTTTCATTAATGTGGAGGCTGTCGGGGACATTGTTAACTTGCTGTTTGGTTGGTCCGTTGACTATTTCGGTGCATTTTGGCAAGTATTACTTTTACTCATGCTCGGTGTTTCAATCGTCCTCGCATTTTCAAAATATGGGAATGTACGCTTAGGAGAACAAAGTGAAAAAGAGCTAAGCACATTTCGATGGGTATCTGTCATATGTATTTCACTGCTAGGGGCAGGTGGAGTATTCTGGGCAGCTGCCGAACCGATGTATTACTTCATGGAAGTGCCCCCTGTACACGACGGGATTGAACCAGGATCACCACAAGCCGTTATTCCAGCGATGGCACAAGCTTATGTAAGCTGGGGGATGGCAGCTTGGGCTGCACTCGGTACGACGGGGGCAATTGTCCTTATGTATGCTGTGTATCATAAAGGAATGCCGATGAAGCCAAGGTCAATGTTGTATCCCTTTTTTGGTGAAAAAATTGCCACGCACAAACTCGGAACGGTAATCGACGCGTTTTGTATTATTGCTGTGGCTGCTGGAACCATTGGTCCAATTGGAATATTAGGTTTACAAGTAAGCTACGGATTAAACGCTTTATTTGGATTACCTGACATTTTCGGTATCCAGCTAGTCATTATTGGCTTTTTATTGTTCATCGTAACGATTTCAGCCATTACAGGTGTTCATAAAGGGATTCAATGGTTAAGTAAATGGAACATTATTTTAGTGTTTATCCTTGCAGGGATTATCCTTATATTTGGACCCGGCGCTTATATCATCGATACGTTTGTTTCTTCATTCGGGTATCATGTGAATCATTTTATAACACTTCATACGTATCGAGGAGACAATGATTGGCTCGGTGCGTGGATGCTCTTCTTCTTTGCATGGTTCATTGGGTTTGCCCCGATGATGATTATGTTAATTGCACGTATCTCTAGAGGGAGAACGATTCGTGAGATTATTCTTGCGGTGGCAGTCATTTCTCCTCTCATCACGAACTTCTGGTTTACGGTTGTGGGTGGCTCTGGCATCTATTATGAACAACAGCAACCTGGCATTATCTCACAGCCATTGGGTGAAGGTGGTTTGCCTGCAGCGATCATCGCTGTTGCAGGGCAAATGCCATTTAGTGTCGTCATGCCGTTTATCTTTTTAGTATTGGCGATTTTGTTTGTCATTACGACAGCCGACTCAATGACGTATTCCATTTCAATGAGCATGACTGGTGAAGGCAACCCGCCAAAGCCGATGCGTGTTTTCTGGGCAGCGATTATGGCTACAGTAGCAGCCATCTTAATCTTTATTGGAGAAGGTAGTATTGATGCGCTTCAATCATTTATCGTTGTTACCGCAGTCCCGGTATCGATCTTGCTGCTTCCGACGATTTGGCAAGCACCAAAGATCGCAAAACGACTTGCGAGAGACCAAGGTTTGATACGAAAGCCATAACTGGAAGATTTATGCATAGTTTGCCCTCCTTTCTTGCATAATAGACGGGTAAGGAGGGTATGCTGTGCCGAAGGAAGAAGGATATGTCGAAGATGCGATGCTTGACTATGAAGAAGGAACGCAATTCATCGCACAAAAGCTGCCGCGGCTAATGAGGAAATACCAAGCATTTACAGATACGTGTTTCACTAAAGGAAAACTGGCTGTAAAAGACAAGCAATTAATGGCACTCGCCGTTAGCGTCGCCTTGCGGGATGAATATTGCATCTTATCTTATACGAAAGCATGTATTGATGAAAATTGTACCGACAGCGAAATATTAGAGGCCGTTAGTGTGGCAGCAGCATTTTGCCCTGCGCCTGCAATGAGCCAAGCAGCGACGCTCATAAGAGATGCACTGGACACATTTGAATCTCAAGACAAAGAAGAAGCTTCCGAATAACCACGGCATGAATGCACGTGGTTATTCTTGTGATCAAGGGAGAAGGATTGAATCTTCGTCCTCAACACGTCATAATGAGTGGAGAATTCTTGTTAACATTCAATCGCCGCGCTGAATGTGCGTCCCCTTGATGGAAGATTGAATTTGTTATAAAATAAGAATGATAATAGATTGAGAATACGCTACACACGATCTGTAGCTATAATAAATGGAGGTAGGAAAATGACAGCATCAACG
The DNA here is from genome assembly GCF_041949955.1 of Geomicrobium sp. JSM 1781026. Lineage (NCBI taxonomy): Bacteria > Bacillati > Bacillota > Bacilli > Caryophanales > Geomicrobium > Geomicrobium sp. JSM 1781026. Next base: position 318,187 of record NZ_JBHFQF010000004.1, on the reverse strand, counting down.
TTGACGATTAAAGATTTGCACGTTGAAATCGAAGGCAAAGAAATTGTAAAAGGCTTTAACCTAGAAATTTCTGGTGGTGAAATCCACGCCATTATGGGACCGAACGGTACCGGTAAATCAACATTAGCCTCTGCAATTATGGGCCACCCAAGCTATGAGATTACGAAAGGGTCAGTCATCCTCGATGGCGAAGATGTACTTGAGATGGAAGTGGACGAGCGTGCGCGTGCAGGAATGTTTCTTGCAATGCAATACCCAAGTGAAGTAACAGGCGTTACAACTTCTGATTTCCTTCGTACAGCGATGAATGCTCATCGTGAAGAAGGCGATGAAATTTCGTTAATGAAGTTCATTAAGACAATGGACAAAAACATGGAAACATTAGATATGAATGAGGCGTTCTCTACTCGTTACTTGAACGAAGGTTTCTCAGGTGGAGAGAAGAAGCGTAATGAAATTCTTCAATTGCTTATGCTTCAACCAAAAATTGCGATCCTAGATGAGATTGACTCGGGTCTAGATATTGACGCACTTAAAGTAGTATCAAAAGGGATTAACGACCTTCGTGGAGAAAGCTTCGGTTGCTTGATCATCACGCACTATCAGCGCCTTTTGAACTACATCACCCCAGATCACGTTCACGTAATGATGCAAGGACGTATCGTTAAGTCAGGGGATGCTTCCCTTGCACAACGTCTTGAAGCAGAAGGTTATGACTGGATTAAAGAAGAACTCGGCATCGAAGACGAGCGTGTCGGGCAAGAAGCATAAGAGACGGAGGTGGAGCTAGATGGCTGTTGAAACGAAATGGGCATTTGACCGTGAAACGGTAAAAGCTTTTTCTGAGAAGCGGAATGAGCCAGCTTGGTTGGCAGAGAAGCGACTTGAAGCTCTCACACAAGCGGCATCATTACCAATGCCAAATCCAGATAAAACAAAGTTAACGAGATGGAACTTCTCGACGTTTGAGACAATTGAAGCGAGCGGAAGAGCCATTGCTGAGTACAGTGACTTACCGAGTGATATTACGCGTCTTGCAGGAGAAGAAAGCAGCGTAACGAGCGCGCTTATTCAACGCGATGGTGAAACAGTTTATCATCAAGCAGCGAAGGAACTTGCAGACCAAGGTGTCATTTTCACTGATTTAAAAACAGCAGCAGTCGAGCATAGTGATTTGCTTGAGAAGTACTTTATGGGTGAAGCGGTACCGACAGAAGAGAGCCAATTGACGGCGCTCCATACAGCGCTTGTTAACGGTGGTGTATTCATCTACGTGCCTAAGAATGTTGAAGTGGAAGTGCCTCTTCAAAGCATTTTCTGGCAAGAAGATACGAAGACAGGGTTATTTAACCACGTCATCATCGTAGCTGAAGACCAAAGTCGCGTCACTTATGTAGAGAACTATGTGTCTTTCTCTAAAGAAGAAGCCGCAGCCAACATTATTGCCGAAGTGTACGTTGGCCAAGGTGCTGAAGTGAAGTTCGGGGCTGTTGATAACTTGGAGAGTGGTGTTACGAGCTACATTACGCGTCGTGCACACGTTCAAAAAGACGGTCGAATTGAGTGGGCCCTCGGTCAAATGAACGAAGGGAACACGATTTCTGATAATACGACTCACTTGCTCGGTGATGGTTCATACGGTGATACGAAAACAGTTGTTGTCGGTCGAGGAGAACAACTCCAAAACTTTACAAGCAACATGATCGGTCATGGAAAGCATTCAGAAGGGTACATTTTGACTCACGGTGTTATGAAGGACTCTTCTTCTGCCATTTTCAACGGGATAAACAAAATTGAAAAAGGTGGAACGAAAGCACACAGTGAACAGACTGGGCGTGTATTGATGCTTTCTTCAAAAGCAAGAGGAGATGCGAACCCAATTCTCTTGATTGATGAAGACGATGTAACAGCAGGCCACGCTGCCTCTGTTGGTAAGATTGATCCGATGCAAATGTTCTATATGCAAAGCCGCGGGTTGTCTAAAGTGGAAGCAGAGCGTCTCATTATTCATGGTTTCCTTGAGCCAGTGGTTGGTGAATTGCCGATCGAATCTGTGAAGTCGAGACTCACAGAGGTTATCGAAGGGAAAGTATACTAATGTACGATGTTCAGAAGGTGCGCGAGCAGTTTCCGATCCTTCACCAAGAAGTCAATGGACATCCGCTCGTCTACTTGGACAATTCTGCCACCTCACAAAAACCTGTACACGTCATTGAGGCGTTGGAGTCGTACTATAAAGGCTACAATTCCAACGTCCATCGTGGCGTTCATACGCTCGGTTCGAGAGCAACTGATGGATATGAAGGGGCAAGGGATACCGTCCAATCATTCATCAATGCGAAGCATCGTGAGGAGATTATTTTCACAAGAGGAACGACAACCGCTTTGAATATGATTGCATCAAGCTTTGGACGCGCGAATCTTTCCGAAGGGGATGAGATTGTACTCACTCCAATGGAACATCACAGTAACATCATTCCGTGGCAACAAACTGCAAAAGCGACTGGAGCTGTGTTAAAATATATACCACTCCAGCCAGATGGTACGATCTCGCTTTCGGATGTTGAAGCGACGATTACGGAGCGAACACGCATTGTTTCCATGATGCATGTTTCTAACGTACTCGGAACGATCAATCCGGTAAAAGAAGTCGGTGAAATTGCACACGCAAATGGAGCGATTATGGTTGTAGACGGTGCACAAAGTGCGCCTCACAAAAAAGTAGACGTTCAAGAGTTGAACTGTGATTTCTTTGCATTTTCTGCACATAAGATGTGCGGACCTACAGGCATCGGTGCTCTTTACGGCAAGAAAGAATTGCTAGAAGAGATGGAGCCGTTTGAGTTTGGCGGAGAGATGATTGACGAAGTCGGGCTCTACGAATCAACGTGGAAAGAGCTTCCTTATAAATTCGAAGGTGGAACGCCGATTATTGCTGGAGCAATTGGTTTGGCGGCAGCCATTGATTATTTAGAGGAGCTAGGTCTACACAACGTTGAAGCTCACGAAAAAATGCTCGTTCGGTATGCGATGGAGCGGCTGCGAGAACATGAAGATGTTGACGTATACGGGCCTCCAGCAGACGAACGTGCAGGCATCCTCACATTTAATATAAAAGGCGTACACCCGCACGATGTCGCTACTGTACTGGACTCGCAAGGTGTGGCCGTCCGTGCTGGACATCATTGCGCGAGACCGTTAATGAATTGGCTGGAATGCACAGCAACCGCACGAGCCAGTTTTTATTTGTATAATACCGAAAGCGATGTAGATGCATTTGTCGATGCGCTTGTAACCGCAAAGGAGTACTTTGGAGATGTCTATGCAGAGTAATCTAGATACGCTATATCGACAAGTAATTATGGACCATTACAAAAACCCGCGTAATCGCGGGGAGCTCCCTGAAGATGATACACTGACTGTGAACATGAACAATCCGTCATGTGGTGATCGGATTCAACTCCATCTACAAGTTGAAGGCGACGAAGTGAAAGATGCGAAATTCACCGGAGAAGGCTGCTCCATCAGCCTCTCTTCAGCATCAATGATGACGGATGCGGTAAAGGGGAAACGGATTGATGAAGCCCTTGAATTATCGAACATCTTCTCGGAAATGGTTCAAGGGAAAGAGTATGACGACGAGAAATTTGATCTTGGAGACATCGAAGCTCTCCAAGGCGTCACGAAGTTCCCGGCACGAATCAAATGTGCAACGCTTGCATGGAAAGCAATGGAGAAAGGCTTGGATGCATAGAAGCCATCACTCCTAGAGTGATGACATTATAAGGAGGTCATTTAAATGGCTAAGAAAATGCCTGAGATTGGTGAATACCAATATGGGTTCCATGACAAAGACGTGTCAATCTTTCGTTCTGAACGTGGTCTAACTGAAAACGTTGTCCGGGAAATCTCGCAAATTAAAGAGGAACCGGAGTGGATGCTTGATTTCCGTCTGAAATCATTGGAGCAATTCTACAAGATGCCAATGCCACAATGGGGCGGCGACCTTTCTGAGCTCGATTTTGATGATATTACGTATTACGTAAAGCCATCTGAGCGTTCAGAGAAGTCTTGGGATGAAGTGCCAGAAGAAATCAAGAACACGTTTGATAAGCTTGGTATTCCTGAAGCTGAGCAAAAGTACCTTGCTGGTGTGTCAGCACAGTACGAATCAGAAGTGGTTTATCATAATATGCAAGAAGACCTTGAAGAACAAGGAATTATTTTCAAGGATACGGATACTGCTTTGAAAGAAAACGAAGATATTTTCCGTGAGCATTTCGCGACGGTTATTCCGCCAAGTGACAACAAGTTTTCAGCGTTGAACTCTGCGGTTTGGTCTGGTGGATCATTCATTTACATGCCAAAAGGCGTTAAAGCGGAGTCACCACTTCAAGCGTATTTCCGTATTAACTCTGAGAACATGGGACAATTTGAGCGTACGCTCATCATCGCTGATGAAGGTAGCTCCGTTCACTATGTCGAAGGTTGTACAGCTCCTGTTTATTCTACGAACTCACTTCACAGTGCAGTCGTTGAGATCATCGTGAAGAAAGATGCATACTGCCGTTACACGACGATTCAAAACTGGGCGCCAAACATCTACAACCTCGTTACAAAGCGTGCGACAGCTGGCGCTGGTGCAACAATGGAATGGGTTGACGGTAACATCGGTTCAAAACTGACGATGAAATATCCTTCCATTATCATGACAGGTGAAGGTGCACGTGGAAATGTCCTTTCCATCGCGATCGCAGGTAAAGGCCAACACCAAGATGCGGGTGCAAAAGCGTATCACCTAGCACCAAACTGTTCTTCTACGATTGTTTCGAAGTCGATTTCGAAACAAGGTGGTAAAGTTTCTTACCGAGGAATCTCTCACTTCGGACGTAAATCTCAAGGATCAAAGTCGAAGATTGAGTGTGACACGTTGATCATGGATAACGAGTCAACGTCTGACACGATTCCTTACAACGAGATTTACAACGATGACATCATGCTTGAGCACGAAGCAACGGTCTCAAAAGTATCCGAAGAGCAACTTTTCTACTTGATGAGCCGTGGATTGAACGAAGAAGAAGCTACAGAAATGATCGTCATGGGCTTCATTGAGCCATTCACGAAAGAACTTCCAATGGAGTATGCGGTTGAAATGAACCGCCTAATCCGTTTCGAAATGGAAGGTTCAATCGGTTAATAACGATTAGAGAACCAACGAAGCGTTTTGTGCTTCGTTGGTTTTTTTGGCTCTATACAATTTGTAACGAGACTGGTTTTACTTTCGAGCAAAAACAAGTGATTTTCTGAAACTTTTCTATTGCGATTGTTGAACAAACAAGGAAAAGGTGAAGAGACGCGTTCGTAGACGTTCTACTCAGCCTGGCGCGATTATATACAACAATATATACTAAGCAAGAGTTTATTTACTCGACTTATGGCTATGATTTAATCTCGAAGGATGCAAAGCGATAATATAGAACTGATATGATGGTAATGCTCTGCGATACTTAAACGCATGGACAGTTCGTTTCTATTTCATTCATTAGGAGGAAATACTATGCCGAATGATCATCAAAGGTCAGCGCAAGGTACGGGTGGTTTTTTATGGGAAGTGAACAACGGTGGAATAAATATGTTTCTATTCGGAACCATTCATTTAGGGACGAACGATTTCTACCCTTTGGACCCGATTGTGGAAGAAGCTTTTGATAATGCGGACATCGTCATGCCAGAAATAAACGTGAATGAAAAATCTATGGACCAAGAAACGCTTATGAAGCTTGCCATGTTTAAAGACGGCAATACACTTGACCAAGTATTGTCTAAACGTGTATATCATGAATTATCTGTATTGTTGCTTAAGTACGATATGGACATTAAAGATTTTCATATGTTCCAGCCTTGGTTAATGGACTTAATACTAGTAGACCTCGCTACTAAAGAAAGTAATGTTGATTCAGAAAAAAGCGTTGATCTGTATCTGTTGAATCGAGCAGAGAAATTGGGTAAAGAAATCGTACCTCTTGAAAGTGAAGGTGTACAGAGTGAAATTTTTAGCAGCTTTACTTTAGAAACACAAATTCAAGCATTGGAAAGGACAGTAAGGAATTTCAGTAATTTACCAAAAGAAACGGAGCAAAGTGCTCACAATTGGTTAAATAGAGATATTCAATCTTTCAAAAATACTCGAATCGATTTTGAGAACGATGGAATTAATAAAGAATATTTTCAGGGGATCAACGATCGACGCAATCTAGAAATGGCAGAGAAGATTGATCAAGTTCTACGATCAGGTCTAGACAAGAGATACTTTCTGTTTGTTGGTTGTTTTCATGTGATTCTTGAACCGAGTCTCCCCACAATATTAGATAATAAAGGCTATAACGTAGCGAGGATATTGTAGGTCATTAACAGACAAAGCAACTCATTTTATTGTCGAGTATTATGGCTAAAAAACAACTTCGATTTATAGATTATCGTTGTTACAATATGAGATGGAGATGCTTTCGTATTTGCATACTCTCACACGAATAAGGAAGATATTTCATTCACAAATTCACCGAGGCTACTCGTTTAGAATAGGTGATGTAGAAGCTCGAAACATGATAAAATAAACATAAAGAAAGAGTTGAATGAATGCGAGGGATACCGGATGATCTATACAGGTTTAACAGGCTGGGGAGATCATTATGATTTGTATACGAACGGAGTCCGAGGCACTGATAAGCTAGGAACGTACAGCAGTTTTTTTCCGACGGTAGAGGTAGATAGTACGTATTATGCGGTGCAGTCAGAAGCCGTTTGGGAGAAGTGGATCCGTGATACCCCCGATAATTTTCGTTTCGTCGTGAAGGCTTATGCAGGAATGACGGGCCAATTAATGGAAAAGCCGCCATTTCCAGATGAGTTAACAATGTTTGAGGCTTTTCGCACTTCACTAAACCCTCTCATTGAATCGGGCAAGTTGGCGATGATTCTATGCCAGTTTCCTCCATGGTTTGATTGCACGAAGGAACATGTAATGAAGCTCAGGTATGTACGAGAGATGCTTTCGGATGTTCCAGTAGCGATTGAATTTCGTCACCAAAGTTGGTATTCGAACCAATTTAGGGAACAGACATTGGCTTTTCTCCATGAACATGACTACATTCATTCGGTCTGTGATGAGCCACAAGCAGGGGAAGGTTCGATTCCGATCGTTCCGGTAGCAACGCATAAAGAAAAGACCCTCGTAAGACTGCATGGAAGAAATAAAGCGGGCTGGCGAAAAGAAACTGCTGGTGAAGACTGGCGCAAAGTCCGATACTTATATGATTACAACGAAAAAGAAATTCAAGAATGGCTGACGCGTGTAGAAGAGCTGCACGAGGCGTCAACCGATGTGTACGTGATTTGGAATAACAATTCTGGAGGTCATGCGGCGGGGAATGCCAGAACGTTTCTCGACATGGCTGGAATAACTTACGAAGGGCTTGCCCCGAAACAGCTGTCCCTTTTTGAAGAAGAGCGGTGAGCAGATGGAAACCATCTATCTATATCATACGAATGATTTGCATAGCCACCTGAGCCAGTGGCCAAAAATCGTCCACTACTTAGAGCATCAAAAGCAGTACCACAGTTCTAACCGTGAGCAGGCACTGTTTTTTGATCTCGGTGATCATGCCGACCGAGTGCACCCGGTGACAGAAGCGACGTCGGGAAGGGGAAACGTCGAACTTTTGAACGATTCTCCAATCCAATATGCAACGATCGGCAACAACGAAGGCATTACCTTTTCAAAGGAAGGCTTGCAGCGATTGTACGAGCAAGCCAAGTTCAAAGTGATTTTGAGCAATCTGTATGACCAAGATGGCAAACGACCAAGCTGGGCGGAGCCAACGCAAGTTCACACGTTAAATAACGGAGTGCGGTTAGGGTTTATCGGTTTGACGGCGGCATTTTATCCATTCTATGAAAAGCTCGGATGGTCAATTGAACATCCTCTAGCCAATCTAGAACGTGAATTACCGAAGCTACAAAAGCAAGCCGATACGATTATCGTACTTTCTCACCTCGGTTTTTTTATGGACGAACAGATTGCGGAAGACTTTGATGTGGATGTCATTCTCGGGGCACACACGCATCATCGGCTCGACCCTGCGCCAACGATGAAGGGTACGTTAATTACACAAACCGGTAAGCTCGGTACGGATGTTGGCAAGGTGGAGCTTTCCTTTTCGAACAAGCAACTCGTCCGTGCGTCTGGCTCATTAATTCCGATTACAGCATCGGCTGCAGACTCTCACAAAGCATTACAGACGTATACCCGCTTACAAGCGGAAACTTTAGACACCTTAGCCGAAGAGGTTGGAACGTCAGATGAACGGCTCGAGATTTCGTGGACACACCCGTCTGCGTTTTCCTCCTTCGTTGTTGAGCATTTGCGTGAGTGGTGCGGTGTGGATATGGCGATGATGCACAGTGGCTTGTTACTCGCTTCTCTCAGGGAAGGATCAATTACACGTAGAGATCTTCACCACATTTGCCCTCATCCGGTTAATCCAGCGGTCGTAACGCTAAGCGGTCAGCAATTGATTGAAGCCGTTCATCGATCATTTACCGAGCGGATGATTCACTTACCGCTAAAAGGGTATGGGTTTCGAGGAATTCAGTTAGGTGTTATGGTTTTTGCTGGTATGGAAGTTGGGTATGAGTTTGATGAGGTGAATGGATACAACGTGACACACATTACGAAACAAGGTGAGCGGATTGTGCCAGAGCTTGAATACAACGTAGCGGTTCCGGACATGCTCACGTTTGGCACACTTTATCCAGAAGTAGCAGCAAGCACGAATAAACAGTACTTTATGCCAGAACTATTGCGTGATGTGATTGCGTGGGCATTCACATCAAAGACGAATGAACAATGAACATGGCCCGAACGACCTTTGACTAAGATCATACAATATGGAGATTAAATGTGACAGGTGGGATCGTTATGATGGAAATGAGACCCGTTGAAATTGACGGTGTATGGTTTCAGGCAGTGTCTATGAAGCTTCCAAAAACTAACTTTATGGCAGTTACTAATGATGTAGGCTATATCATGTGTGGAGCTCTTGATGTTGGACTTCTAAATGAAAAGCTTGCGGATCGTGAGATCGTTGCAGGGCGTGCAGTGGGCGTTCGCTCCATTGAGCAACTTTTAGATGCACCATTAGAATCCATTACAATCGCAGCGGAAAAACTCGGCATTCATGAAGGAATGACCGGTAGAGAAGCGTTGCTAAAAATGAAATGATTTACGGCGCACCTGCTTGCCAAGAGTAGGTGCGCGTAAAGAGGAGAGAATTGACATGAGTCAGAGTGAACAACAATACTTGGATTTGCTCCGCGACGTATTGGCGCATGGAGATGAGAAGTCTGATCGGACAGGCACCGGAACGCTTTCAGTATTTGGTAGACAAATGCGCTTCGACTTGAGTGACGGATTTCCGATGCTCACAACAAAGAAGCTGCCTTTTAAACTCATTAAAAGTGAGTTGCTTTGGTTCCTAAAAGGAATGACGAACATTCAATACTTATTGAAGCACAACAATAACATTTGGAATGAATGGGCATTTGAGCGCTACGTACAGAGCGAGGATTACACGGGCCCGGATATGACTAACTTCGCTCTGCGGGCAACGAAAGACGAGCAGTTTCAACATGTGTACAAGCAAGAGATGGAAGCTTTCAAACAAAAAGTACTCTCTGATGATCAGTTTGCGACAAAATACGGAGAACTCGGCGACATTTACGGTAAACAATGGCGAGCGTGGAAAACAAGTGCCGGTGAGACGATCGATCAGATCGCTGATGTAATCCGTATGATTAAAACGAATCCTGATTCAAGGCGACTCATTGTATCGGCGTGGAATCCTGAAGATGTACCGACGATGGCGTTGCCGCCGTGTCATACGATGTTCCAGTTTTACGTGGCAAATGGAAAGCTGTCGTGCCAGTTGTACCAACGCTCTGCAGACATCTTTCTCGGTGTGCCGTTTAACATCGCGAGTTACGCTTTGCTTACGCATTTAATCGCAAAAGAGTGCGGGTTGGATGTTGGTGAGTTCGTGCATACGATTGGTGACGCTCATCTATACAGCAATCACATCGAGCAGGCGAAAGAACAGCTTGAAAGGGATATGTGCCCCTTGCCTGAACTTACAATGTCAGCACGAGCGTTAGAAAGCTCGGTGTTTGATTTTGACATTGAAGATATTAAGCTCAAAGATTACGAAGCGCACCCGGCGATTCGAGCGCCGATTGCGGTATAAGGATGATGGGGATGAAGATTTCAATGATTGCCGCTCACGACTTGAACCGAGGCATCGGTAAAGATAACGAGATGCCTTGGCATCTGCCAGCGGATTTTCGCTACTTGAAAAAGGTGACAACCGGCCATCCGCTCATCATGGGACGTTCAACATTTGCATCCATTGGCAAGCCGTTACCAGAGCGGCGAAACATCGTCATTACGAGTCGAACAGATTACGCTCCTGATGGTGTGGAAGTCGTCCATTCGTTAGATGAAGCCATTGAACGTTGTGCACGCGTTTCCGAAGTGTTTATATTTGGAGGAAGCTCGGTGTATGAACAGGCGATGGAAAGAGCGGACAAGCTATACATTACTGAAATAGAAGAACGGTTTGATGTGGATCGGTACTTCCCAGAGTATACAGACGGAGACTGGCAGCTTGTTTGGGAAGAAGCAGGCCAGGTTGATGAGCGAAATCGGTACGCTCATACGTTTAAACAATATGAACGAAAATAAGGCATCGTCAAAACTGCGTCCTGATCTCATGGATGCAGTTTTTGCGGTTTTATGAGGAAAGGGTGAGGGAAAAGGATAATATGTCATTAGGGAATGAAAGGGGGACGACGATGTCTAAATGGAATGGACTTTATCTGATTACTTTGGCTGTCTTCGTTGCCGCATGTTCGGATGCCGAACAACAGCTAGCGCCGCTGGAAGAGGAGTATGGAATCGAGCTCCATTACCATGAGGATAACCCGTACCCCGAACCCTTGCCTGAACTCGAGTATGAGCAGGTAGAAGCGATGTTGATGCAAGTGTCAGCATACATGCAAGAGGACCAAGCGGATTATCGTGTCGATCATGCACTACTACAAGCTGAGGAAATTGCGCTTTCCATCAACCTCGCCTCAGGTCATACAGATGACGAAGTGCAGCGAACGATTACAGGATCGGTCGGTTGGCCAGGTCTCAATGAAGCAGATTGGAATGCACTAGAAGATAAGGAAGCGGCAATGGACTGGCGGTTACTTGAAGATGTAACTGCGATCAATGTTGGCGTGGGTGGCATCGATTGGGATGCGGGTCCGGTTATCGTTATGAATGAGTCTGAAGATTCAATAACCATTCGTAGTGAGGGGCAATGGAATGGACTGTTTGATTTTGAAGGTACGCATGTTACTTTCTTAACATCTAGTCATTGGGAAATTGAGCTCGATAAAGAAACGGTAATTGATCAAATTATTTTTCCTGCTGAAACGTGAGCCGTTTATGAACCGTAAATGAATGTGTAAGGTTCATGAACGGAGGAGAACGATGAAACATTGGGTATTGATTGGCATTGTGACAAGTTTACTGCTGACCGGTTGCCAAGAGCAAGGCAGTGTCAATCTTTCAGAGGCTGAAAGGTTTATTGACCGTATGCAGTCAGGTGAGTTCAAAGAAGCAGCAGAGCAGATTAGTGTTGATTTAAAAGCGCACATTTCTCCTGAACTGATCGAAGACGCGTGGATAACAGCGAACGAGCGTTATGGAAATGTGTTGCAATATGATTATGTGAATACGAAATTCGAAGACGGATTTGAGACCATTTACTTTCACGGAAAAGTCACAGATATGCAGCGACTCGTTAGTGTGTCGTTTAATGAACAAGATGACGTGATAGGATTTCACTTTACACACGAGGAGTGAATGCGCACGTGAAGTTTCATATGAATTACCCCTATCTATATATGATGAAAAACGGCACAGATTCCAATGTGCACGTATTCGAAGCGAAAGATACGAGTTCTTACTATACAATTGTTCAGTTCATGGAAGATAAGGGAACGTCTCGTGAGATTCCTTGGGACGCGTATGAGCGAGTTGCAGGACAATCGTTGGAGCAATTCGATCATCGGCAGGCAACAGTGGCATCTGGTGGGGCAAGTCTTACACCTCGTGACGTACACAAAATCGTGTGTGAGTTAAACCGCATGTTGCAACAACACGAAACGATGGCAAAGCCCGATTCCCCTGTCCACATTTCAACAAGTGAGGGAGATGCCGGCGTATTACAAATCGGCTTAGCAGGTGAACGAACCGTTCTAGTGTTTCCAGACCAGTTGCAGTACGGTCCGGTTGCACAGTTAGAAACGTGGAAGGGCATTGAAAATCGGCACGAATGGCTTGTAGAGAAATTTGGTGTTCATCCTAGGGAGAGTGAATACGAACGGCTAAATCTTTATGATCGTTTTCGTCTGCAGCTTCAAGATATTCCTTCTCATGTGCCGATTTACGTATGGCATACCCGGGAGGCTGGAGGGGAAACGGCCCGGAAATTGATACTCGCTTGGTTGCAAGACGTTCCTAATGATACGTACTCTGTTCCTTTCAAGATTTATGATCGTTCTGATGTGAAAAACATTAAGACATCGGTCATGTCTCAGCTGGTGTCAAACGCTGAGCCAGTAGCTAAAAACGAAGGCCACTTACTTGCTTGGAAGACGTTTTCAAGGCAGGTAGGAGAGCTTCGTATCGTGAACAATGGTCAATTATCAACGGTTCCAGTTTCGTCATATGATGGGGAGATTGAGCGGGCGGTTGACCAAGTAAAGCAAGTGAATGACGAAGGGTTTGCAAGTGCAACTGAAGTCATTCAAATCGTTTTAGCTAACGGCGAGCCACACATTGAGCATCTCGGATTCTTATTTTTTGAATATCGAATTTACGAGTTAATCATTCATCAAAAGCGCTTAATTATGAGCGGAAATCCAAGAAGAATGAATCGAATAAAAGTGAAACGCGCAACTGAAAAATTTCATGCTTGAACCCGTCCCCTTCTGCATATACATGGTTGCAGGAGGGGTTTTTGTATGGCACTGAAACGCTCAAAAATAGTGAAACCACAAAAGTCAAAAAGAGGCGGACCACTCCCGTTTCGTTACGTATTTCTGATCTCGCTTGCTATTTTTCTAGTGATGACCATCCATGGGTTGTATTTCGTTGACCAGCATATTCGGCCATCGCTCATGTCCATCGCAGTTGTAGAGACGAAAAGAATAGCGCAACACGCTGTTACAGAAGCAATATCTCAAGAGATGACCGATGGAGAAGATATGGATGATCTTGTTCTCATTGAACGAAGTGAAAACGGAGACATCTCTTCACTCGCATTTAATGCACAAGTTTACAACCGCGTTCTTTCCGATGCGACAATGGTCGTTCAAGATTACTTGCAAGAAGTGCAGCGCGGCATTACGCAAGGAGATATGCCTAGAGAGTTGGAAGAAGAATTTGAAGATACGGGTGTAGGAAATGTAGAAGATGGTGCAATTTATACGATACCGTTAGGGATGGCGACTGGAAATGCACTACTTGCAAACTTAGGCCCTCGTGTACCTGTGAGTTTTTCTGTAATTGGAGAAATTCATGCAGACATGGAAGAACAGATTGAGAATGTCGGGATTAACAATACGTGGCTACGCATTAGCGTAGCGATTGATATGGATGTGCGTGTTGTCATACCGTTTGGGACGGAAGAAGATCACGTACAATATTCAGTTCCTGTCGGTATGGTATTTGTTCCTGGAGATGTTCCTGATTATTACGGGCAAGGTGGAGGCATGCCAGTGCCTGCCATTATGCCGAGTGGAGAGGAGGAGAGTGTGGAAATGCAAGGTCCTGAAACGCCGACAGAGGAAGGTAATAATAATGACGTGAGTAATTAGTTATAAAAAGATTTTGACATATTTCAGCAATTTAATTTATAATTTTCTATAATATTACAAAAAGGGGGTATATATATTGGCACGTGAACATTGGGGTACGAAAGTGGGGTTCATACTCGCAGCGGTCGGCTCAGCAGTTGGTTTGGGAAATATTTGGCGGTTCCCATATATTACTGGTGAATACGGCGGCGGTTCATTTCTTCTCGTTTACTTACTTTGTATTGCACTTATCGGTTTACCAGTTATTATTGCAGAATTTTCTATCGGGAAGCGAGGACAGTTGGATGCGGTTGGGTCTTATCGTAAAACGGCACCATCAAAACCGTGGGTGATAGGTGGTTGGTTAGCTGTCGCTACATCTTTTCTTATCGTTTCATTCTATGCCGTTATTACCGGTTGGGTATTGCACTTCATGTTTGGCTACTTAACGGGTTCGATTCAACAAGTAGAAACTGGCGGGGCACCGGATTATTTTACCGGGGTCATTGGATCGACATGGTTGCCGATCTTCTGGTTAATTGTCGTCATGGCAATCATTATGGGAATTCTTTATTTCGGGGTGAAGCGCGGCATTGAATTTAGTAGTAAGATCTTTATGCCGTTGCTCGCAGTGATTCTTATCATCCTGGCAGGCTACAGTGTAACACTTGATGGAGCGATGGAAGGTATGCGTTTCTTGTTCGTTCCGGATTGGAGTGCGCTATCAGATCCAAGGTTATACCTTGCAGCTATTGGGCAATCATTCTTTACACTATCTCTCGGGATGGGAATTATGATTACGTACGGTGGGTATTTATCGAAGCAAACCGGTTCCGATTTACCTAAGACGGCGAGAAACGTCGTTATTCTTGACACCCTCTTTGCAATTATCGTCGCGGTTGCCATCTTTGGTATCGTATATGCGATCGGAGCAGAGCCCGATTCTGGTCCAGGACTCGTATTTATGGTGTTGCCGGAAATATTTAATCAAATGGCGGGAGCTGGAACCCTCTTTGCAATTGCTTTCTTCTTCTTAGTATTTATCGCAGCCTTAACGTCAGCGATTTCTCTTGCAGAAGTCAGCATCTCAGCTGCAATCGAGCGCTTTAAGATTAGTCGTCAAAAAGCAGTGCTCATTATGGGGGGACTCATTACACTATTCGGTATTCCGTCTGCATTGAGTCAAGGTGGACCGTTATCAGGGTTTGAAATCTTTGGCCTTCCATTCCTAGACTTCGTAGATACCGTAACAGATAGTTACTTCCTTCCGATTGGCGGGTTAATTGTCGTTTTACTCGTCGGTTGGGGTTGGACGAAGCGCAATGCATTGGATGAAGCAGACTTCCGTAGTCCATTCTTTGCGAAACTATATCTTATCTTATTACGTTTTGTAGCACCAATCATGATTATTGGTATTTTGCTTTTGAACATTTTTGGAGTTGGATACTAAAGAGAGAAACGGCACCGAGTGGTGCCGTTTCTACATACTTAAAAACTATGATGGAGTAAGGAGAGAAGGACAATGGTTGATTGGTTAGAAACAATAAGTGGAGATATCGCTGGCTTTGTTTGGGGAATACCCCTCATTGTTCTACTTGTAGGGACAGGCGTTTATCTTACGTTTCGCCTCACGTTCTACACGTTCGCACAGTTACCTTATGCGCTGAAGCTCGTCTTTAAAAAGAACTTAGATAAAGATGCTAAAGGAGACATTTCACACTTTCAAGCATTAATGACCTCACTTGCGGCCACCGTAGGAACAGGGAACGTGGCCGGTGTCGCAACCGCCGTCGTTGTCGGGGGCCCAGGTGCTGTGTTTTGGATGTGGATTACAGCGCTTGTCGGGATGGCGACGAAGTATGCTGAAGCGATTCTTGGTGTGAAATACAGAGGTCAAAACCACCGCGGTGAAATGGCTGGTGGACCGATGTACTACATCGAGCATGGGTTAGGAAAGAAATGGAAATGGATGGGGATGCTGTTTGCATTCTTCGCGGTGTTCGCAGCCATTTTCGGAATCGGAAACATGACGCAAGCCAATACGGCTGCTGATATTGTGAATTCAACATTTAATGTACCCACTTGGGTAACTGGTGTTGCTCTAACCGTTCTCGTTGGTCTCGTCATTATTGGCGGGATTAAAAGTATCGGGCGTGTAAGTGGTGTTATCGTTCCGGTCATGATTGTTTTTTATGTGGTTGCAGGATTCTTTGTCATCGGCTTTAACATCACTGAAGTGCCTGCTGCTTTCGGACTCATCTTTTATGACGCTTTTACAGGTCATGCCGTGGCAGGCGGGGCAATAGGTACTGTCATTCAAATGGGTGTTGCTCGAGGCTTATTCTCTAACGAGGCCGGCCTAGGTACAGGCGGGATTGCCGCTGCTGCAGCAAGAACCGATGTGCCTGCCAGGCAAGCACTCATTTCGATGACGCAAGTGTTCATTGATACGATCATTGTTTGTACGATTACAGGTCTAGCGCTCGTCATCGCCGACCTTTACACGACCGGTCCAGATGGTGCAGCTTTAACAGCGGCTTCATTTGAAGCGATCTTACCAGCAGGAGGAAGCCTCGTCGTTACGATCACTCTATTATTCTTTATTTTCTCTACGATCATTGGGTGGGCGTACTTCGGTGAGAAATGTTTAGAGTACCTCGTTGGCGATCGCGTAACGTATGTGTACCGTCTCGTATTTACGATTGCCGTATTCATTGGTGCAACGTTGCCATTAAACGTTGTTTGGAACTTTGGGGATATCTTTAACGGGCTCATGGCCATTCCGAACTTAATCGCCATTCTTCTATTGTCTGGTGTTGTCGTAAAAGAAACACAGAAGTTTAAAGATAAACGAAAGCTCGAAACGCGCTAACTACTGATAACGCCCTAGCCTTTCTCAGTAAAAGAGAGGCTAGGGCGCTTTTTGTGTGTTCGAGGCAATTTGTAGACGGGTCGCTTGAACCGGCAGCAGGACTCAAAACGTTGCCAATTTATTTGCAATCCGAAATTACTAAATTTTTATCCGTGTGTGTTCACACTGTTAACGATAAATGACTCTCCACTTGCGTCAATCTCTGTCACGTTGCAGTTTTCAATGTCGGTGACCTCACCTGCGTAGCCGTAAACGTGGATAAGAGTACGGATCGTGAAGCCGTGAGAGACGATGGCGATTTGTCCGCAATTCTCTTCTTTTGCGTGTTTCACCACGTTTTTCATTGCCTCGGTCACTCGTTTTTCATACACATCCCAAGACTCCGCTTCGCCGTTATCAATCGAACATAGCGTATCAACAACGTCTGGGACGGGGACATCCCACATCATATGGACGTCTTTGAATTTCGGCGATAATCCCTCTTTTAGTGATTCAAGCATGGCTGAATTAAAGCCACCTTCGAACGTCCCAAAGTACAATTCTCGTAACCCTTCGTGTTCGTGAAGCGGCAGGTGAGCATGGTTACTATAAGCTTGAAGAATGGACGCCGTTTCTCGAGCGCGTCCACTGTCGCTTGCATACCACCCGTCGATCGTTCCTCCTGCCAAATTCTTCCCTAGCGTTATTGCACCCGCTCGTCCAGCCTCGGTTAAAGGCGTGTCTGACCAACCTTGCACTTTGCCTTGTGTATTAAAAATGGTTTTGCCGTGTCGGATAAGTAATACCTTCATGCACATCGCCTCCTCTACTCGTTTCACTACGAGTATATCGGAAGGTTAGCTTTTTTGTCGTTCTTTTTGCTCCCACATTCTCAATTTAGGGTACGGGTCAAATGACCATTCAGAAATGCCGTTATCCCGATACACGCCGTAGTGCAAGTGTGGAGGGAATTTGCCTTGTGTACCCGGCTTGCCGTATCCTGAGCTGCCGACGCTACCAATGACGGTACCAGGGGTAACAATCGTTCCTTCTTCAATATCTTCTGCAAACCCGTGAAGGTGCGCGTAATAATGATACACGTTATCGAGATCGCGAATTCCGATGCGCCAGCCACCGTATTCGTTCCAACCTTTTAACTCGACAATTCCATAGGTGGTTGCGCGGACGGGAGTACTATATCCAGCAAATATATCTGTTCCTTCATGAATGCGGCGGCCTCCCCAGCCACGTTTCGCTCCCCACGTGCTTTTATAACTATAATTATAGTGAAGAGGCACAGGGAAGGCGTTGTCGTGTAACGAGACCGTTTGATACTTTGCATAAATGTTTGCATGACCGGTAATGATGCGCACAGCTTGGTCTCGTTGATAATGGTCCCAAAGGGCGATGCGGATGTTCTCATCATCAAATCCATACGTAGATATTTTCTTTGTCATCGTATAGAGCACATCATAATCATTTAACCGATCAGCTTCCCCATCCGCATTGCCATCCAGTCCACTGCCGTCAAAGATTCCGATATTCAGCGCATTTTTATCTTCGAGATCTGGATTTAATGCGCCCACCCAATCCCGGGGTGAGAAATAAATGGAAATAAAACCTTCGCTCGGGCTGCGATCATTACGGGCAACATTAAGCCCTCTTTCGTAGCTATCAATAGCTGCAAGCCAATACCAAGGTACACCTGTAATCGTATCCATGTCCCGGTATAATTGCATCCGTTCCATATCGCGCTCATCTTGAGTAAGATCACTAATGGCAGCTTCAGAAGGCATAGTATTGAATAAAAAGGCGCAAACAGCCAATAGTAAACATACAGTCTTTTTCTTCATCCGACGATTCGTCCTCTCGCTTTGATTTCATCCTTTTCTTTACTATGGGACAGTTTTTCATTTTTATACTGAAAAACAACATCTTGGTCATGTTGCATTGCCGTGGTAAACTACAGGAGAAGGGTGTGATACGATGACGAAAAAAGAAGAGCACATTCGTAAACCAGACTGGTTAAAGATTAAACTAAATACGAACGAGTCATATACAGGATTGAAGAAAATGATGCGGGAGAAGAAATTACATACGGTATGCGAGGAAGCGCGCTGTCCGAATATTCATGAATGCTGGGCTGTCAGAAAAACCGCAACATTTATGATACTTGGGGATACGTGTACGAGAGGCTGTCGTTTCTGTGCGGTGAAAACAGGGCTCCCGACCGAACTGGATTGGGATGAGCCAGAGCGTGTCGCTGATTCTGTCGAGCAGATGGGCCTAAAGCACGTAGTCATTACAGCCGTCGCTCGTGACGATCTTAAAGACGGAGGCTCAAACGTATTCGCTGAAACGGTACGAGCGGTAAGAAGAAGAAACCCTCTTTGTACCATTGAGGTGCTTCCATCTGATATGATGGGTCTAGAGGAGAATTTGAAAACGTTAATGGAAGCGCGGCCGAATATTTTAAATCACAATATCGAGACCGTTCGCAGGTTGACGAAGAAAGTCCGTGCCCGGGCGAAGTACGACCGTTCATTAACATTTCTCCGCTATTCAAAAGAACTGCACCCAGACATCCCTACGAAATCAAGTTTAATGATCGGTCTTGGGGAAACCGCTGAGGAAATTGAAGAAGTTATGGATGATCTACGGGCCAATGACGTAGATATTATGACGATTGGTCAATACTTACAACCGACGAAAAAGCATTTGCCCGTCATTAAATATTATACTCCGGACGAATTTGCCGAGTTCAAGGAACTCGCCATGTCAAAAGGATTCAAGCATTGTGAGGCAGGTCCACTCGTTCGCTCATCGTATCATGCCGATGAACAAGTGGATAAAGCTCAAGTGTGGAAAGAAGCGGCCAAGTACCAGAACCAAACGCAGCTTGGCGGATAAGCGAGGTGAGAATCGTTGATTCAAGCGCATCAACAACATTTCGAACTGATTGAACAATCGAGAGAAGGCTGGGACGAAGAAGCTTTCTTGAGTCGTTACAGTGAAGTTCTAAACAAATATGATTTTATTGTCGGAGATTGGGGGCACGAACAGCTACGGCTACGAGGTTTCTTCCATGACCGCCACAAAAAAGCGACATTCGATACGAAAGTAAGTACCGTTTATGATTATTTGTATGAGTTTTGTAATTTTGATTGCCCATACTTTATTTTACAAAAAGTGAAACCAGAAAAAAGTGAATAGACTGCTCATGCCAATCTTAGGCATGAGTTCTTTTCATAGGTGGTGAAATGATGTGGATTCGGCTTGTAGCGACACTTCTCATCTATGCAACGATTTATCTTAATCAGCCTCAAGTCGTGACGTCGCCCCTGTTTTGGTTTGCAAGTGCGGCGGTAGTGACGAGCTTTATTTTATGGGATTTACCCGTGCCCAAAAGTGTATTTGTTTCCGTGCAGCTTTTGGCTGCTATTGTTATGCAATGGCTTCCTGGTGAAACGGATCTGTACTGGCTATTCCCTCTCACTGGTCTATTGTTCTATGCGTTACACACGGGTGCAACCGTTAAAACGATGGCGGTTCTTTTGTCACTCATAACCATTCCGGTTTTATTATCTACCATAAATTTCCTGTTATATGGTTTGTATGCAACCGTGCTTTTGCTTCTCGTTTTACATACGAAAAAGCTAAGAGAAAAGGAGGAAGGGTTTCAAGATGTGCTCGTTTTATACCGACGGGAAAAACGGCAAGTCATTGAGGCTGAAAACACAGTAAAGCAAGATGAGCGTGCGCGAATTGCCCGGGAAATGCATGACTCTGTCGGTCATAATTTAACAGCGCTCATGATGCAATTGAAAATGCTTGAGCTGCGCGATGAGGCACCGGAAGAAGTGTACGTAGCGTCGGCGTTGGCTTCAGAGAGTTTATCGCAAATGCGTGCATCTGTACACGAATTAAAAAGCGATCAACCAAAAGGATTAGGGATGATTATTCAGCTGATTCGAAAACTAGAATCAGAGTCGCTCATGAAGATTTCTTTTACGACAAAAGGCGGTGTGTTATCGGTTTCGCTTAGCGAAGAGCAATCGGTCACCATTTATCGATTTGTACAAGAGGGGCTTACGAATGCGATGCGTCATGCTTATACAAAACAGGTGGATATCACCTTTGAAGTGCTCGGAGCGCGTCGGTATGTAGTACGTGTGAAAAGCGGTGCGAAAGATCACTCGATGTTTTCAGAAGGTTTCGGGTTGAGGCAATTGAGAGAACGTTTCGAGGCGCTTGGCGGAACCTTCTTAAGTGGCTATCATGACGACCAATTTGTGATCGAAGGAAGCTTTACAATTCCGAATGTAGAAGCGGAGGAGAGGGCATGGGCGTGATTCTCATTGCAGAGGACCAGACGCTCGTAAGAAAAGGGATTCGGATGATGATTGAAACTCATTCCGACTATACCGTCATCGAAGCGGCAGATGGTGTTGAAGCGATCGAGCAATTCCAAAGTCAGTCGGTTGATGTTGTGCTCATGGATATACGTATGCCTCAAATGACGGGCTTGGAAGCAACAAAACGAATTCGAGAGCAAGACCCGAGCAGTAAAATTATCATGTTGACGACGTTTGCAGATGATGAGTACGCCATTGAAGCACTCAAATATGGAGCCGTTGGTTACCTTCTAAAAGATGCAAATGAAGACCGGCTTATTGATGCCATTCAAGGAGCACAAACAGGTCAGGTCGTCATTGATGGTGAGGTGGCGGCTTCTGTGATGCCAAAACTATTGGAAAGGGAATCATTACGCGTACCCGCCAAAGAACTAGCTCAGTTAAGTGCGAAAGAGGTAGAGATACTCAGGCTCATTGGAGAAGGGAAAAGCAATCGCGAAATTTCTGAAGAAATGTTTCTAAGTATTGGCACAATCAAAAATAACGTTAGTTATTTGCTCACGAAATTGGATTTGAGAGACCGAACGCAGCTAGCGATTTTCGCATTGAAGAATAACATCTTTTAAGCGCATGTTTGTCCACAGACAAGGGCGGGTACATTACATAGTGAACATGATTATTACATTAAGGAGTGTTCACATACATGAAAGTACTCATTGTAGGTGCAAACGGACAGATCGGAAAGCAAACTGTGGAGAAGATGGTAAACGACGACGTCTTTACGCCAACAGCGATGGTGCGAAAAGAAGAGCAAGTTAAAGCATTTCAAGATATGGGTGCTGAAACGGTGCTACAAGACCTTGAAGGTCAGGTGGAGGACATAGCCGCAGCGGCTAAAGGTAAAGATGCCGTAGTATTTGCCGCCGGTTCTGGAGGGCACACTGGCGCTGACAAGACGATGATGATTGACATGGACGGTGCGATCAAATCGATGGAAGCAGCAGAGCGTGCAGGTGTGAAGCGATTCGTTATCGTTAGTGCGATTGGTGTGTATGATCGCAACAAATGGATGTCAAAAGCCCCGTACTACAGTGCAGCCAAACACTATGCAGATGAATGGTTAATGCGTAGCGGTCTAGACTACACGGTTATTCGTCCAGGTGGACTGAAAAATGATCGTGGCAATGGTCAAATAAAAGTGGCGAAAGAGGTTGAGCGTGGAGAAATTCCTCGTGAAGACGTTGCCGAAACGATTCTCGCCTCATTAAAAGATGAGGGAACGATCGGCAAAGATTTCGACATGATTTCTGGAACTGACGACATTGCAGATGCGTTGAAGCGTTTGTAAAAGATACTAGGTAATTCCGCGCTTATGCGTGGGAGCTTGTAGGTCAACATGCAACAAAACGGCTAAGGAGGGTCATGCCCTCCTTAGCCGTTTTGATTATTTACAACAATACTAATAAATCAAGTACGATTCGCGAGTATCTTTAAACGTTTCTAAGTCTTCTCGCCAAGCGTTTTCCATTTCTTCAACGGTGGTGCCATCTTGGATGGCGTCACGGATCCAGCCATTGCCGAGTAAGCGGTCAAAGAAAGAGATGCCGTCTCCACCTTCTGGTTGGAATTGATAGCTGTCAGGGTACAGGTCATGAATAGTTTTCACAATGTGAAGACCCGTTGTGACGGATTCGTATGCATCACGATCTGTAATGTGGACTTCGACACCGTGTGAGAGAGTGCCTGCATGTTTAGAGAACATCGGTGTGAATGATGCTGCTCTGAAAAGTACCCCATCTAAGTCTAAGCTGTTAAGCTCTGCCGCAAGTTCAGTGCTGTTCACATAAGGTGCGCCGAGCAACTGGAACGGTTTTGTCGTGCCTCGGCCTTCAGACAGATTCGTTCCTTCAATGATACCAGTGGCTGGATAAACGACCGCTGTTTCAACAGTTGGCATGTTAGGGGATGGCATGACCCAATGCAGCTCAGTTTCATCAAAATACAAGCTGCGATCGTAATTCTCCATCTCCATCACCGTAAGGTCTGCACCGATGTCATGTTCATCATTAAAGTAATGAGCAAGTTCACCGACGGTCATACCGTGGCGTGTTGGAATTGGATAATTCCCAATAAAAGAAGTGTATTTTGGTGCTTCAAGAACCGGTCCTTCAACATCAACACCGTTAATAGGATTCGGACGATCAAGCACGATCACTTCTTTATCATTTTCTTGTGCAGCTTCAAGAAGGTAAGCCATCGTATAAATATACGTATAGAAACGAGTACCTACATCTTGAATATCAAAGAGAAGTACATCAACGTCTTCGAGCATTTCCGGTGTTGGCTTTTGTGTTTCTCCGTACAAGCTATACACAGGTAATCCAGTTTCTTCATCGATGTAAAACTCAACATAGTCACCTGCTTGTGCATCGCCGCGAATCCCATGTTCTGGTCCGTACAATGACGTGACGTTTAAGTCCTCTTCAGCAACGAGAACATCAACGATGTTGTCTAAATCTTGTGTTACACCAGTTGGGTTCGTCACAATTCCGATACGCTTATCTTCCAAAACGTCGAGGTTGTCAAGTAAGGCGTCAACACCAAGTTGGAAAGCCTCAGGCTGTTCAACCTCATCATACGTAAGGCCGTGACCTGCTTCGTACAGTACATCATCTCCATCAATTGTCGGGATCGTAACAGGCAGTTTCCCTGTCGGACCCAATCGTCCAAAGATCGCCCTAGCCGAAGCTGTAAAGCTAGCATCTCTAAAGCTGTACTGTGCAACATAAGCATCTACATCTGGATAAGCCATAATGTCGTATGGGTTTCTGACCCCAAGTGCAATTACCGAAGCATCAGCATTTTCTTGAATTTCATTCACCATCTGAATTTGCGGGTGATTGGCATCACGATCTGCATTTGTTGCCGATGTGGTCGCTGCAATTACATAATCAGCTGCGTTGATCGTCTCCCAATTCTCTTCGGTTAGCCCGTCACTACCAAGCTCGACGTAATCGACGTTGCTGTGAAGAGGAGAGATTGAAGCTTCGAGTTCTTCGAGATAATTATTTGATACAACAGCGATTTGCTCGTCGCTTTCAGGTTGAAGTGGCAAAATGTTGTCATCATTTTTCACAACTGTAATGCTTTTTTCCGCGGCTTGTTTTTGAACTTTTTGGTGTTCAACAGAGCCAACGACACGCTCAGCGTTTTCAATAACATCTTCAATAGGCGCTGGCGCTTCTTCTTTAATGATGCCACGCTCAAGCTTTAACGTAAGGATGCGTTCCACCGATTGTTCAATGCGCTCGATGCTAATGTCACCTTCGTTGACAGCCTCATAGATCCCTTCAGCAACAGCACTCAGGCCGACAGGCATTAGCACAATGTCTGAGCCTGCTTGAATTGCACGGATCGATGCATCAACCGGACCGAAGTGATCAGCAATCGCATTCATGTTCAGTGCATCAGTATAAACAATGCCATCATAACCCATCTCTTCTCGGATAAGACCGGTTAACACTTCATAAGAAAGGGTTGCTGGCAATGTAATTTCTTCACCCGTTTTTTCGGAAATGACCGTCGTATCATCGATTTCAGGCAATGTCATATGTGCGGTCATAATCGAATCAACACCGTGGTCAATCGCTGCTTGGAATGGTGCCAGTTCGACGTCAAACAAGCGTTCACGATCATGAGGGACCGAAGGAAGGCCAAGGTGCGAGTCCACATCGGTATCCCCGTGTCCAGGGAAGTGTTTTGCTGAAACGCCTACACCGGCATTTTGCACACCTTCAATGTATGCTACCCCGTGTTCAGACACGAGTTTCGGGTCTTCCCCAAATGAACGAACACCAATTACAGGGTTGTCTGGGTTGTTGTTTACATCTAACGTTGGAGCGAGGTTCATGTTCACGCCTAAAGAAGCAAGTTCATTCCCGATGGCTTGTCCAACGGCTCGTGTCGTATCAACATCTTGTCCAGCACCTAACGCCATATTCCCTGGCATGTCAGTTCCTGACTGGAGGCGAGTAACGATGCCGCCTTCTTGGTCAATCGTCATGAGCAGTCCGTACTTGTCAGAAGCCGCTTGATAATCAGCGACGAGACGTGCGGTTTGCTCCGTGGTCACGACGTTTTCCCGAAACAAAATCACACCACCGAGGTGGTATTCTTGCACCAACTGCTCAATCTCAGGAAGCATTTCTGTGACATTGGCTCCGTCATAGTTTCTAAAGTCTGGCATGAGCATTTGCCCAACTTTTTCTTCCATCGTCATGTTATTAATGGCGTGGGAGACGAGATCATGACGTTCACCACCTGACCATTTAATCACATCTGGGACGTCTTGGTTGGGGCGATTGTGTACGGCAATGCGATCTGAATAATTGCCATTCGTTGCTCGAATGTATGTGCGACCCGGTTGTCCCGTCCACTCAACCCGGCCAGTGTCATCAACAGTTGCCACATTTCTGTTTGTGGATGTCCATTGAACATCTTCAGGGTCGGCAAGTGTAAAGTGGCCATCTGAATAGACGTTCATCCCTGTTAACTGAACATGATCCGTCACTTCAATGGTAGCTTCATCAAGATTTTCATAGAGAACAAAGTCTTTTTTTCCATCATTCGCTTTGGATGTCGCAGGTGTAGCCCAACTGGAAAGCACAAGCGCTCCAATGAGACCGAGTGACGCCATTTGTCGCATTCCTTTTTTCATTATTTCATCCTCCCTTTTTCTTTCCATTTACGTTGTGTTATTGCCGTATTGCCTCGTCATCAACACCCAGAAGCCTCCTTTCTCGTTTAGACATCATCTTTTACCCTTTAACCGCGCCCTCTGTCATCCCTTTAGTGATTCTGCGTTGGAACACACTGTATAAGATGATGACTGGAATAATGGAAATGGTGAGTCCGGCAAACAGCGTTCCCCACGCATTCGTGTATTGCGCTTCACTATTCATCAAGTCCATCGCAAGACCGAGCGTGTAGTTTTCACTTGATTGTAAAAAGATGAGTGCCATGAAATACTCATTCCAAAAAATAATCGCATTCATAATCGACACCGTAATAATTCCCGACATCGTAAGAGGAGTAACGACCTTCCATAACGTGCCGTACGGAGATAATCCATCAATCGCCGCCGATTCTTCCAATTCTTTAGGAAATGAACTCATAAAACCTGTCAGTATAAATACACTGAACGGAACTTGACTCACAGCGTACACAATGGTGAGCCCTAGTAAACTATCGAGTAGATTTAAATTCCCAAGAATGAAAAATAACGGAATCCAGCCGAGTACAACAGGAATGAGCATAGCGGCAATATACATGTAATACAGTGGCATCCGTCCATAAAAGCGCAGACGTTCTAGCGCGTAAGATGTAGGCAATGCAAGAGCGATTGTAAGTAAAGTTCCACCACCAGTGACGAGAAAGCTATTTAAGAATGCACTGCCTATTTCGTAATTTACCCACGCATCTGCGAAGTTTTGGATGTTCCACGTCTCTGGTAACCCCCAAGGAGAAGCGTAAATCTCTGCATTCGATTTGAATGCCCCAACAATCATCCAGGCAAGTGGATAAAGAACAACAATGGACCAAAGAATGAGTGGGATTCGAATGCCTGCACGAGCGAGTGTATGTTTGAAGCTTTGATTGGTTTTCTTGTTTTGTTCTGTCGCTGTCTGCATGAGATCCCCCCTAGTATTCGACTTTCTCACGACGTAAGAAGAATTGTAGAATCATAATAGTAATGAGAGACAAAATGAGAATCATGACGCCGATGGTCGCTCCGTATCCAAAGTTATACTGATTGAAGGCTTGTTGGTATAAGTACGAACCCATCACGTGCGTTGAATTGTTCGGTCCACCTTGCGTCATCACTTGAACGAGGATGAATGATCCGTTCAGTGTGGTAATGACGATGTAAAGAATGGAATTTTTGATTTGTGGCCAAATAAGAGGCATCGTCACTTTCCAAAATTGTTGCCATTCATTGGCACCATCGATCCTCGCTGCTTCATACGTATTTTTCGGTACGTTCAAAATACCCGCCATCATCATGAGCATGAATAAACCAATTCCTGCCCATACAGAAGGTAGAACCAAGCTCGGAAGAGCCCACGTCTCGCTACCAAGCCAAGGTTGAGTCCAATTTTCAAGACCGACGGCTTCCAAACCAGAATTTACGATCCCGAGTGACGGATTGTAAATAAATGACCAAAGAATCCCGACGACTACAACACTCATAATATTTGGAAAGAAGAAAATGACTCGGTAAAAAGGAGCCTCCCGTAGCCTTAACTGAGTAAGGGCAACGGCAAAAAATGTTGCCAGGATCATAATGCCGAATACTTTTGTAATCACTAGAAAGTAATCATGCCAGATGGTGCGAGGAATAATGCTGTCATTAAATAGTTGCACGTAATTATCAAGACCGATAAATGTGCGACCTCCTGCTGAACCAGACCATTCAAAGAAGGAGAGATACAACCCGTTTAACATCGGGTAGATTGTAAAGATCATAAAAAGAACGAGCGTTGGAACGATACAAAAGGCTAAAAATAAGTAACGCTGACTTTTTGGTTGCACCATGGTGATCACCTCTTTTCAAAGATCGTACGGATATGTACAAAAGGATGTAGTGCATCGTCATCACTACATCCTTTTGATGTTTGTATTAACGGTAACTAGCGGCGGCTGCTTCTGCGCTTTCAATAAACTCGGAAGCACCAATGTTTCCGGTCATCAATGAGACGAGTGCGTCACTGATCGGTTGTTCCAAATCAGCACTCATTGGGTGTGGAAGCTGGTTAATTTGAACTTGTGACTCGTCATTAATCATTTCATTTGCGGATATGAGATAATCTGGTACATTTTCATTACCATCTAAGTCAATGTCTGTAATGTTAACCATCGCCCCGGTATGCTCGGAGAACAGTTCACCGTATTCACGATTAAAGGCGAAATCAACGAACGCTTTCGCTGCATCTGGATTCTCTGCATTTTCAGCAATAGCAAGTGGACGTAAATCTGGCACGACGCGATACGGTTCACCTGCGGCTTGCATTGGTGAAGGAATGAACCCAAACTCAAAGTCATCTGGTGTGTCGTTTGCCATTTCGTTTGGCAACCAGAAACCAACTGGGATGAAGGCATTGTCGCCAAGAATAAAGTTCATCTGCGACTGAGTATGGTTAAACGCGCCAAGCCCAGAATCGAAAAATCCTTCTGTTTGCATCTGTTCAACATTTTCCATGATTTCGACAACTTCAGGTGTTTCCCATGCACCTTCCGCACCTGTAACAATATCGGCAAGGAGTTCATCCCCACCTACAGAAGCAAAAGCTGGATAGAGCATCCCGCGCAAGAAATAGTATGGATGTTGACCAGTGGTCACGAAAGGAGAAATGTCTTCATTTGCTTGAACATCACCCATCACTTCCATAAAGTGATCAAAATCTGTAGGCACTTCATAGCCTTCGGCTTCAAAATGTCCAGCGTTGTACCATGTTCCCCACGTATCAAAGACGAGCGGCAACGTGTAAATTTGACCGTCATGACGGTTCGGTTCTACGATAAAGCTATCAAGGAGCGCAGATCCATCTTCAAGTTCAACATCATCTAGCCAATCCGTAAGGTCCATTAATTGGTTATCCTCGATCATCTGTGTTTCACTAGAACCAGCCCCATCAATATAAACAACATCTGGCGGATCATCTGAAATCCACCGCGTTCTCATTTCGTCATTAATGTTTGGTCCAGCGTGTTCAATGACTGTTACATCTGGATATTCAGCCTCAAAATCACTAATGATTTCTTTCCACCACGAATCTCCGTAGCCACCGACGAAATATTGAATCTCAAGGTCTCCTGAAATTTCCCCACCATCTTCTCCGCCGTTTTCAGCAGAGTCATCTGAGTCGTCACCGCCAGTAGCCTCTTCCTCCGTATCATCACCACAAGCAGCGAGCAGTAATGCTGCGGATGCGAGCATCCACCATTTTGATGAGCTGTGTATATATTTCATCTCAAGCCCCCCATTTTAAAATTATTATTCACCTTAAAGATAGTACTCCGCATCTAAAAAGTCAATAGATTATGCGGATTATGATGAATATTTAGAATAGTTATCTGCGGATAATATTTTGATATACTAGTTGTCAGAGGAGGTGTTGATTGGATGGAACAAACACTCTACTGGCATCCTGCATGGGAGAAGACCATTTCGATCGAAGATCGCAAACATGTTGAAAAACTGTTTACTTGTACACCGCGAAAACCATATACTGTTTTTCGTGTCGCCATAAACCATAAAGGTGAGCTGCTCGTCTCTGCACTCATTCAAAATGAAGACCAGACCCCTTGGATCCGACAAATGCTCGCTTTTGTTCAAGATAGTAAACCGATTGCGAAAGGTCATTTTCATGTTCACGTCCTTCCAAAAACAAGTATGGCTTGGACATTTATCTTTTCTGACTATGGTGGACTGACAAAAAGTGACTCTGGTCACTTGCAAGAAATGACTGTAGGTACTCTTGATTTGCTGTGAAATCGTGTATTGTACGTGATAGAGGTGATGAGCATGATTGAAATGATTGAAGCTACGAAGAGCTACAAGCAGACGAAAGCGGTCAAAGGGTTGAACTTTCATATAGAAGAAGGTGAAGCCGTTGGACTTTTAGGACCGAATGGTGCAGGGAAAACAACGGCAATTTCTATGCTCGCTTCGCTCATTCAAACAACGACAGGGCAAGTGTGTATCAATGGGGCGGATGTGAGGAAAAATCTGAAAAAATATCGCGCACGAATTGGTGTCGTTCCTCAAGATATCGCGCTGTTTCCCGAATTGACTGCTGAAGAAAATCTGAATTTTTTTGCAAAAATACATAAGGTGTCCAAACAAGAAAGTAAAGAAACAATCGCTCGGCTTATTCAAGATGTTGGACTGGAAGAAAAGAAAAAGGAAAAAGTGGAGACATTTTCAGGGGGAATGAAGCGCCGTTTAAACCTTGCGTGTGCACTCGTCCATCGGCCAGAATATTTATTCCTTGATGAGCCAACGGTCGGTGTAGACCCTCAATCAAGACGACATTTGCTGGATTTAATGAAAACGTTGCAACAAGAGCAAGGGATGGCGATATTGTATACGAGTCATTATATGGAAGAAGTGGAGTTTATTTGTGATCGTTTGTATGTGATGGACCGAGGGGAAGTGATTGCTTCTGGAAATTTAGAAGAAATAAAGCAGATTCTTGGAAGTGGCAGTACGTATGAAGTTCATGTGCAAGAAGGTAAAGAAAAGTTGTACGAATTGCTCCAGCAAGAAAAGCAGATCAAAGATCTTGTCAAAACAGACGAGGGAATCATTGTGACAAGCAATCGGGACCCTTTGTTTCAGGATTTGATGCGTGTAATTACTGAGAATCAAATACGTGTGCATGGAGTGCTCGCAAAAGAATCCACATTGGAAGATGTGTTTTTGCATCTGACCGGGCGCAAGCTCAGGGATTAGGAGGGTACGATCATGTGGGCACTAGTACAAAAAGAATTCCTTTCCTTCAAAGCAACGAGAAGCATCTGGGTCCTGTTACTTCTCGTTCCGCTCATCGTCATCATCGTTATTAACATGATTGGTAGCAATGAGGACGGCTGGCAACTTCAATCGATGAACGTTGCTGTTGTAGATGAACGTCAGTTAGATGATGCACTCGAATCGTTTGCTGAACGCCATCCAGAGGTGGACCAAGCGATACTTACTTCCGCGAACTCCCTTTCTCTTCCAGACAGTTTGGTGGATGGTTTTTTTCAAACAGATGAACTTGCTGAAATGATCCATGTTCAAACGTACACCCGCCTAAATGAGGTCGATGTTTCTAATTATGCACTCATTATTTCTTTTCCACAAGATTATCGTGAAATGGTGTGGGAGCGGGTTTTCTTTGATGAAACAACCGATGCTCGTCAACCAGAGATTATGGTCAATGTAGAAGTGAACGAAGGGGCAACAGAGGTTGCGGAGTGGGTCGAACAGTTTATTTTCTATTTTCAATTTCATGTGGCAATTGGTGAAGACGGTGCAGTAGAGGACTATATGCCAGCTGGAGAAACCTCCGAATTGGAATACGAAAGCATATCGATGTTTGAGTATTCTGTCGTATCGTTCACCGTGTTTTTTAGTCTCTATGTAGCATCAACGATGGCAAACTTTGCGATTCGAGATAAGCAGAATCTGACATTGGATCGAATGGTCGTATCTAACATGACACTCGTGTCATTTATTGGGAGCCGTGTATTGACTGGAGCAATGCTAACATTTGGACAATTGACCGTCATTTTTACGATTGCCGGTTTGTTTTTTGAATTTAAAGTAGCATCCCTTCCGGTTTTTATATTTGCGTTGAGTGTGTTTAGTTTAGCCATTGGCGGATTAAGTGCACTGATTGTAGCCCTTTCCCTAGCATACGGAACAGAGCAGTCGATCTCTGTAATTAGTTCATTTGTTTTTGTAGCAATGGGGCTTCTAGGCGGGAACTTTTTTGATACAGCTATGATTGCTCCAATCTTCGCCCAAATCGGCCAGTTCATGCCTAATGGAAGCGGCTTGACCGTTCTCCTACAAGCAAAACAAGGCTTTGCAATTCAGACGATGGTTGCTTCCTTCGTATATTTATTGCTCTTTGGAATCGTGTGTACGCTAATTGCGTCAGCCTTGATGCGAAGAAAGGAGCAGAGGTGATGAGAGGGATCTTGTGGCAGTTAACACTGTTAACGGTTCGAAACCCGTGGACGCTACTCGCAATGTTATTTGTGACCGTACTGTTTGCAACGGTTACAGGTCTAGAAGAAACAGAACGTACTTCTGCATTTGTGTACAATGAGTCGATGGAAGAAGAGCTTTTCCAGGCGAAAGTCGAGCGATTGCAATCGTTTACTGATGAGGTAAGTTTTGAAATCTTGTCCCAAGAAGAACGAGAGCTTATTCGAACGAGGCAGACAGTGGATGCGATCTTTGGGTTGTATGAAGATGATTATATTGTGGAGCCGTTCACGACACCTTCCATGACAGAAATGAGCGTAGTGCCAGTATTGGATCAGTTTTATATAATGACTAGCCTGACAGGTGAGACGGCTGAAAAGATGGAAGCGCTGGATTCCGTGTTTGAAGTGGAAACGTCTTATATTGGAATAGACAATAGCGAGCCATTTAATAATACGGTGAAAAATATGTTTGGTTGGGCATTATTTTTTGTCATTTACACGATCGCGTTTTCAGTTAGTGACATATTACAATTGAGAAGTCGTCGCATTTGGGACCGCATTATCTTATCACCGAGCTCGAAGTGGGGCATCTACAGTTCTTATTTGCTCGTTGTCTTTCTTATTGGCTACGTTCAAGTGATGACCGCCTTAACGATCTTTTATTACCTATTCGATTTCCCATTTTACGGTGGGTATTGGTTAACGTATATTGCTGTGATACCCTATCTGTTTGCCGTGATGGCGGTCGGGATCTTTCTGAGTAGCTTAATTAATAATCTTACACAACTAAGCGGGTTAGTGATGCTTTTTGCGATGGGAAGTGGGATGCTTGGAGGGGCGTTTTGGCCTTTGCATGTGACCGGGGACTTTATGTATGCACTGTCGTATCTTTCACCCGTTCGCTATGGAATGGAACTATTGTATGGCGTGACACTTTATGATTGGAGCTTTGATGAGTTTCTCTTGCCCATCTCCATTCTCGTGTTTATCGGTTGCACATTTACTGCACTTGGAATTCATTTTATGGAACGCCGAGGCGAGACGTAGGCAGCGAAAACGATCGAAATAAGTTGAACTGTCCCTAAGGTTGTAACAGCATCAACTTTCCTCTGCATTCGTTTGCTGTAAGAAATTCCACCGCTCTGTTCTGTTACAAAGGTCAACACGAGCCGTACCGAAGACTGTTCGGGTTGCCATCGGCACCTCTGGTGCCGATGATGGTTGCTAGCTCGTGAGGTCTTTACATGAATAAACAGAGCTCACGTTCGATATAGAAATGAACGTTCATAGATCTTACATTAAGAGGTCTGCGGTGGTGTTCAAAAGTGATCTAGATCATCAAACTCCTAAAAATTCCCAAAAGTGAGTAGGCACGTCATTCGCCGGTGCAGAAAATCGTGAAAAGCGATCTATAAAAGTTGAACGATAGAAATTCATTGAATAGGGTGACCGAGTTGGGCCTTTGCGGGTGAGTGCTTGCATATTGTCTGTTGACATTCATCTCGTTGCACTTCGACAACTTCGCTGCCGATCGTTGTTCGTCACTGCAAGGGTTGCGGGCAACATGAGAAAAGTTTGACGAAGGGTAAAAAGTCGTGACCGAGGCTCACCACCTGGCACAAGCATGTAATGGTCGGTCACGTATGTGACAATCCAGCCTTCAAACCGGGCACTTTCGGCACGCAACTGTCACAAATCGCACGATTTGTGACAGTTGACACCGTTTATGTGCGCATTCAGGTTTAAAATCATGATTTTTCTTTCTCAAGTGTCACAAATATGAATATATGGGGCATTTGGACTTCTTTCCACACACCGTGGCCAGGAGGCAGAAACGTGAACCGATGTTGTCCTTGTAGTCTGGACTGTATAGAAAACACGGTGGCAGATGTTTCGCCACCGAAGTTGCCCTTGTGCTCTGGAGCACAGCCATCCGCCTGCAGTAGAAAGCAACAACAAACTGCGCACAAAATGGGGCCTACCACTGCGCTACCCCTTCAATCACGTAGGGAGCAGCTCCAACCCCAAACTTCTTCGTATACTTGGATGACGTGTGTTGCCGATAGCATGGTCTGGTCAGGTTACTCCGTGAAAATTAAAAGTTTAACTTATCTCACCCTCTCAAAACAGCCACTGTGCGGCGAAATTATTGAATACGACAAAAGACGAAGCCTAATCGGCTTCGTCTCCTCTTTTTTCTGAATGGGGATCATGGGCATTCGGGTCTTTCCGCTCCCTACCGGCATGCAGTTCGCGGTTTTCATACGTGAAGGCGCTCTTTGCATGCTGACCTGGCTCCCACGGCTCGGTCTTTCCGAGTGGCTTATCAACAGGTGCCCCGTAAGGTCCTTCTGGTAAGTCTTCTGGAATGATATCGTGATCAATGGATTCAACACTTTCAAAGTCTTCATACTTTCGCTCTTTATCATCCACAATTGACCATCTCCTTCGTGTTAGCATGGTCACGTTTGTCTCGATTTATTCAGCTTTCTTCTCGGAAACGGCTGTTTTATAATAGGGGTGAACAGGAGGCAAAAAAATGTATTTTGTAGACAGAAAACTTATTTACAGAAGACTTCGCTATATGGACCGACTTATGGAAACGTTTCGTAGCCAACCATCGTGGACAGAGGCAGTGGATGAGCTTGCTCTTGAACGAATCACGCAAGGATATATTGAAGCGATGCTAGATGTTGGCAATCAGATGATCGATGGATTTATTATGCGTGACCCGGGAAGTTATAGCGACATACTCGATATATTGGAAGATGAACGTGTAATTTCTAGTGAAGAGGCAGCTTCTTTGCAAAAAGTTTTGGTGTTTCGAAAAGTGCTAGTCGAAGACTATCTTAATATTGATCACAGCAAATTGCATACCGTTATTCAAAGTGAGCAGCAAGCGTTAAAAGAGTACTCTTCAAGAGTGACGGAGTACCTTGATCGTGAACTAGGGCCTGTTAGCGCCTTCTTGCCAGACAATGAGGGAAGCGAATGATTTGTAAATACAGAGGGTATCTTCTCGATCTTGATGGCACGATCTACCGTGGCAACACGGTTATTCCAGAAGCCCGTGCTTTTGTCCAAGAGTTAGAAGAGGCCGGTAAGCCGTACATGTTTCTCACGAATAATTCATCAAAAACCACCGATGAAGTTGTCGCGAAATTAAGGACTATGGGGGTGCCGGCCCAACCCGAAACGGTATATACGAGTGCGATGGCGATGGCAGACTATGTAGTTGCTAAACAAATTAAACGCGCGTTTGTCATTGGCGAGAACGGTCTGAAGACAGCGATTCATCAGGCTGGTGTAGAAGAAAGCGACACGGATGTGGAAGCGGTGATTGTCGGAATTGACCGGACGTTTACTTTCGAGAAGCTTGAAACGGCGTCATTTGCTATTCAAAAAGGAGCAATGCTTCTGGCTACAAATGGTGATCGGGTCATCCCTACTGAACGAGGAATGAGTCCTGGAAATGGATCGATTCTCGCGGCCATTGAAGCGGCAGGCGGAAAACGAGCCACCGTTGTTGGAAAGCCTGAGGCATGGATTGTTGCTCAGGCGATTCAACGGCTCGGGACGACGTATAATGATACGTTGCTCGTCGGGGACAACTATGACACCGATATTCTCGCAGGTATTCGAGCGAAGATTGACACCCTTCACGTGGATACGGGGGTGACCCTGCAGACAGATGCAATGAACAAAAACGACCCGCCAACATTTGCTGTACCTAGTTTGGCTGCTTGCACGATCTCGACAAATCCGTAGAGGGGGCGTTATAGATCCCAAAAGTATATGCTTACGTAACAAAAGGCCAGCATTTACTCGTGTTCACCCAGAATTCTCTTCAAGCGGGTATACAAGTTCCAAAAGGAACTGTCGAGTCCGGTGAAGAGGTCCTAGATGCCGCAGTGAGGGAATGTATTGAAGAGACAGGTATTCAATCGTTACCGCCCCCGGTGTTCCTCGCTCGGGATGAGTGGCAACGACCTTATGGATGGGTTGAGCAACGGTTTTTCTATCATTTTTCTTACTCGAATTTGCCAGAATACTGGACACACTCTCCAAGCCGGGGTGGGGCAGAAACGGGGCTTGTATTTCGTTTTCAATGGGTTGCTTATGATCACGCGCCACACGTACTCATCACAGGTCATGATGATTACGTGTGGTTGCTCCAGACGGGTGTTTAGGAACAATCGGCTGATGAGCACGCGCACGCTTAATGATGCCCGTGATAAGCATGAGCGCCGGGATTACGTAAACAATCGGTACGATCAAGTATAACGAACCTAAGAAGTAAAAGTCGCTATCATCGATCATACTTTTAAACTCGGTCATGGATAGAACTGTAATTAGAATTCCAAATGGAATGGCTAAAGGTTCATGGTTGCGTATACCGATGATATTGGCAAAGCTAAACGACGTTGCATATAAATAGATGGCTAGTTTAAAGAAGAGCGTAATGAAAAAGATGACATACAGAAACGATTCCAAACGTTCAATTATTCCTGCGATTTCTACACGTTGACCGAGCTTGAAACCGGTGTACAGTTGGATTTTAGTTAGCTCAGGTCCCAATATCGTAATCGACAAAAATACAGTCATAAACAAAAGCAGACAAGCGATAATATATCCGCTAATAAGAGCATGTTCAGCTTTTCGTTTATCTTGAATATTTCGTGGAAACAAAACGAGTAGAATGATCATATGTACAGCGACAATTCTTGAATTCATAAATAAAATTGTTTCTACATATGTTCGTGGTTCGTTCTGAAACATCGGTTTTAAGTACGAAGTATCCACGTCTTGAATAACAAACACCGAAAACAATAGCACAGAAAAAATAAAGATAAACATCGTGAGCTCACTTGCGCGTCCGATAACTTCAATGTCACGGTACACAGCGACGGTGACAACCGCCATGAAAGAGGCTGTAAGAATAATTGATGGGGTGTCACGAAAAAAGTGAGTCATAATGAATTGAGTGAAAAAATGGAGGTGGTGAGGTGCAGAGAGAAATGGTAGAAGTAGAAAAAGCACACCTGCAATTTTACCGAACCACGTTCCGAACAACCTCGTGAGCATTATGACAAATGTATCATTTGGGAACCAACGTCCAAATAAAATGATGAGCAAAACATAGGGAAACCCTAATAGTAGTGAGACGAGGGGAATCCACCATGCATCTTGAGAAACGATGTTGGCAAGTGTGGTCGGTAAGCTCAACAAAGCCGTGCCACACGTCGTATAAATGACAATGGAGCGGAATTGATTCGAACTAATCGTTGGTGTCGTCATCTTCAACATCCTTTCTACCAAGTAATCGCCAAGTTGCTCAGTAAACGTGTAAAGCTCGGGATATTCACGTCAGCAACATAGAGCAAAACGAAAACAGTTGTTACACTAAGCATCACAATAAAAGTAGGATGCAGTCGAGGGTCCTCTTTATTCACAAGCTGTTGTCTTTGTGCCAAGTACAGTATGATTGCCCCTATGATCACGCCAATTATTTTAATCGCCATCGATATAATCCCGAACATTAAACGTATTATTCACATCCCCTGACCCTACAACCTCTGTATTCACGTTCACATGGACAGGAATTTCAGCTAAATGTGTGTACCACTCGCTCTTTAATTCTTCCCATAGACGAGGTTTTTGGCGATAGACTTCTCGGCCTAACCCAAAAATATCTACACGTTCTTCTTTTGATTTTTGGATAGCTATATTGACGAGCGCCTCGACTTCGTCGTTCATAATGCCCTCCATCAGTTGTTTTGACTCCTTCTTCTCAACATCAATTCCTTCACAATTCATCTCTGAAAGTGTACTATGAATTTTGATATCAATGTTAATTTTCGGGGAATTACCTGAGTGGACAATAATATTGGGTTCAATGCTTTGCGTCTCCAGGACAAAGGTGCCATCATCTGGGCAGGAGAGGGTCTCCGGTGTATCTTGATTTTCACTCATCACATAGTTGTATCCTTTCACTTCATCTTCATCTAGCCAACCTACGAATCGATCGGCCTTGAAAAAACCAGAGTGACCTACATACAAATAAGCACTCGGTTTCACTGACTCACGATTTTCGATTGATTTTCCCGTGGCGACATCCCCGCTCGTTGACACCCCTTCCATAACAGGATCAATGCCTCTTGCTGCAAGGTCTTCAAAAAGATCATCCAGCGTAACCCCTTTTACGGCGGTATAACTGTTTTCACTATATAAAAGAGAATGCTTCAAGTTTACGGACGTAAGTTCTTCAATGGGAGGTAACAAGCTAAGAATATCGGATGCTGACTCTCCTCGAGCAATGAGAAGAAAGAAGTCTGAGCGAATTTCATGATCACGGTAGAAGTGATCAAGGAAATTACTTAAACCTTCGCTTGCGACCTCCTCACTAATGATC
Source organism: Geomicrobium sp. JSM 1781026 (assembly GCF_041949955.1). Taxonomy (NCBI): domain Bacteria; kingdom Bacillati; phylum Bacillota; class Bacilli; order Caryophanales; genus Geomicrobium; species Geomicrobium sp. JSM 1781026. The sequence continues at coordinate 279,843 of NZ_JBHFQF010000004.1, read as the reverse complement.
AGTGCCGCAATATGTGAAAAATACCCACGGCGAGGGGCTTGTTGGGTCAGCTTTCGAAATCCTTCTTGAATAGACGATGCTCGCGTTTCGTAATTTTGAGCTGCCGTAAATCCACTGCCTTCTTCTTGAGCGGCGATCTCGCTTGGATTAATGACTTGCATCGTCAGTATGAATTCATCATTTTCTCCTTTGTCAATCGCAAGTCCGGTAACGACAGATAAATCGCGAAGTTCCCACTGATCCCAGCATCCTGTGAGCAAAACACTAGCTAGCAGAAGCAAAACAATGAATGTGTTTTTAGTGAGCATCGTTTTTCCTCCTTAGCTGTTCTTTTCCGGTTTGGGCGCGGGTGTTTGCTGACGGGTACGGTTGTTTTTAGCAACGATTCTAGGCCGGGTATTTAACATCCATTTTGGCATTCTAATAATTGTATCCCGCTGATCACGTCTCACAAACGGCGTTAAGCCCTCGAGGTACGGAAGACCGTAAGATTTCAGACCGCTCAGATGAATGAGAAGGAGCATGGAAAATAAGAAAATCCCATACAGGCCAAAAAGCGAAGCGAACACTAATACGATAAAGCGGTTAATGCGAAAAGGGACGCTAATGTTGTAGATTGGAAAGACAAAACTAGCAATAGCAGTCACAGCGACAACGATGACGACCGAAGAAGAAATTATTCCTGCTTCCACGACCGCTTGACCGACAACGAGTGCACCAACGATGGACAAGGCTGTACCAATTTGTACAGGCATGCGAATGCTTGCTTCGCGAATAATTTCAAATAGCACTTCGAGAATGAGTACTTCCAATACAGTAGGAAACGGTGTGCCTTCATTTTGAGCAGCTAAACTGACCATCAAATTAAAGGGGATCAATTCTTGATGATACGTCGTGATCGCCACGTAAAGCGCTGGAACGTATAAAGAAATGAAGACACAAACGAGCCGAAGAATTCGAAGAAGAGAACCGACATCCGCCCGTTGTGTGTAGTCTTCAACACTATGTATAAAATCAATGAATGTCGCTGGTACAGCAAGGACGAAAGGGTTTCCATCTACAATAATGGCGATTTTTCCTTCCAGGACGTGAGAGGAAATCGTATCTGGTCGTTCCGAAGAGAATACGTTCGGAAAAGGGGTTTTGGCATTATCTTGAATCAACTCTTCAAGCTCACCACTCGTTTGAATACTATCTGTATGGATTTGATCAATGCGCTCGTGTAATTCCTTTAATATTTTTGGATTCACAATATCGGCAATGTAGGTCACGACAACAGTCGTTTCTGAACGAGTGCCAATTAAATAAGTCTCAAAACGTAAGTTCGGGTCTTTGATTCTTCGACGAATGAGTGTTGTATTAACCCGAAATGCTTCCACAAACGCTTCTTTAGGCCCGCGGATGACATTTTCACTAGAAGGGGCATCCACTTGACGGGTTTGCCAGAAAATCATGTCAATACTGTACGCAAGAACATGGCCATTCACAAAACTGATCACGTGACCACTTAGTAAGGAAGTAAGTAATGCGTCACGATCATAAAGAACTTTCGTATCACCAAATGAATCAAAATATAGATGTAATGCTTCTTGCAAATTGGAGAAATCTTCGTCAAACAATATCGACTCACTGAGCAAGTGTTCAACGGTAGACTGATCAACCATTCCGTCAATATAAACAACGGCAGCAGGCATTTTCGTCGTTTTTCCTAAACGAAAACGGCGGATGACAAGGTCATCACTTTGCCCAACAGATTGTTTAATCTCGTCAAGATTTGCTTCAAGACTTGGTGAAAAGTTGGCTTGATTACCGTCTCCTTTATATTTTTTCTTCAGAAAAAGTGTCATATCACGTTCCGCCTGTTCTTTCTAAGGTTGGATTATTATGGTGGCAGAAACGTATGAAATCTATGCATAAACCTTTATGAAACAAAAAAACCTGACCAAACAAAGTTTTACCTCTGTTTGGTCAGGGGGGTTCACGAGTGGATGTGATACCTCGTTTACGATGAACGCCAAGCGATTCTTCCTCCATTTTCTAACGGCCCGTTTCTCATTAATAAATATGTCACCAATGATAGAAGAAGCGAGATGCCGAGCATAATATGAAGAAATGCTAGGTGGTTCGTTAAAATGAACTCAAAGACGGCACTCATATCCCCTAAAAAGAACCAAGAAGTGAATAAGATGAGCAGCACTGCACCGAGACTGAGCGTCATGATTGACCCAAAATTAAACAAAAAGCTGCGAATAAAAAGGCTAATCGAGAATAGAGCAAACAACCAAATAAAATCTGCCCAAATATATAGAAGTGGGTGAGAAGAACCGAGCAGTTCTCCTGTTTGAGTAAACGTCGTCCATTGTAGAAGTTGATCATTTATGAGATACAGACCGTGTAGTATCGCGACGCTTAAAATCATAAAAACAATCGCTATGAGATAAAAGGAAATCACAAATTGTCGCCGAGTGCCTCCGAGAGACAAAATGAGGGAGTACCCTTTAAAATTCACCCAAGGATACAATAGAAAAACCGCATAAATGGGTCCGAATAAAACGAAGCTCGCATCAGCCTCTATGCTGCCAATCCACGCAAAACTAAAGAACAATACAACGGTGATTATCATATTGATGACAAACGTAAAGTTCATTTCTTTTCTCATGAGTAAGAGCGGTCCAGTCATTGGCTTCATACTTTTGTCACCCCTTTAGTTGTGAGGTTCACGAGGTAATCTTGAAGGGCGGCCTTCTCTACCCGTAGACCGGCTTTTTTCGCCTCTTGTTGCAGTTGTTCGCTCCAAAGTGCGTCCAACATCACTTGTTGTTGTTTACCTAACGATTTTCTCTCTAAAACGGTAGACCCTGAAGAGAACGATTCAATGTCATTCGCATTACCGGTGACGTATACGCCTTTTTGATCAAGATCTTCTACCGGCTCGTTACGAATGATCGTTCGATCGTGTAGCACAACTATTTTTTCACAAAGAGGTAAGATTTCATCAATATGGTGTGTGGATAACATGATTTGACGTGGATGCTCAGTATGAGTCTCAATGAGCATATCAAAAAATACTTTCCTCATGTGGGCATCCAGGCCATTTGTCGGTTCGTCCATAATTGTCACCGGAGATTTACTCGAAAGCCCAATGACAATTGTGAGCATTGATTTCATTCCTGTGGAAAATGAACGTACCTTTTTCCTTCGTGGCAACTCAAATCGCTCAAGCAGTTGGTCGGCAAGTTGTTGGTCCCAGTTGTCATTAAACAAAGAGGCGAAGTGCATCGCATCATTCACCGTCCATATATCCGAATACGGGTGGCTTTCTTGCAAAAAGGCGACATCGTTCATCGCTTTATTGTTGTTATACGGAATCTGTTTGTTCACATGTAAAGAACCCGAATGTGGTTGCAAAAGCCCAGCAAGAAGTTTCATCAGTGTTGTTTTTCCTGAGCCGTTCCGCCCCCAAAGTCCAACAATGGCTGGTTCAGTTTCTACGTAGTGAACGTTATTTAGAATCGTTTCTTTTCCATAAGAGAAAGAAACATCATGAACGTTAATCATCATATCCCTCCATAATCAATTTCCAAATCTCATCTTTTTTCAATTCAAGCCGTCTAGCTTCCTCGATCATTGGTTTGATAAACATCTTGTCAAATTCTGTTTTTCGTTGTTCTTGCAGTTTTTCATTTGCACCAGTGGCTACAAACATACCGACGCCTCGTTGCTTGTAAACGTATCCGGCTTCCACTAGAATGGCGAGCCCTTTTTGAATGGTCGCACGGTTTACTTGATAAAATGAGGATATTTCTGTTGTGGACGGAATTTGTTCTTCTTCTTGTAACGTCCCATCCAAAATATCTTCTAGAATCATATCAGCAATCTGCAAAAAAATTGGCTTGGAATCATCAAAAACCGCCTTCACAGCATGCTCCCTTTCTTATTGGATGTATAGTTGATTAGTTGTGTAATCAACTATACACTGAGCTTCGGATTATGTCCAATGTTAAGTTTTGTTAGCTAGAGTGATTTTTATGTAATCAAAAAAACTGCACAATTTGTGCAGTCCAGCTGGTTCTCTCGTTTAACCGATATATTTTTGGTCGGGGCGAAAGATCCGATTATTCTGCGATTGTTCTTGGACGTGGGCGCACCATCCAGTGATTCGACTCACGCAAAAAGTTGGGGTGAGGAGGTCATGGTCAATGGCGAGCGTATCCATGAGTGCTGCAGCATAAAACTCAACATTCACATGAAGGTCTCTTCCCGGCTTATAAGTGTGTAAAAGTTCGGTGGCCGTTTGCTCTATCTGCACAGCTTGCGCCAATGCATCATCATCGTCTTGTAGGCGCGCTAACAGGCGTTTTAGTGCTTCTGCTCTTGGATCTGATGTTTTGTAAACTCGGTGACCGAAGCCCATCAGCTTTTCACCATTTTCGAGCTTGTTTCGAAGCACTTCCTCGATGCTTTCACCGTTCTGAACGTCAGCAATCAGTTGCAATACTTCAGTTGGCGCTCCACCGTGCAATGGCCCGCTCATAGCACCAAGCGCACCGGTGATTGCAGACGTGAGTGTTGATTCGGTAGAAGCAACGACCCGAGCAGCAAACGTAGACGCATTCATGCCATGCTCCATCGTCAAAATCAGATAAGCGGTTAACGCATCCGCTTGTGTGGCGACCGGTCGTTCACCAGTAAGCATATACATGTAATTCTCTACATGATTTAAATGAGCGTTCGGTCGTATCCGCGGCAACTCCTGCTTATCGCGATGTGTGTAGGCAATAATCGTCGGGAAACATGCAGCGAACTTGATCTGGTCTTCTATTGTTGGTGGCCACGTTGAGGACATAGAGGAGACGACCGTTCGCAACACCTCCATTGTGGTAGAAACTTTCGGCATCTGTTCAATGATTGTGATTGCGTATTCGGGAATTTCTCGAGCTGCTTTTAGTTGTTCGGAAAATGCTGCGCTTTCTTGTTTCGAAGGAAGGTCTCCATTCCAAAGCAAATAGACAACGTCTTCAAAAGAACGTTCTGTTGCCAACTCGCCAACAGGTATTCCCCGGTACAACAACGTTCCTTGTTTACCATCCACATCACTAATCATCGTTTCCGCTACAACAATTCCTTCTAATCCTTTATTCATTTCTCATCCACTCCTTTCCCTTTCATCTTAAAAGAAGCAGTGTATAATAAAAATTAAATCATTTATTAAAAAACGATTAATATATTAAATCAATAAGCGAGGGGAGCTTATGATGAACATACAATGGATTGAAACGTTTGTAACAGCAGCACACCTTCAGAATTTTCACCAAACAGCGGAACGCCTCTATCGATCACAGCCTACGGTGACCGTACATATTCGGCAACTTGAAAATTTGTTAGGGGTTCCGTTGTTTCAGAAATCAGGGAGGGCGGTCACGCTCACCCCGTACGGGCGTAAATATGTAAAACACGCAGAACAAATACTCGCTTCTTTTGAAGAAGGTCTCGTTGACATGGAGCGTGAGCGACAAGGCTACTATCGTCAATTACGCATCGCAGTATCTCCGCAAATTGCTTCAAGTTATTTGCCATATTGGGTGAAGATGTATACAAGAGCCTACCCCGACACAGAAGTGATCGTAAGCGTTTATGAATCAGCCGACATCGGCGAAGCAGTGGAGAGTGGAAAAGTGGATCTTGGTTTGTCTCGTCAAGCGTATAGCTCTCTACATATTACAAGTGAGTCTGTACAAAAGGAACGGTTACGGTTTGTATTGCCTCACGACGGGGGAGATGAAGAGACAAGCCTTCCAGTGACAGTCGAGGAAGCGTTAGAAAGGCACGTGCTCATCACAGACAATCACCCTGGTTATTGGGACACCGTCATCTGGGCAATTAAACAACGGGTACCCGCGTTTCGTCAAATGCGTGTTTCTCAAGTTCATGTAACAAAGCGCTTTATTGAGGAAGGGTTAGGATGTTCTGTTCTGCCATTATCATCTGTAAGAAGAGAACTTGCGGAAGGAAGAATGATGGAAGCGGAATTGGGTGAACTGGAGTTGCCACTCGTGTGTACGTATATCGTGCACGGGCAGAAGACAGAAGAAGCGACTGAATTTTTAACGATTATGAAAGAAAGGACATAGAGCGAATGCTCAATGTCCTTTCAAAATTTAGTCTGCTTGCATACCGCCGTCCACATTATACATAGAACCGGTAACAAAAGAAGCGGCATCAGACGCTAGAAACCAAACCACTTCAGCAACTTCTTTCGGCGAGCCAAAGCGACCAAAAGGAATACCCGCTTTTAACGCTTCTGATGATTCTTCAGGTTTTCCAGGGTTAATGTTGTTTTGGATATCTTTAAGCATCTGTGTATCAATTGCAGCGGGAGCAACAGCATTCACACGAATACCGTGAGGGGCGGCTTCTAGTGCAGCCGTTTTTGTGAGGCCAGCAACAGCATGTTTAGATGCAATGTATCCTGCCATACCTGCTGAGCCAATATATGCAGCGTTAGAGGCCGTATTAATAATTGTACCGTGCCCTTGCTCAAACATGTGCGCCAACACGTGCTTTAGCCCTAAGAATACACCGCTCACATTAATATCCATAATCTGATTAAAGGTTTTCAGTTCGAGTTCAGTAATATTTTGAAAAGGTCCATTGATGCCTGCATTGTTAAAAAACACATCAATTTTTCCGAACGTTTCGACGGTTTGTTTGACATACTGCTTCACGTCTTCCTCGTTCGTCACATCGGCTTCAATCGTAAGAATTCGGTCTTTCGTATCGGAGAGCCCTTCTTCAACGCGTGCCAATGAATCCGCACTTACATCAACAAATACAACCTTTGCACCCTCGTCTAAGAAGCGGTGAGCGACAGCTTGTCCGATGCCACCCGCACCTCCGGTCATAAGTACTACTCGATCCTTCATTGATAACGCCTCCTTCGTATTTGGGTGATGCCCTTTTAGCATAACGATACCGCTTACATATTACGAATAATTTGCTCAAAACTTCATCTAATCAGAAACAATCACTTGCAGCAAGCAGCCGATGGGTGCTAGTGCTTCATGTTGACAATCGGTATAGAAGCGAACAGTCATAGAGTAGCTAGTAACAGGTAAGCTGGTGTTCTGCATCGGTCTATAACACCAATCACCTAGAAATCCCCAAAAATGAGAGAACGATATCGCCGTTGAAGCTAAAGATCGCGCAAAGCGATCTATATAGAATGAACGTAACCGTTTCTTAAGTGCACCGTTTGTTGGTGCCTTCAGCTGCTGGCAGATGGTTGTACTCCAGAGCACAAGTGCAACATCGGTGGTCAAAGTACGCCCCCCGTGTTTTCTATGCAGTCCAGACTACAAGTGCAACATCGGTGGTCAAAGTACGCCCCCCGTGTTTTCTATGTACTCCAGAGCACAAGAGAGACATCACCTCAACGCTTCGGTGTGAGGAAAGAAGTCCAAATGCCCCATATATGCATATATGTGACACTTGGGAAAGAAAAATCATCATTTTTAACGTGGATGCGCCCATAAACGGAGTCAACGGTCACAAATCGTGATATAAGTGACCGTTGAGGTCCGAAAGTGCCCGGTTTGGGATCTGGATTGTCACATAAGTAAGAGGTCATCACATGCTTGTGCCAGGTGGTGAACCTTAGTCATGACTTTTTACCATTCGGCAAACGTTTTTCGTGTTATCCGCAACCCTTGCAGTGATCACAACGATCGGTAACGACATTGTCGATGTGAGATGGGCTTCATCAGTTATTAGCTAGGCGTTTGCCCTTAAAGACTGATCTCGTTCACAGGGTTTAGTGCATTTCTTTCGTTCAACTGATCTATATAGAATGAACGTAAGATTTTCCAGATTTGCGCTGTTGTGTGGGAGGGTTAGACCAGTGCGGGGTGCCATCTTGCGAGCAGTCTGTTCCAGCTGGAGCGCAGATTTTAGCTGAAGTGCCAACGACACGCCTCGCGCCGATATCATGTGGATACTCCAGAGCGAGGATGTACATGTGAGCCGTTAATCTGTTACCGAGTTCACTCATTCATAGGCCGTTCTAGCGCAACAGTTCATTAATATCTATATGAATTGATTTCTCCACCCATTTAGAATATCTCATGAATAAAAGAAGCGGATATCCTCTAATGGGACGTCCGCTTCTTCTATGCCTTTACACAAAGTATGTTTCTTATATGTTGCAAGAATAACCTGTAGGTGCCAGCGAAAACGTCGAAGAAGTGATCATAGTGCCGAGGGAGAGTTAGTCCGGTACTTCAGCACCTTCTTCTGAGTGGGCAAGTCGACTGGACGCCGCGGCTGCGATCGCACCGACGATATCGTCCAAAAATGTATGGCACTTTCCATCAGCATGGTCATTCAGTTTTGCGATGATGCCAGGTTTAATTTTATCGACATAGCCGAAGTTTGTGAGTCCGATGGAACCGTACACATTAACGATGGCTAAAGCGATGATCTCATCAATGCCATATAACCCTTCATCGGACGCCACAATGTCTTGTAGCGGTTGTTGTAATTTGCCTTCTTCGGCGAGTTGGTCAAGCTCTATTCCTGTGAGCAGTGCATTTTGCACTTCCCGTTTGGACAATACGCGAACGACATTATATTTGCATGTCGCTTTCGTTAAATTCTCCACATAAGGGGTTTGTAAATCAAAGACGAGATCTGTGATATCGTCAACAGTTACCCCTCTAGACTCTAACCGCTCGATCGCTAATTCAATGGATAGTGTTTTCACGTGTAAAACGCCCCTTTAAACAATATGGTAATGTTTACCCTCATATGAGAAATACAAACGTGTGGGATCATCAATAACTTTGTGCACCTCATCATAGAATATAAGAATATGCGGAGGTGGTCAGATGTTTGAAAGAAATATATACGATCAGTACGGTTTTCATTGTGATGAGCGGTGGCAACTTGGGTCGTATGAAGGGTTTGATGCTGGTGGTCACTCTTATCTCGTCACACCCTATTCTCGACAAGAAGACAGCATGCTTATTCAATTTGAATGGGCAAAACAGTTGCACAATGCAGGGATTGCAGAAATTGCCCAGCCTGTAAATACAGTAGGTGGGGGAAGTGTGGCAAAGATTGATGGTGCGCAACAACTTGTGTTCATGCTGCCGCAATTTGATGAACGACGAGCTGGGGAACTACTCACAGAAGGAGGTCAACTCGCCCACATCCACGACGTCAGCCATGGTTGGGTACCAAATGTCCCTGACTTAAACTATTTAGGGCAGTGGTTAGACATTTGGGAGCGGAGGATGGGTCAGGTTGAAAGTTGGCATCAGCAAGTGGATGCACGGCGACAGAAAAATGATTTTGATCGGGAGTTTTTGTACACATTCCCATATTATTTAGGAAGAGCAGAGACGGCGATGCAGTGGCTCGTTGAAGAAGGAAGAGAGCCGTTGCTTCAATCATATGACGGCTCAATTAATCATACAAGGTTCTCCAATCAGTCTTGGTTTGCTACAAACGAACGGACGACTCAAGTGAAGCTGCCGTTAGAGTTTGTGTATGATCACCCAGCAAGAGATCTCGGTGAACGCTTACGGGCAGAATATCGAGAGGGGCGATTTGAAGATGGCTATTCTTTTATTTCTGAGTATCAAAATGGTCGAACGCTTTCTCAAGGAACGTGGTCACTCATCGGTGCGCGTCTTTTACTTCCACTTACGTATATCGAAACGATTGAAAATCATTACATGAATGAAGGCACGCATGCGGAGAACCGTTCAGCAGACATTACAAACTTTGAAAGGGAGCTTGCTCAAGAAGAACGGTATTTACGTTACACCGCACAATGTTTGATGGAACATTTACCCTCAACAACCGCGGGTTCGTGGTTTACTCGAAGAAATTTCGCATGAAAATGTAAGTTTACCCCTTGTAAAGTCTTCCTATTCGGTCTATAATGTCCATATTAAATAGACATTTGTTTTTCTCTAGTGAACAAGAGAGGTAGTCAAGTGATCGGAACAGGGGTGGACATTGATGAGTAGCAAACAAATTGTGGTTGGACTGCTAGGGTTAGGTACAGTAGGTAGTGGGATGATGCACATCCTCACTCACCACAAGGAGAAGTTGCAAACGAAAACCGGGGCAGAAGAGATCATTGTTCGCAAAGTCCTGGTTCGTGATCCGCATAAAGAAAGAGATCAACGCATTGCCATTGAGCAATTTACGACTGACGGCCAAGAGGTTGTCACTGACCCTGACATTGATATTATTATTGAAGTAATGGGTGGAATAGATGAAGCGAAACGCTTAATTGAGACGGCGCTTGATCAAGGGAAACATGTGGTGACGGCGAATAAAGATTTACTTGCCCTACACGGTGAAGAGTTGTTGAAGAAAGCACAAGAGAACAATTGCTTGCTCTTGTATGAAGCGAGTGTAGCAGGTGGCATCCCGATTTTGCGAACGTTAAACGAAGGGCTTGTCGCTGATCACATTACAAAAATGATCGGAATTGTAAATGGAACGACAAACTATATGCTTACGAAAATGTCAAAAGAGGATTTAACGTATGACGAGGCGTTGAAAGAAGCACAGGAAAAGGGATTTGCAGAAAGTGACCCGACCGCAGACGTCGGCGGCCTTGATGCTGCACGTAAAATGGTTATTTTATCTCGCCTTGGTTTTTCTGAATCCATTGATTTGGACCGTGTGTATGTGAGGGGCATGACTGGTGTTGCACCTGAGGATATTGATTACGGCAAACAGCTAGGGTTTACGATGAAGCTGATCGGTCTAGCAAGTCGTAGCGAAGGTGAACTGGAAGTGTCTGTCGAGCCGGTGTTTGTTCCCAATGACCATCCACTTGCTTCGGTAAACGATGAATATAACGCGGTTTATGTTTATGGGGAAGCTGTTGGGGAGACAATGTTCTACGGACCTGGTGCGGGCTCGTTGCCGACTGCATCTGCTGTTGCCTCCGATTTTGTTAACGTTGCCCGGCATGTCATTTCCCGTGATTCATCACGAATTGATACGAATGTTGTGAAACAAGCGACTGTCAAGGAAGTTGACGATGTGGAGGCAAAGTTTTACGTTCGGCTGTACGCACAAGATGTCCGTGGTGCGTTCAAGACGATTACTTCACAGTTTACAGCACATGGAGTTAGCTTTGAAAAGCTAATGCAAAGCCCACTGGATGCGGAAGAAAAGATAGCCGAAGTCGTCATTGTTACGCACGAGACGACACGCGGGGTATTTGACCAGTTGATCGAGGAATTGAATGAGCTCGACGTTGTTGAAAAGGTGATGAATCATTATCGTGTGGAAGGAGGGGTTCTAAATGTCTTGGAAGAACAAGACCTTGCCATCGTCTGAAGCCAAACCATTGATGACAATTTCAGTACCAGCAAGTTCTGCGAATCTCGGTCCAGGGTTTGATTCGATTGGGTTGGCGGTAAATCGGTTTTTGCATTTGGAAGTGTACGCGGCAGAGGAATGGCAATTTACATCCTCATCGATCCACTTGGCGGATATTCCTAAAGGCAAGAAGAACATGGTGTACAAAGTGGCGCGAGCACTTGCTGCTACGAAAGGCAAAGAATTGCCAGCTTGTCACGTGCATATGCACTCAGATATTCCATTAGCCCGGGGATTGGGAAGTTCAGCAGCAGCAATTATTGCTGCAATTGAACTGGCCAACCAGTTGGCAGATTTGCAGCTGACGAGTGAAGAGAAGCTCCGGTTTGCTAGTGTTCTTGAAGGTCATCCCGATAACGTTGGTGCATGTTTGTACGGGGGATTGACTGTCGGCATGCACACTGAACAATTTACTCGAGTCGTACTGCAGCAAATTCCAAGTTTAGACCTTGTGCTTATGGTTCCTTCTGAAGAATTACTAACGTCAGAATCGCGGCAAGTGTTGCCAGACCAGCTTGATTACAAGGAAGCTATTCGGGGCAGTGCATGTGCCAATGTGCTCGTCGCCGCTCTTCTTGCTGAAGATTACGAACTGGCGGGGACGATGATGAATCAAGACCGTTACCATCATCCGTATAGAACTGGCCTCGTTCCTGGGCTAGGAGAAGCGCTTGAAGACGTCAAGTCATACGGTGTCTACGGTGCGGCATTGAGCGGTGCAGGGCCGACAATTCTAGGTCTAGCGCCTTTTGGAAAAGGTGTGGAAATCGCTGAACAAATCGCAATGGATTATCCGCAGTATGAAGTGACGGCGGCAAAGCCGTGTGCCCAAGGTGCGGTAGTTGAACTGAATTCTTTAAGCATCGCTCTTTCATCATGAGGGAAGCTCGAGGAGCATAAGAACGAGTCACATCGTTCTTGTGCTTTTTAGCGTGTGCCCAGCATGTGTGTGGATGCTACGGGTAAAGTATCGACCGGTGAATGTGGTCAAAAGCGTGCGACGTCCATGACTCATCAATGAGACGTATACGAGTAAAGGGTGCCAAATGGACGATCGATGAGCGGGTTTCCTATTACATGAGCTCGTATTTAGCAGGAATCTTACCTAGCTTTATCTATGGTAAGATTTTTAGTTTTTATAGTGCGATTTTCAGTAGTAGACGTTACATAACATTGAAAATCGTACTTTAAAGGGTTACTCTCATGGCCGCCGCCCACCCCAACTCACTAGGCGTTTATAGAGGGGCTCCAAATTATCAAGAATGTGAACGGAGTTGTGCGGTTCGCCACTTTCTGCTCAAATTCGATCTTTAGCACATCATCATTGGAATGCACATACGATGGAAAAAAAGGGGGAAAATGGATGCAGAGATGGTATCGTCCGTACCATTTTTATCAGCACAATCCTGCTTATCGAAATTACCCGCCTGCAGACCCAACGATGTTGACGGAGTCCGTCCAGGAAATTCAACTGTTACTCCAACAAAGTCAAACGTTACTTCACGCTTTTGAAAATCAAGAGTTTTCATATCAAGTCATTAACGCTGCCCAACAAGGGCAAGATGAACATGTGGACCACCTGATCCACACGATACACGGGTTTACGGCTCGAACAAACGTGAGTTATACACCAACGGGAATTGCTGTACAGCTATTCTTACCTGCTCAAAACCCACAATCAGATTGCTGTACATTATCGATGGAGTTAAAGTGGGGGAACTAAATAAATGCAAGTGGCATTTCGTGGGTAAGTGCTCACTGAAAAAGGGAATTTGAAAACGTATAACAATGTTTCGATTGTTATAAGTAGAAAATCTCACATAGATGATGTCTATGATGGGATTTTTTTAAATGAGGAGCCATTTTTTGCAGGGATCCCACGCAAACATGAAAAATCCTTTCATGTTTGCATAACAAAAAAGCGTCACAAGGAACTTTATCGTTGTGACGCTTTTAATTCTTTCATTGGATTTCATTCTTTATGTTTTTTTATGCTTATTGCACGTTATATTTGTCAATTCGGATTTTTTGTTTTTCTTATAACGATCGCGACATCAACGCTACCAAAAACATCTTCCAAGAAAAACTAAGAACCGCAGGAACTGCGGGGATTACCTAGCCATGAACGAAGCCCGCTGTTCAACACCAATCATGATCGGGCTAGATGTGCTTCTAGAAAATTCGGTACTTGAGTGCCGAGTCGTTCAATGAATATTTAAACTATTATAAAGTGCTGGCATAAATACCTTTACTTTTTTGGATTTAGGAGGGGATATATTTATCAATTTAGTTTTCATTTAGCTCAATGACCCAGGTATCCTCATCAACCTCTGGGTCAAAAGTATCCTCAGCAAGAATCTCTCCTACCGATGAATCTTGTTCCTCATCATAAAGTTCGTCGCTTTCATTTGATCTTGATGTTTTTGAAACAAATGCCGTATACGTCTTGTTAGTATCCGCCCTAAAACTCACCTGCTTATCTCTAGTTCTTAAAAACCTTAAATGCCCGCCGATTTCAGAATCGTTTTTAAATCCACTTGCTAATCGCACTAAATATTCTTCAGTTGGATGATTGTCTTCTATTTGTATATTCACAAGAATACTGTCTGGTTGATCATTAACAGGGTCGCTCTGAAAAAAGCAACCACTCAAAATTATCATCGATGAAATTAAAAGACTTTTTTTTATCATATCTACACATCCCATTCTAATTGAGGAGTTTTACCATTGTTTGTAGCAGTTTTAATCTCTCGAGCAATGGTAAGCATGGTGAAGTGGAAACTGTGCTCGAGTTGCGATCGATCTGTTCTCAAGTTGAGGAAAAGCGGTACATGCGCATAAACTAAGGAACAGATTGAGCAAACTCGGTAACAGATTACCGGATCACGTGTACAATGCCAGCCGTGGCAGACGTTTCGTAGGCACTTGAGCCTGGAAACGGTGCAGGAGTTTAGCGGAATGAGCACCAACATCGTTAATTTAGACAAACTAGCACGCACAATGGCACCTAGCACCGCGCTACCCCTCAAATTCAACACCCTACAGCAAAAAAGGGAGAATTTTACGTTTATTCTATATAGTTTTTTGATTTGATATGAATAGAGTTAACCGTCCTCATTTAGCCTCCAACTCTTAACGAGCTCTTCTATGTCATCGCCTTCATCAAATACTGCAAAGGCTACACATTTCCTACGATCCAGTTCTCACCACTAGAAATGATGATCTAATCATTGGAGGAAACTCGTCCAAAATATCCGTCACAAAAGCCATATCGTAGACAGGTTACCTCCCCACGTAGACGGTCCCGTTCACGAGTAATGTAGAGAGTGAGTCGTTTTTTCAGCGCCCTCCTTTTCACAAATGAAGGTTTATAAGCTTATACAGTCATAGCTAGGCTAGGGGGAATACACATTGCTAGGCCCACGGTTGCTGTAGACGGAGCAAGGCCGCCTATGTTTCTGTTTGAAGAAAGTTTCGTAAGTGATGTACCCATCAATCAAAAAAACCACGATTCTCATCGTGGTTTTTTGTATGAAATCCTGTAAACAGGCATTTAGAATACTTGTTCAATCTCCACTACACCTGGGACTTCTTCAACGAGCGCACGCTCAATGCCTGCTTTTAGCGTAATTGTCGATGAAGGGCAAGTACCGCAAGCGCCCATGAGACGAACTTTCACAATCCCATCCTCAATATCGACGAGCTCAACGTCGCCACCATCGCGAAGAAGGAACGGGCGGAGTTTCTCAAGCACTTCTTGTACTTGACCTGTGATATCTACTGTTTCTGTCATCATAAACACTCCTTTCTTTACCACCTATTATAATACCCAAAGGTGTAAAAATCCATGTTTAGGGTTATTTTTTCTCTAATTCGTTGTAAAATGGAATCACAACTGGAAAGGGGACGGTCTTTGTGGGAATTGAGGTTGCGGTTTACGGCGCCGAAAAAAAATGCGCAAGTTGTGTGAACTTGCCTTCATCCAAAGAGACGATGGAGTGGCTCCAAGCCTTGTTACATCGGAAGTATCCTGAACAACTGTTTCAGTTTGAGTACATTGATATTGGGCAACCGAAACAAGGCTATGAACAAATGGCTGAAGAAATTATTGAAGAGGATCGGTTTTATCCGCTTGTGACGATTAATGGAGAAATTGTTGCTGAAGGAGATCCAAAGCTAAAAGTTATTTATCGTACAGTTGACGACATTATTAACCGAGAAGCAGTATAGAAAAAGGAGACGGGCAACGCTGCCCCGTCTCCTTTTTTACACGCCGCTATGGTATTTATACATCCAGAGGACGCCACTTTTTAATATCCGCGCGACACGTCCTTTTACAGAAGCTTTGTCGCCCATCACACCGAAGCCTTTTTTCTTTCCTAAAGAACCGAGGGTTCCCTTGAGTTTCATTTCAGGCATTGTGTCAGGTAATGGCTCTCCCGCCCATTGCTTTTTAAGGATCATCACAATTTGCTCCCCTTGTTTTTCAGCAAGTTGTCCACTAGGTGCATACGGAAGACTTGCACAGTCTCCAACGACGAATACATCGGGGTGATTTGGAATGTGATGATGCTTTGTCAAAATGATATGTCCTTTACGGTCTTGTTCAACTTCCATATTCCGAACGACTTCAACAGGCTGCACGCCCGCAGTCCAAATGACGGCATCCGACGCGACACGTTCATCGTGATTGTAGAGCGCACCGTCACTTACTTTCGTAATATTGGAGTTGCTAACGATATCGACATCATGTTTTTCAAACCATGAAGTAACATAGGTACTTAACCGTAATGGGAACATCGGGAGAATCGTTTCTCCTCGATCAAACAAATGAATTGTCAAATCGTGGCGACTCTCACGCAATTCAGCTGCCAATTCTACGCCAGAAAGCCCGGCTCCGACAACCGAAACGGTAGCGCGAGGTGGTAAATTACTAATGGCCTCGTAAGTTTTCCTTGTGCTTTCCATGCTTTGAATGCTATGTGTATGTTCGCTAGCCCCTGGAACACCGTGGTATTTGTCTTCAGCACCGAGACCGATGACGAGCTTGTCATAGCTTAAAGTCTCTGGGTCGTGCTGATCACCAGAAAGCGTTATCGTTCTTGATTCAACATCAATGTGTTGAACGTGTCCAAAGTGTCTGCGCACATGTTTTGGGAAAGGAACACGAATATCGTGATCTGATTCTGTTCCTGCTGCTAGCGCATAATACTCCGTTTTTATACAATGGTAAGGAAGTTTGTCAACGAGAACAATCTCGTAGTCTTCAGGCAAGTCTTTTGCGCTTAACTGTTGCATAATCTTCATGCCACCGTAACCGCCGCCCAATATGACAAGTTTTTTCATAGTGAAGGACCCCTTTTGTTGAAAAATGACACTGGTTGAGCGATTCGCGTGATCGGCTCTCGTTAAATCGCTCGCTGAAAACAGAATCTATGTAAAAATCATTTCGTAAGAATTGCACCTCTTAAAGTATAACGATTCTCTTCAATCCTGACAACAACTGTTATAAGTAGTTTCAAAACCGTTGATCTAGTCTAAAGATTGACGGTAGCTATAGGGATTGGATACGATGACACAAAGGCAGGATGGTGAAGACGTTTGATCCCTATTGTAGAATTTTGTATGAGCAACCTTGCCGAAGGTACACATCCCGTACTAGAGGCGTTAGAAAGAGATGCAGATATAGATGTGGTAGAATATGGATGTTTAGGGAAATGCACCCTTTGTGCCAAGAAAAACTACGCCATCGTTGAAGGAAAAATAATTTCTGGTAGCTCTGCAGAGGAGCTGCTTGAGAAGATCTATAAAGAACTTGAAGACAATGATTGGATATAGCCATAATGATGGATTATGAATTGTTTAGAGGTGAACCGTTTGGATAAAAAGGAGCGTATCGTACAAGCTGCCATTGACGTGTTCAAAGAGAACGGGATTGAGCGTACGAAAGTATCAGATATTGTCAAAGCTGCAGGAATAGCACAGGGCACGTACTATTTGTATTTTTCTTCTAAACTCTCCGTTATGCCAGCCATTGCGGAAGAGTTGGTCAACACACTTGTGAAGAAACTCGAAAAAAACGTCGATAAAAAGGGGCGTTTTGCGAAGCAGCTCGAAGATATTATCGTAACGGTCTATGATAATCTAAGAGAATATCGGAAGCTTCACGCCCTCGTTTACGCAGGGCTCGCTTCTACCGAGCATTTGCGCGAGTGGGAAGAGATTTACGAGCCGTTCTATGCATGGATGACATTGCGGCTGGAAGAAGCACAAAGAAACGAGATGATCGGGGAACACGTTGAGCCGAGCAGTAGTGCGAGGCTTGTGATTGGGATTATTGAAAGCAGTGCAGAACAAGCTTATTTACACGCTGCTCCTCCAGAAGAAGAGATTGACAAACAAAAACGAGCATTGCTGCAGTTTGTGCAACATGCTCTTCATGTTACGTAAACATTGCTTGAATAATGTAAGGGAGAAGATGAGAGAATGGAGTTGCTTCCGTTTCAGAACACGTGGCCGTATGATCGCATCGGTGGGGACGTCTATTTTGACGAGTGCCCAAAGTGCAATGAGCCGAATGTGTTAACCTATATGAAACAAAAACAATTGCGCGATGCATTTGATGGTGTGAAAACGACATTGATTTTGCCATGTTGCAACTATTCTATGGTGATCATGCATGCTGATGATGACTATTTTTGGACGACGGAACGTTTAAGGAAATGAGGAACTGCTTGTGAAATTTACGAAGATGCATGGACTGGGCAATAGTTATATTTATGTAGACGGGTTTCATCATGAAATCCCTAAAGAAGAACAATTAAAAAACACGGCGATTCGCGTCGCCAATCCGTATACAGGCATTGGCTCAGACGGAATGATTTTAATATTACCTTCAAATAAGGCAGATGTTCGTATGCGCGTGTTCAATAATGATGGGTCAGAGGCGAAAAACTGTGGGAATGGTTTGCGCTGCGTTTCCAAATATGTATATGAAGCGAGTATTGTCCGGTCAAACACATTCACGATTGAAACGTTAGGAGGGATCGTCACTGCACAAGTGCATCCAAAAAAGAATGGTCATGTGGATGAAGTGACCGTCGACATGGGCATTCCTGCACTCGAACGCGCGGCAATTCCTATGCGAGGAAACAAAGATGAACTTGTCATAAATGAACGTATTTCTTTTGGCGAGGAAGTGCACGCTCTCACAGCGATATCAATGGGCAATCCACACGCGGTTCTTTTCTCTGACCATTTGGACATGGCTCATTTGCAAACCGTCGGTCCGCTCATTGAACAAGCGACAATCTTTCCAGAAGGAACAAATGTAGAATTTATTCAGATGAAAACTGAACAAGAGATTGATTTCGCTGTATGGGAAAGGGGCAGTGGCATCACACAAGCTTGTGGCACCGGTGCATGTGCTGCAGTTGTGGCGGCCGTATTGAATGAGAAAAGTAAGAAAGACGAGGAAGTAACCGTTCATTTGCCAGGTGGAGACCTTTACATTACGTGGTCGAGTGAAAATGATCATGTATGGATGCGTGGAAAAGCCGCGACCATCTGTTCAGGAGAGTTCTATTTCTAGTGATCTTCATTAACTTTTTGAAATCCAGTCATTTGGCGTCACTCTTACTTCGTTGCTGCATAGTTTAAAGTATCAAAGCTAAGGGGCAACGCAGCATGGATGGAGAGAAATATGTAACATACATTCAGCGATTTTTCAGCCAATATCCTGAAGAGCCCCGTGTCTATACGTTTTTTTTAGACGGGGTTTTTCATTGGATGGAAAGCGATTATATTATCGGGGAAATTCTGATGGCTTCGGATGAAGACTTAAAAGAAGTCCATCAAATTCTAAAGAGCATGGTTCACACGGAGGACAGCATCCATCGGTTTTTGGAGCTGATGGCAAAAGCCTATGTGATCGCAGAATAATTCTGAAAGAATTGACAAATGATCAAACTAGTCATATAATTGTGACCAAATGATGAACTGTTCAAGTCTTATGCTGCCTAGCCATGGTGATCTCTAAGACTGTCAGCCAGTTTACTTTTAATGGGAGTAGACTGGCTTTTTTGCGTCTACAAATGAGAATGGAGAGGGTATACGATGAATTTTACATTAAGCGATGAACAAAAAATGGTTCAGAAAACGGTACGCAATTTTGTGGATAAAGAGATTATTCCGCACATCGGTGAGTGGGATGAGAACATGCACTTTGAACGCAGTGTGGTTGACCAAATGTCCACCCTTGGATTTATGGGCATTTGTATTCCTGAGCAATATGGTGGAAGCGGTATGGATTACAACACACTTGCCATTGTATGTGAAGAGTTGGAGCGTGGGGATACCGCGTTTCGGACGGCTGCGTCTGTACACATCGGTCTCAACAGCATGACGATTTTACAATGGGGGAACGAAGAACAAAAACAAAAATACTTAACGCCACTAGCGCAAGGCGAGAAGATTGGCGCGTTCGGATTGACAGAACCGAATGCAGGTTCTGACGTGGCTGCGATGAATACAACAGCGAAGAAAAATGGCGATCACTATGTGCTGAATGGGTCAAAGACATGGATTTCCCTTTGTGATGTAGCAGACACATTTATCGTATTTGCGTATACCGGCGAGAAAGACAAAAAGCATTCCAGCATATCGGCATTCATCGTGGAACGTGATTTTGAAGGCTTCAGCTCGAAAGCGATTAAAGGCAAGCTTGGCATTCGTGCAGGAAATACAGGCGAAATCTTCTTTGACAACGTAAAGATTCCAAAAGAAAATCTGTTAGGTGAAGAAGGAGAAGGGTTCAAAATTGCAATGTCGGCGTTGGATAATGGTCGTTTCACTGTCGCTGCAGGCGCATGTGGTCTCATTATGGCAAGCCTTGAAGCATCTGTGTCTTACTGCCATGAACGAAAGACATTTGGTACAGAGATTGGGAAGCATCAACTCGTCCAACAGATGATTGCCAACATGGAAGCCAACCTACAGATCAGTCGCTTGCTCGTTTTCAAGGCAGGGGAATTGAAAAACGAAGGTGTTCGGAATACTCGGGAAACATCGCTTGCCAAATGGCAATCGTGTAACTTTGCAAACGAAGCAGCGAATGATGCTGTTCAAATACATGGAGCATACGGTTATTCCAATGAGTACCCTGTTGAGCGGTATTTACGTAACTCAAAAGCTCCAGTAATCTATGAAGGAACGCGTGAAATTCATACACTGATGCAAGCACGATATGCGCTAGGGTATACAGAAGATAAACCACTCCGAAAGATGTTACCTGCGTGGCCTTTTGAAAAGTCAACAGTCGCACAAGACTAACTCATACAGGAGGTAGATGATGCAAGGAGCACTAAAAGGTGTGAAAGTCCTCGATCTTTCTAGAGTATTAGCAGGACCGCTCGGCACGATGTTGCTTGCCGATTTAGGAGCAGAAGTTGTTCGTGTTGAGCAGCCTGGAGGAAGTGACGACATTCGGCACTGGTGGCCGTTCGCTGGGGAAGAAAGCACGTACTACTTGTCGGCAAATCGCAACAAAAAGTCCATCACTTTGAACTTAAAAAGTGAGCGAGGGCGGAGCTTGTTTGAAGATATGGTCCAAAAGGCCGATGTGGTCGTTGAGAACTTTAAAGCCGGAACACTCGCACGACTCGGCTTAAGTTATGAGCATCTCACTTCAATAAATTCGAAAATAATTCTCTGCTCTGTGACTGGGTACGGTCAAGATGGTCCTTATCATAAACAGCCAGGGTATGACCCTGTCATTCAAGCAGTCGCTGGACTTATGGATGTCACTGGCGAAGCAGATGGAGAGGCGACACGTGTCGGCACACCAGTTGTAGATATTATGACTTCCCATTATGTGTGCATTAGCATTCTAGCGGCATTACGTTCACGAGACGAGAGTGGAAAAGGGCAGCACATTGATCTCTCTTTGTTAGATGTTCAAGTGAGTTCCCTAGCCAACATCGCTAGTAGCTACTTAATGAACGGACATGTGTCAAAGCGGGCAGGAAATGCACATGGGAATATTACACCATATGAAACCTTTCTTTGTCGTGATAAGCCGCTCATGATCGCTGCAGGCAACGACCGGATGTTTGCTGCACTGTGCAACGTCATTGGTCAAGAGTCATTAGCCGAGGACCCCCGTTTTCGTACGAATGCCGACCGCATCGCTCATCGAGGTGAACTAAGAGCGATTCTTGAATCCGTATTTAAGACAGAACGAGCAGATGCATGGGCGGAGAAATTGGCCGCAAATCAAGTGCCTTGTGGACCAGTAAACAACATTGAGCAAGTATTCCAGCATGACCAAGTGAAACATCGAGACATGGTCGTTGAGCATTCTCATTCATCACTTGGAATGTACAAAGGGGTTAGAAACCCGATTCTTTCTGATGGGAATGCGTTAGATGTCAACAGTGCACCGCCCACACTCGGAGAGCATACAACGTCATTTTTGTCGGAATGGTTTAATTTTGATCAAAAAACGATTGATGATCTAAAAAAAGAGGGTATCATATAGACAGAGGCTTTTTGCTCTGTGCAATTGAACAAACGTGGCTAACTGTTGCAGAACATGCAAGAGTAGCCTTCGTTTGTTTTTATGTTTATGCGTACAGAGAATTTTCAGTTGGGGGCGAAACAACATGTATACGTATAAAAAAGAATGGTCGTTAGAAACAAGCGAATCAGCGGTAATTATTGGTGTCGGCACAGAAGATGCCGGGCTACCAGAAGCATTAACGCATGGAACGAAGGACTTACATGATCTGCTTAACAAGAAATATTCACACATAAAAAAGCAAAAAGGAAAAGTGACAAGCTTTACGGTCCCATCAGGAAGTGAGTGGACGACGCTAATTTTTGTTGGCAAGGGGAACGATACGGAAATTTCATCTTTGAAAGAGGCATTAGGCGCAGGTTTCCAAGCTGCTTCAGACGATGCGAAAGTAGCGGTGTTACTCGATACATTTACGAATGATCGCTGGGATTCTACCGATGTTGCACAGGCAGCTGCAGAGATGGGACATGTGTCCACATACACCTTTGATGCGTACAAAACGAATAAACAAGAAAAACCAGATCAAAGTATCACTTTCTATACGAATGGTGAGGCGAATGAGGCGGCTATTGTAGCTGGTACAGCGACGGCGAAAGGGGTAAATCTGGCGAGAACACTCGTAAACATTCCGGCCAATGATTTGACGCCAGTAGCGCTTGCTGGTGAAGCAAGAGCATTGGCAAGCCGTTTCGACCATTTCTCATTTGATGTGTTGGGCAATGAACAACTTGAAGAAATGGGTATGGACGCGTTACTTTCAGTGAACAAAGGTTCAGATCTGCCAGCACAAATGATTGTTCTTCGATATCAAGGGCAAGAAACGTGGAGTGAACCCCTCACTTTTGTCGGAAAAGGTTTAACTTATGATACTGGCGGGTATTCATTGAAACCAGCGGATGGTATGAAAACGATGAAGTCTGACATGGGTGGTGCAGCTTCCGTTCTTGGTGCGATGGAAGTCGTGGGTCACCTTCAGCCAGACGTGAATGTAATGGCCGTCATCCCGTCTACAGAGAACATGGTAAATGGACAGGCTATGCGTCCCGGTGACGTGATTGGCTCCTTTGATGGGCAAACGATTGAGGTGACGAATACCGATGCTGAAGGTCGACTTGCTCTAGCGGACGGAGTGTCTTATGCAAAGCATCTCGGTGCAGCGAAGATTGTTGATGTTGCAACCCTTACAGGTGCATGTGTCGTTGCCCTCGGTGACGTCGTTACGGGTTCGGTATCGAATAACGATGATTTTTATGCTCAAGCAGAAGCAGCAGCGAAACAATCAGGAGAAGCGATCTGGCGTTTTCCGACACATCCTCATTATTATGAGATGCTTAAGCAAACAGACGTTGCTGACTTGAATAATGCTCCAGGTCGATTAGCAGGAAGTATTACGGCAGGTCTTTTCATACAATCATTTGTAAAAGACACTCCATGGGTTCACTTGGATATTGCCGGTACATCATTCCTTGATCGTGTCACGCCAATGGGGCCAAAAGGTGGAACTGGCGTGATGGTACGTACATTGGCAACAATGGCGTTAGATCAGTAGACGAATCGCAAAGGAGAGGGTCTCGATCGCATTTCAACATACTCGTTTTATCGCAGGACATGCAAAGTTACCACAAGGTATGGCAGCGAAAAGCGTGTTCGACACATTAACCATTACCGCGGAAGTTGATTATAAGTATGGCGTGATCCTTGAAGCTTCTTGTACATTAGCGACTGATCATGGCCGCCAATACATCCACGACCTTCTTAAAGGGATTAGCCTTAGGGAAGGCCCAGAGGAAGCGGAGAAACTCGTCGAGGAGTATTATAAAGGCAAGGCCGCGAACGCGCTTGTTGCGGCTGTTAGAGATCTTCATAAGCAATACGAATTGCTCTAATCTAAAGGGGGTCATGCATGTGCAGTGACCCCCTTTCTTGATTATTAAGAGGAGGAACCCACATGCGTTACCAAAAAACAATGACTGCAGGAGAAGCCGTAGTAGAGTGTATGAAGATTGAGAATGTTTCACGGGCATTTACAGTGCCTGGGGAAAGTTTTTTGGCAGTACTTGATGCACTTGAAGGACAAGAGAGCATTGAATTGATCGTGAACAGGCATGAAGGCGGTGCCGGTTTTATGGCTGAAGGGTACGCAAGATCCACAGGCAAGGTCGGCGTTGCTATGGCTACAAGAGGTGTTGGGGCAGCGAATATATCCATCGCCGTTCATACTGCATTTCAAGATTCCACACCAATGGTCGTTTTTCTAGGTCAAGTAAAGCGTGAATTTCTCGGCCGTGAAGGATTTCAAGAAGTGAACTTTGATCATAACTTCAATGAAATTGCCAAATGGACGACGGAAATTCGAGATAGTCACCGGGTTCCTGAACTCGTTCAAAAAGCCTTTCGCGTCGCGCAAACAGGTAGACCAGGTCCAGTTATTGTTTCGTTACCTGAAGATATGCTGACAGAAACGACAACGATGAATTTTGGTCCCCCGACATCCATTCCAGCTCCTTCTCCTTCAACGATTGAAGTCGAAACATTCAAACGCCTGTTTGGAGCAGCTAAGAAGCCGATCGTCATTGCAGGTGGTGGGGTAAGTTCATCAGAAGGCGAGTTGGCATTACGTCAATTTGTCGAGAAATTCAAACTACCACTCATTGCTGGCTTTCGTAGACAAGGAATTATTGATAATGATCATGAGGCGTACATTGGCCATATGGGCCTTGCCGCAGCGCCAACACTTGTGGATCATTTTAAAGAAGCGGACCTTGTCATTGCGATAGGAACAAGGCTTTCAGAAGCGACTTCTCAAGATTATACGTTGTTACGATGGGACCAGACGCTGATCCATATTGATATAGACGAGAATACAATTGGAAAAGTTTATCCACCTGATTTAGGCATTGTTTCTCATGCTGTCAATGCGCTGCAAGCCTTTACTGACGTTGTGGTAGAGGGGGATTGGAGTGATTGGCAAAAAGTGTGTCGAAAGTCTCATAGTGAGTTGATGGCTGTAGAAACGGATGATTCAATTTATAGCCACGTGATGGAGACGTTAAATGAGGAATTGGATCCCAATGCCGTCATTACATGTGATGCTGGAAACTTTGCCACATGGTTGCACAACCAACTCGTCATTAAAGACTCACACCTGTTTTTAGGTCCAACGAATGGAGCCATGGGTTATGGCATCCCATCAGCGATTGGAGCAAAAATCGCAGAACCACACCGAACTGTTGTATCATTTAACGGCGACGGTGGAGGCATGATGACCATTCAAGAGATTGAAACGTCCGTCAGGCATAAAGCTCCTATCATCATCTTGCTATTTGATAACCAAAATTATGGAACCATTCGCATGCACCAAGAAATGTACTACCCAGATAAGGTGATTGGTACAGCGTTAGGAGAAGTAGACTTTGCAAAAGTGGCTGAAGGGATGGGCGCGATTGGCATGGAAGTGAAATCGAAAGATGAGTTTCTGCCGGCCTTTCAAAAAGCGCTTCAACAAGATCGCACCGTGCTCATCGATATCAAATGCTTCGAAGAAAACTACGTCGCCAATCGAAAAACGTATGAAGATGTAAAGGGTTCAAAAGTGTAGAAAAAGGGATCATCAGCTGATGATCCCTTTTTTCCTACTTTAATAAGCTGTTAATGCGTTCTGCTGCTTCATCTAACGCTTCTTGTGGTGTTTGATTGTCCTCAATTAATGCAGATGTTATTGCATCGTTCAATATATTTTGAGCTTCGGCGTAATTCGCGTTTAGTGGACGAGGACCTGCATACTCAAGTTGGTCAACAGCTACTTTATATTGAGGAACTTGCTCGTATAAGGACTGCATTTCCTCACTTTCAATTGCAGACTCTCTCATTGGAAGATAACCTGTGTTTGTACTAGCAGTAACCGTCTGTTCCGGCTCTGTCATCCATTTAATAAATTCCCAAGCTGCCTTCTTTTCTTCGTCAGGATGTCCAGAGACCATGACAAGGTTTGCGCCACCTGTCGGTGTGCCGTATTGTTCGTTTTGAGGCATAAACGCGGTGTTCACTTCAAAGCCAGCTTCTTCAGCTATAGATAGGTAGTTTGTTAAATCAGCTGTAGAGCTGAACACCATGCCAGCGTTTTGATTAGTGAAATCTTGAAGAGCGACTTGCCCTGCTTCGTCTCCTGTAGGAACTTTAATGGTACCCTCATTGTACATTCTTTGGATAAACTCAACCGCTGCAACCCCTGGAGCTTCATTGAAAGTAGCTTCAGTCTCATCATCATTTAACACCGATCCACCGCTTTGTTTGACAAAGGCTTCGTAAAACCAAATGTTTACCGGCATGGTCATTCCGACACCGCCTTCGTCATTCGTTAATGCACGCGCATACTCCTCAAACTCTTCCCACGTTTCAGGTCCTGAAGAGTCGAGTCCGGCTTCTTCCATCATCGTTTTGTTAACATATAGAATTGGTGTACTCCGTAGATAAGGAAGCCCGTAGATGCCTTCCCCAATATAAGAGTTGCCCATTAATCCTTCTACAAAGTCGTTAAGGTCAATATTGTCTTCTTCTATATAAGATGTAAGGTCTTCGGTCATACCAGCTTCTGCAAAGGCCCCCATTGAAGCAATTTCATTAAGGGTGACATGTGGGGCATTTCCTGCTGCAATACTTGCTTGTGTTTGGGAATGCAAGTCTTCATAATTGCCTTGATAGTGCGCAGTGACAATGATATCATCTTGGACTTCGTTAAATTGTTCCACAAGCGCTTCGTTGTTCTCACCAATCTTATCGCCAAACGCATACCAATATTCTATCTCGATCGGATCATTTGAAAGCGATGCGGTTGCCTCCGGTGAATCACCTTCGCTTTCTCCACAAGCTGCAAGCATGAGTGCTGACATTGAAATGACGAGTACATAAAAATTAGGTTTCCACATTAGGGTAGCTCCTTTTTTGTATTATTTGACGCCCGTATAGACAAACGCACGAATAATTTGACGTTGAGCAAAGAAGAACATGATTAGAATCGGTACGACAAGAATCATATTTCCAGCCATCATAATATGCCAGGCAACTCCCCCTTCTACATTGGTCAATGCTGAGATTCCTACAGGTAGTGTTCGACTTGCATCTGAGGTTGTCATGACAAGTGGCCAGAAATAGTCGTTCCAATGCGTAATGAAGCTGAAAAGTAAGAGGGTAATGATTGTTGGTTTTGCCATAGGGACCATAATTTTATAAATAATCTTCCATTCACTTGCTTGGTCGAGTCTTGCGGCTTCTAGTAATTCTTCAGGTACTTGTTTAAAGCTTTGCCGTAGCATGAAAATTCCAAAAGCATTGGCTGCGAATGGTAAAATCAGTGCGAGGTGAGTATCTAAAATTCCCCAAGAGCTAAATTGTAGATACACAGGTAAAAAGATTAATTGTGTTGGAATCATAAGTGTAATCATTGTTAGCGCGAACAATGTACGATCTGCAAAGAATTGATAACGAGCAAACGCATACGCCGCAGGGACAATGGTTAGAAATTGTAGGATAAGGATGGAAAATGTGACGATTAAGCTGTTGATTAAGTATCTAAAAAAAGGGCCGGACTCCCATGCTAGGGCAAAATTTTTAAAACGAATGGTTTCAGGAATCCAGACGGGTGGAAACGTAATCGTTTCACTCAGCGACTTGACCGAAGTTACAGCCATCCAAACAAAGGGCGTAGCGAAAATGAAAATAATCAAAACGAGACCAGTGACGTTCAACAGTTTAAAAAACAATTGATGGATTCTCACGACAACCACTGCCTTTTATTGATAATGAACGCGACGACTAACGAGTAAGAAGTAAAGAACGGTAAAGATTGAAAGTACGATAAGAAGTACGACCCCAGCTGCAGAAGCATAGCCAAGCTGAAAGAAACGAAACCCATATTCATATATGAAGTAAACGAGGGTGCTTGTTGAATTTAAAGGTCCGCCCTGCGTCATAATGTCGATCGTTTCGAACACTTGAAAGCTGCTGATCACATTAATAATTACTAGAAAGAAGAGCGTTGGTGAAATTAACGGCAATGTGATCTTTAAAAAAGATGTAAATGGACTTGATTGGTCAAGTTCGGCAGCTTCGTAAAGGTACGAAGGTATGCTCTGAAGACCGGCGATAAGAATAAGTGTATTAAATCCGACGCTTTTCCAAATAGCCACAATGACTAAGGAATACAGTGCAGTGTCTGGGGAAGCTAACCATTCTGATTGGGGTAGTCCAAAAAGGTCAAGGAGCCAATTTAATAACCCATATTGCGGGTCCATTAACCACATCCAAAGCATAGCAATGGAGACAAGAGAGATAATGTGGGGGCTGAAAATTGCGCCTTGTACAAATCCATATAGCTTCGTTGGTTTGTTGATCCAAAGTGCAAGCAAAAGTGCAATAACCGTAGTGATCCCCACACTTAATAATGTGAATATGACGGTGTTCTCCACAGATTGGAGAAATTCTGGATGATCGTATAATTCACGATAGTTATTCATCCCTACAAAGTTTTTATCGGGACTTACGAAGTTCCAATCATGAAAACTTAGATATACCATATAGCCAATTGGATAGATAAAAAACAGCAAAAAAACAATCAATGCGGGCGCGATCATCGTATACGGCCGGAGAGCCATCCATAAGTGGTTCATTGGACGATTCCTTTTATTTCTCGATCGACTCCTTTAGGGGGTGCAATGCATGAATTGTTTTTCTTGAAGGAGTAAATATCTTCTTCTTTCACAGTTAAGTAAAGGCTTTTCGAGTTGATTATTGGTTGTTGAAAAGTTTTTGCAAATAAGATGCCGGCAAAGGTGTCGAGTTGGTAAATGATTTCTGTGCCCAGTGTTTCACGAGTAAGGACGGTGCAGGGCAGTGAGAAGTGCATAGGGCTCGGTTGAGGTGCAAGCATTATTTTTTCAGGCCGAAACCCAATTTTAGTAGGTGTGCTTTTCTTCCATGTCGCTGCGGGCAGCATTGTTGTGTCAATAATATTCATGGGGGGTGTACCGATAAATTGTGCGGTAAATAAATTTTCAGGGTAGTCATACATCGTAAGTGGGGCAGCAATCTGCTGGACTTCACCTTTATCGAGCAAAACGATTTCGTCTGCCATTGACATCGCTTCAACTTGATCGTGTGTAACATAGATGAAAGTCGTTCCTAGCCTCTTGTGTAACTGGACAAGTTCAGCCCGCATTTGATGACGGAGTTTGGCATCTAAGTTTGAAAGCGGCTCATCAAGTATGAATACTTCTGGTTTTTTTACCATCGCTCGTGCAAGGGCAACACGTTGACGTTGTCCACCAGATAATTTTTGTGGTTTTTTGTGTAAATACGGAGTCAGCCCAACGATCTCGGTGATTTCCTCAATCAGTTGTTTTCTTTCGTATTTAGGTATTTTTCTGTTTTTTAATCCGAATTCTATATTTCCCCAAACAGTCATTGTTGGATATAGCGCGTAATTTTGAAAGACCATGGCCACGTCTCGTTTTCCTGCTGAGATATCATTTACACAGCGGTCACCAATGAAGATATCTCCGCTGCTCTGCTTTTCAAGACCAGCAATCATACGTAAAGTCGTTGATTTTCCACAACCTGAAGGACCAACGAGCACAGTAAATGAGCCATCTTTTATCTCCATGTTCATAGTAGGGATGACGGTTTCATCCCCAAATTTTTTCGTGATATTATGAAATGTGATTTTTGCCATCGCGCGATGCCTCCTAAATGAGTACGAGTTTACGGGAACGATCTGTAAAATGCCCATAAGGATCAAAAGGTGTATTTTTTTCATACAAGCTATCGTGTATTTTCTTAGCATTATTCTTCAGTTCAATATCATCAATTTCATGGAGTGTGGTTTTTAATGTACGATTTTTTATGGAGACCGTTCTGATAACGGGGTGATCATAAACTGCAGCTGTCTGAATGTAGCACCAATTATCTTCTCGACAAATCGAGTGGGTATGGCAATGACCACAGAAAAAATAACCGCCTGGTTTATGATTTTGGAGTAATTCGTGGATGGGGTCTTCTTTAATAATAGAACCGTTAAACTCACTTGAACGTGTTGTTGTGTTGTAGAGAGGGTGATGAGAGAAAATAATGAGTGGTTCATTTTGATGGGAGTCTATTTCTTGTTTCAGCCAATAAAACTGCTCATTGTCAATAACACCACTCCAGTTATCTGGGCGCTTCTCACGTGTGGAGTCCAAGCGGATAACGCGCCCTTCACTGCAAGAATAGGCATGATAGCGTGGCTTACCTGTAAGCTGTACAATTTCATCCTTAGTCAGCTCATAGAGATCATGATTTCCTAGTACATGTTGAAAGCTAGCAGATAAATGATTGATTTTTGCGTATATACTTTGTATTTCCTCTCGCTTCCCGTGATGTGTGAGGTCACCAATAGACACGTGAAAATCAGATTGTAAGGAGAAAAATTCAGTTAGGAAGTGTTGGAAAAAACGATTCTTTAGTTCCATCATTTCTTCTGATTCGCTTTCACCAATTGAATAGTGTAAGTCTCCAATGATTGAAAATGTAACCACGTTGCATCCCTCCAATAAGTTTTCTAGTTACATTGTAAACAACAAGTGTTGAGTACAAATGGAGGGGATTTAAATTTCGTAATAAGATGTTGAACACTCTGTTAAAAAAGTAAAAACGACCTGAACATAAAGTTCAGGTCGTTTCGTATCGTGTTAGTTTTAATAAGTTTAGTTACCACGTTTGTTCAATGACAATGTCAGTAATAAGGAAGTTCCCGGTCGTTTGGTCATAAATAAACTCATACGTTTCATCGAAATATGCGCGATTTCCTGCTCCATCTTCAATAGACGAAGTTGTAACGTCAACGGTCGCAACTTGTTCTCCGTCCACCCAATGTGGAGTCGTAACAGTTACTTCTTCAACATCATTATGAAGAAGTTGGTCAACGATGGTGTAATCTTCCCATTGAAACGGCTGAATATAAGCATCTTCATTCCATTGGTGATGAAGCGTTGCTGAAAGCTCAGGTGTATAGAAGTTTTCAAGCTCCCATCTAGGGAACGCGTAATCATCTGTCATTAGAATATCCATCGTATGTTCTTGAACGAGAGATAATTCTTCGACAAGCTCCTCAGGCTGCATTTCAAATGTGTCGGCAGTGAATGGTGTCGTCTCTTCGTTAGTGTCATCAGCGGCAATCGGTGTAAAAGCCGTTACTCCCATTGCTACAAGCATGAGCGGTTTCATCAGTATTGCCCCTTTCTAATGATTTTTCTTTCTGGCCTTACTTATCTATACCCGGTAGCCAAATGTATAAACTCGAAATATTACATTTATATTAATTTTGTAACATTATTGTAATAAAGAAGGGTTACTGTACTGGAGAGGTGGGAGATCTGTTTCCAGTTACGTGCAAGACCGAGTGGGGGAATATTGCCATTGTCACATAAATGCTCTGATCGTCCTTAAGTGGGCAGTCGCTTTAAGTCGGTATTCTCGTGAAGTAAAGCCAATTGGTGGACGGAAAAGGAGGTCAACTTCTTTACGTCGAGCGTAGAAAGTTAGCAAATCGAAATAAAAAACGACTGGCGAAGGGGCTTTTTATCCCTTTGCCAGCCGTTATCGTCATTTTAGGATTGTTCAATGAGGTTCATTTCTTTCAAATACTCATCGTAAGACATTTGCTTATCGTGCACCGCATTTGGTGTGAACTCTATGATACGGTTTGCAACAGTTTGGATAAACTGATGATCGTGAGAGGAGAACAGCACGGATCCTTTGAAGTCAATCAGTGCGTGGTTCACTGCTGTGATCGCTTCAAGGTCCAAGTGGTTCGTTGGCTCATCTAAGATGAGAACATTAGACCCGCTAAGCATCATTTTTGAAAGCATACAACGTACTTTCTCTCCACCTGACAATACTTTAGCTTTTTTCAACGCTTCTTCACCACTAAAGAGCATGCGACCGAGGAAGCTTCGAATAAAGCTCTCTGTCTGATCTTCTGGCGAGTACTGCCGAAGCCAGTCAACAAGTGTTAGATCAACACCTTCAAAAAACGCTGAGTTGTCTTTCGGGAAGTACGATTGGCTCGTTGTTACACCCCATTTGTACGTTCCTTCATCCGGTTCAAGTTCACCTGATAGAATTTGGAACAGCGTCGTTTTTGCGGTTTCTTCACTTCCGACAAAAGCGACCTTCTCATTAGGCTGCAATGTGAAGCTGACATTATCCAAAACTTTCTTCCCGTCAACCGTCTTTGACAAGTTCTCAACGGTTAACAAGTCGTTTCCAATGTCGCGATCAGGCTTAAATGCGACATATGGTGTTTTTCTGGAAGACGGTTTAATGTCGTTAAGTTCAATTTTGTCCAACGTTTTCTTTCGAGATGTGGCTTGCTTTGATTTGGAAGCGTTGGCGCTAAAGCGCGCAATAAATTCTTTCAGTTCTTTCACTTGCTCTTCTTTTTTACGGTTTTGATCCTTCGCCATTCTTCTTGCCAACTGGCTAGACTCATACCAGAAATCATAGTTTCCGACAAACAGTTCGATCTTGCCGTAATCAATGTCAGCAATATGGGTACATACTTTATTCAAGAAATGGCGATCGTGAGATACGACAATGACAGTGTTCTGGAAATTAATCAAGAATTCTTCAAGCCAATGAATCGCTTGAATGTCCAAGTGGTTTGTCGGCTCATCGAGAAGGAGAATGTCAGGGCTGCCGAATAGTGCTTGAGCGAGAAGAATTTTGACCTTTTCTCCACCTTCAAGCTCTGACATTTTCTTATAATGATATTCTGCACCAATGCCAAGACCATTTAAAAGTTGGGCTGCTTCATTATCAGCATCATACCCATTCATCTCGGCAAATTCACCTTCAAGCTCTGCAGCGCGCATGCCGTCTTCATCATTAAAGTCTGGCTTCATATAAATTGCATCTTTTTCTTTCATAATTTCGTATAGGCGTTTATGACCCATAATGACCGTTTCTAAAACTTCATATTCCTCATAGGCAAAGTGGTCTTGCTTTAGTACAGCAAGACGTTGGCCTTTCGCATAATGCACATGCCCATCTTGGGATTCGATTTCTCCAGAGAGAATTTTGAGGAATGTGGATTTCCCCGCGCCATTGGCGCCAATTAGACCATAGCAATTGCCTGGGTTGAACTGGATGTTTACTTCTTGGAATAATTTCTTATCCCCGTATCTTAGCCCGACATTTTCACAAGTAATCAAGCGTCATCTTCCTTTCAATGTAGAATGTATCCTAAACGTATACACGTTGTTGGCTGTAAAGTCGCTACCCCTTATCATATCATTGTTTTCGATGTTAAGCCAATTATAATAAACGACCGAGATTTCCCCGGTCGTTTAGAAAAGCAATTATTAGTAAGTTTTGATGACGTTGTAGAATGTATCACGCTCTACAGGGGTTTTGTTTGCACCCTTGATCATGTGGATCAGTTCTTTTCTCGTAATGCCTTGGGATGTTAAGGCACCTACTGAATGTGAAATTCTTTCTTCAATTAACGTCCCGTGGATATCACTAGAGCCGTACGTGAGCGCCATTTGAGTAAGCTGAGGTCCAATATTAATCCAATACGCCTTAATGTGATCAAAGTTATCTAGCATAAGACGTGAGATTGCAATGGTGCGCATATCATCAAATGCAGATGTACGCCTCGTTAAACCGGCACTTTGCTTACGGGGCTGCATGGCTAGTGGAATGAATACCATAAACCCGTTTGTTTTATCTTGGAGTTGACGAAGTCGATCCATATGAATGAGTCGTTCTTCATAAGTGTCGATCGAGCCATAAAGCATCGTTGCATGCGTGCGAAGTCCAAGATCATGTGCAATTTCATGAGCTTCTAGCCATTCATCTGTTGAAGCTTTGTCAGGGCTCATCTTCGCACGATATCTCTCTGTAAGAATTTCTGCACCGCCACCAGGTAGTGTATCAAGACCCGCTTTAATAAGTTCTTCTAACACTTCACGCATCGTTAGACCTGCATGACGAGCAAAGAACTCTATTTCTGCGCCTGTGTAGGCTTTTACCGTTGTATTTGGGAAATTCTTCTTCAGTGTGCGAATGGTGTCTAAGTAATAATCAAAAGGCACATCCACATTGTGGCCACCCACGATGTGAAATTCGTTAATATTATCATTCCAACGTTCATTTACGTATCGAAGCAGTTCATCTGAGTCCATCGTATAAGCGCCTTCTTCCCCAGGTTTACGCTTAAATCCACAAAAGGAGCAGCTTGCTTCGCATACGTTCGTTGGATTGATGTACATATTTTCGATGAAGTATACATTGTCACCATTTTTCTGTTGATTTACTTCATTGGCAAGTTGGGCAACAGATAACAAGTCGGGAGTATTGTATAAAGTAAGGCCGTCTTCAATTGTCAATCGTTCACCGTTTCTGACTTTTTCACTAATGGCAGATAGCTTTGGGTCGTTCAGCAGTATAGCCATATAAAAACCTCCTTCGTAAAACAGCGGTGATGGAAAAATACGGTCGTTTCCCTCATCTATTATACATTCCGCAGTAAGAATTGGAAAGTGACAGTGTCTCCCTAAATTTATATGTATGAAAATTTTCGAAAGATTTGCGGAATGTTTTGCTTCTCTCTAGCTTTTTTAGTAGAATGAAGAAATAAAGAAAATGCATCTCACAGAAGGATATGCTCAGGCGATTGAGCAGGAAGGAGTATCGCATGGCTCAAGAGAAACATGCCGACTATGAACAGCTGGAGATGTTGCGTGCGAAGATGGTCACTGCTGCCGAACAGCATGGACTTGCCCATCCTCTCGTTATGCATTATAGCCGCCAAATAGACACACGTCATTCCAATATGATGAAGACGAAACCAGACAACCCCGACGTCGCTCCGATTGGGTAACATGTTAATCGAGAAGACGTCTGTTTGGATTGAATGCTCGTCTTTTGTTACAATACATGTAATCTCATGATTTGTGAGCCTTGGAAGGAGGAAGACACATGATCACGATTACAGAAGCGGCAGCTTCAAGAATTAAGTCAATGAAAGAAGAAGAAGGAAACCCAGGGCTTTTACTGCGGGTTGGAGTAAAAGGTGGCGGATGTAGTGGTCTTTCGTACGGACTTGGTTTTGATGCTAATCCGAATGATGACGACGTTCATTTCCAACAATCTGGCATTGATGTCATTGTCGATGAAGAGAGCAAACCGATTGTCGAAGGTTTACTCATTGATTATAAAGAAAATATGATGGGTGGCGGGTTTACGATTGATAATCCGAATGCGATTGCAAATTGCGGTTGCGGAGCCTCGTTTAGAACGGCGCAAAATGCCGGCAACCCAGAGAATTGCTAAACCGATGTAAAGAGGCGAGTGACTCGCCTCTTTTTTTTGAGGAGTGTACAAATGAAATTTTTGCTTATTGTATTGATGAGTTTATTAGCAGTGGGCTGCTCCTCCACTTCTAATAGTGGAGGAAGTGAAGCCCAAGAACGTCTTGACGAGACAGCCTTTACGATGACAATTCCTGAGCATAACGACTACGACTTACTATCGATTTATATAGAGGAATCTGAAGGTTTAGAAATTCTATATATGAGTTATGGAATTGCTACATCGGACACACCATCGACGGAACTTGAAGATTTAGCAGAAGAAGAGGGCATTGAGCTTGCAACAGAGACGATTTACGGTACGTATGAAGGCGATACGATCATTGATCTTCAAGTGTTTAATCAAGACGTACAAATGTCAGATGAATCCGATCGTATCGAACATACAATTGCTGATCACACAGTGTATGAAAGTACAACGAATCCTCGCGGAAGTTATCAATGGACGCTTAATGGTTATAGCTATTTGGTGACCTTTTTCGATGAGTCGCACACAGAGGATGAACAAGAGGAATTTATTCGGAAGATTATTACCGAAAATGAAGGATAAAAAAACTGTTTACACATTGTGGTGTGGACAGTTTTTTTGCAACAAATGAGCTGGCGCACTATATGTATAGAAACTGTTTGTCGGTACTCCCCTCATTCCACATGCTAGGTTAAAAGGTATGATCTTGCCGTTGTTTGTATTGGGTATGAAACGGTCAGTTAACAATGCAATCAATTCCTGGGTGGAACCCAACGGCTTTAAAGATAGGGTCATTTTTAATATCTAATAGGTGTTTCGTTAGTAGTGCTTGTGAGGTACTGGCTTTTAACTGAAAGGTGTATGTGTATGTTGGGCTGGATAAGGAACGCTTTTCAATATGGCCAAACAGGGTGAACAATTCAATAAAACGAACGGTGATGGCATAGTGGACATCACTTCTTTCTGGAAGATGAAGTGATGAGGTGAATTCTAATCGGTCCCAGTTAAACGAAGAAATCCAAATGACAGTTTCTCTTGTCGTAGTCGGTTCATCTTGAATTGAGCTAATACGTAAATACGCTTGTGCTGTGTGAACAAATGTTAGCTTATGGTTATCATCGTGTTGGATGCGAAGCTCCTCCAATCTATGGTGACTTAAGGAATCGATCAAATGTACTAATAATATAAACCGAAATTTGTATTTTGTCATGAAAAAACGCCCTCGAAAATAATTTTCGAGGGCGTTTGCTGTTAAAACATATGTGAACTATGTCCAGGTTGAAGTCTTGCTTTTGGATCAATATAGGCTTTTGCATTGCTCACGGCTGTAGGAGCTTCACCAAAACCTGAGGCAATTAACTTTACTTTTCCTTCGTAAGAAGTAATGTCACCTGCAGCATAGATCCCTGGGATGTTTGTTTCCATTCTTGTGTTAACAAGAATCGAGTTTTTCGTAATATCGAGTCCCCAGTTTTTAATTGGACCAAGCGAAGAGACAAACCCGTAATTAACAATTACATCATCTACATCTATAATTTCTTGACGTTCACCTTTGACTTCTTGCAATACGACTTGCTCAATTCGCCTTCCATCACCGCGCAACTCTTGAATATCAAAAGGGGTGAGTAAATTTACATTGGAGTCTTGAAGTTCAGAAACACTATGTTCGTGTGCTCGGAACTTATCTCGTCTATGCGTGAGGGTCACATTCGCTTGTTTTTCAAGCATGAGTGACCAGTCAACAGCAGAATCTCCACCCCCACAGATTAAAACGTTTCTGTCTTTAAAAGCACTTAAATTGTTCACAAAATAGTGCAAATTGCTACCTTCATACTGAGTGGCTTCTTCAACGGCAAGTTTTCTCGGTTGGAATGCACCAACACCACCGGTAATGATTATGGTTTTGGAGTAATGGACATCTTTGTCGGTTTCAATGCGAAATGATTCATCTGCTAGCTTGTCGACCATGTTAACCGTTTGGTCTAACACAATGGTTTGATCAAACATTTGCATTTGTTCTAGCAAATTGTCCACTAATTCCTGTGCACCCACTTTAGGAAAGCCGGCAACATCATAGATGTATTTTTCTGGATACAATGCGGACAGTTGACCGCCTAACTGAGGCATGCTTTCAATGATCTTTACTTTTGCTTGACGCATACCTCCGTAAAAAGCAGCGAAAAGACCTGCTGGGCCTCCGCCTATTATTGTAATGTCGTAAAGTTCGACAGAATGGTCTTCCACGAGCGTACACCTCCAAGAATATGATTACACGAAACAACTTTACCATTATAACATTGCATCGGTGTGTCGGGAAATAAAAGCATACGAGACAATTTGCGACAAGTTCTGCAAAAAAGTGATTTGTGTATTGAAATGTGTGCGGCAACTGGCTATAATAAAGAGTGTAGAAATGTGAACGTTTAACGACATTAATTTGTTTGAGTATGTGAAAGTAATCACATACTCAAAAACAACTGGACATACCAATGGATTGGAGACGTGAGTACCGTGGCGAAAAAACCACAAATTGTTGTTCTCGGAGCAGGTTACGGTGGAATGATGGCAGTAAGTCAGCTTCAGAAGAAGATGGGGTCTGGAGAGGCGCACATTACGCTAATTAGTAAGCATAAGTATCATTACCAAACGACGTGGTTGCATGAGCCGGCTGCAGGCACAATGAAGCCAGATGACGCAAGAATTGAAATTGAAAAGGTGTTAAACTCGAATCGTTCATCGTTCGTCCAAGGCACAGTTTCAAGCATTGATAAAGAAGCAAAGAAAGTCACACTCCAAGATGGTCAAGTGTTTGATTATGACTATCTCGTCATTGCGGTTGGAGCCAAAGCCGAAACGTTTGGTGTTGAAGGCGTGTTTGATCACTCTTACCACAAGTGGACAATTGATGGTGTACGGGAAGTCAAAGATCATATTGAGTTCCAATTCTCTAAATATCGAAACGAATCCATTCATCATGATAAAGACCTCACATTTGTTGTTGCAGGTGCAGGGTTTACTGGTATTGAATTTATCGGAGAATTAAGCGAGCGCGTGCCAAAACTTTGTGAGTTTTATGATGTACCTCGTGAAAAAGTTAAGATGTACGTGATAGAAGCAGCACCAACAGCGCTTCCAGGGTTTGATCCAGAGCTGGTCGAATACGCTATGAACTTGCTTGAGCACCGGGGCGTGGAATTTAAGATTAACACACCAATTTCTGAAGTGAAAGATAGCCTCGTCATCCTTAAAGATGGTGAGGAAATCCCAGCAAGCACGATCGTTTGGGCAACGGGAGTTCGTGGAAATCCACTCATCGAAGAAGCTGGATTTGAAGCGATGAGAGGTCGTGTGAAAGTCGACCCAGATCTTCGTGCACCTGGTGAAGAAAGCGTCTTTATTATTGGAGATTGCTCGTTAATGATTAACGAAGAAACAGAAAGACCATTCCCACCAACCGCTCAAATTGCTATGCAACAAGGTAGTGCAGTTGCCGAGAACATTTTGTCTCTCATTAAGGGAGGATCGGCTTCCGCATTCAAGCCAGAAATTCTCGGGACACTTGCATCATTAGGCGGAAAAGAAGCGATGGGCACTGTGAATGTTTCCTTCCTAAAAGGGAAGAAACTATACGGTAGGTCTGCCTATTTCATGAAACATATGAGTGACAATCGCTACCTCATGAAACTTGGTGGCATCGGTCTTGTTCTTACAAAAGGGAGAAACCCATTCTAGGACTCATTCATCCGGAGGAGAATTGATCTCTTCCGGATTTATTCTTGGCTAATTTGTGCACAATTTATGAACAGGCAGTGTGCAAATTGACGATCATCGAGGGCTTTTGTACACTAAGAAAGAAGGTTGGAGGTGAGCGGCTTGGGCATAACGAGCTTGCCGCAATTAATCATTTCCATGATGTTGTTTTTAATTCTGTTTTTTGGAATTGGATTCCTATTAAACATGGTATTAAGATCCACGTGGATGATGGCGGTCATCTACCCGGTGATTGTCATTTGGATCGTTAATTCTGCCACATTTACAGAGTATTTCACTGCTCCGATTCAGTCATTTTCTGCAATTCCTGCTGAATTTGCAGCGCTTAGAATTGCTGATATCGTGATTTTATTGTCAGGTTTTATCGGGGCCATTATTGCTGGTGTTGCGATCCGTATGTTACGCGTGCGAGGCTATCAAATGTTTTAGATTAAACATCATGGCATGGATAAGGAATGACTTCACGGTTTTTAAAGACCGTGAGGTCATTTTTGTTTCAAGCAGCGAATAACGAAAGACTAGATTGGGCATGCTGTCGTAAGTAGAAAGCAGGTGATTGCATGTCCAAGTATGCTACGGGGTTAAAAAGGATTCTCATGGCCTTTCTCGTATTGTGTGCGCTATATGTAACGTATACACAATTAACGGGCATATCCACAAAAGATTGGACAGACGAGCAAGGAAAACAGGTGAATGCGAGTGACGATGAGATTCATCAATGGGCGATACGATCTCAAGTCCAAGCCGCTGAAGTCCTTGATGACGATGCTACGGTACAAGAAGCAGCTGCACAAATTGAAGCCAATATTGACCTGGACGAGTTTCCAGCGGTGAACGTAACCGCAACGGGCTATACCGCAGGTAGCGAATCGACTGGAAAAGAGCCTGGTCATCCGGCATACGGCATTACGTTTTCTGGTGTTCCTGTTTCGCGGGATGTCTATTCTACAATTGCTGCTGATCCGGATGTGTTTCCAATTGGTACGATTCTATTTGTCCCAGGGTATGGGTACGGAGTTGTCGCAGATACAGGATCTGCGATCCAAGGAGAAATTATTGATCTTTATTATGAAACCGTTAATGACGTCTATAATGAGTGGGGAAAAAAAGACATTAATGTCTACATTATGCAATACGGAGAAGGGTCACTTTCAGAAGAAGAGTTTGATTCGCTTAACGAAAATCGAGCATTAGAAGTTTTCACACCCCCGATCTAACACAAACACCCCGAAGCGGTTTTCGCTTCGGGGTGTTTTCTTAATACAATGTTGGATTTATGAAATTGTATGCAGTAATTGCTAAAATAATTCCGAGCAGGGCACCAAAGAATACTTCAATTGGTTTGTGTCCGAGCAATTCTTTTAGTTCTTCTCGTTTCTCAACTTCTTCTTTATTCTGCCAGTTCTTTGCTTCGGTGATCAGTTTATTAAAGTCATTCATGAGTTGATTTAACATCGTGGCATGATAGCCTGCATGTCGTCTCACACCAGTAGCATCGTACATCACAATAATCGCAAACATCGCTGATAGTGCGAACATGCTGGAATGAAACCCATATTCAATCCCAATCGTCGTTGCCAGTGCAGTAACGGCAGCGGAGTGGGAACTTGGCATGCCACCCGTACTCGTAATGAGTGAGAGGTCGACTTTTCTAGTGGCTATAAAGGCAATGGGGACTTTAACAAGCTGTGCAAGCACAATTGCAGAAATCGCCATCCAAAGAGGATAATTCATAAATATTTCCATACTCTTGCCAACGTCCTTTCTCCAGTTCAAACAAATGGACGGCCTCCGCCAAAGTAAATGTTTGGATGGTGAGCATTTACATATTATAACACAGTCAATGCCCATCTACACATGAGAAAGAAGTTGGAAATCAAAAACATTAATTGGCGGTTGATGCCGTCCTTTGCGGAAGAATGGCTACGAGCTTATAAGCAATTGAAGCGGCCATGATTGTCAAAATAATGTCTTTTACAAACGGCAACAACATCCATAACCAAACGAGGGAATAGGTGAAGTTGTCCGGGGCTTGAAAGCCTAATGAATACATCCCATACATCCAGTTTGTTCCTATGATATAGTTGATGAGAAGCCCAACCATGCTCGCAACGAGATATGTAAGAAATGATGGATGTTGCTTACGTTCAATTATCTTGCCAACTACAAATGCAAGCACAATAAAGGATAGTACGAACCCGAATGTTGGGCGGACGAGCATGCCGATCCCCCCGTGGAATTGTGTGAATATTGGAGCGCCTGCAAGTCCAACAAGTGCATAGAGGCCCATAGCTAAGGCGCCGCGTTTGCTACCTAGAATTGCACCGGTAAGTATTGCAATGAACGATTGAAACGTTAATGGAACGCCAAATATGACTAAAAATGGAAACATACTCGTAATATTCGCACCGACGCTCATTAAGGCAACAAACATGCTGACCAAAATCATGTCATATGCGCGCATACTCAACCCTCCCTTTCTGTTTTCAGCTTAGCGAGTAGAAAGTTAATTGTCAACCATCATTTATAAAAGGTTAACAATCGAGAGGCGAAAAGCCGCACAACAATGAGAGCTCTTCACTGTTGTGCGGCAAGCGTCTACGTCGTTTTTTCTGGACCGGACGGTTTCACATTCATATCGACAGATTTTTTGTTTTGGGAAAGCACAACTTTTAAGCAAAGAGCGGCTACGAAAAACAGCGCGCCTGTAATGATGAATACTGCTGGAATGCCAAGGGTACCAGCGATAAAACCACCGGACACGGGGCCGATGACGTTACCGAGAAAACGGAAGCTTTGGTTGTATCCGAGTACTTCTCCTTGCATTGAAAGAGGACACACTTGCCTAATGTAAGCAGTTGTACAAGGAATTAAGCCACCAACAGCAATACCAAAGAGAAAACGGAGCGCAATCAGATGCCATAGTTCACTAACAAAAGCTTGTGGAATGAAGAATATTCCCGATAAGATTAAGAGAAGCAACATAATCTTTTCGTGCCCAATACGATCTCCAATTTGTCCCCATTTTCTTGTGGCGACGAGGTTACCAAGGCCAGTTACAGAGAAAGCCATACCTGCCATAAAAGCAAGGTTCTCCGTCTGGGTTAGCGCATCAACGTACAAGGCAAGAAGCGGTTGCACACTAAAATTGACGAGCTGAACGAGCAGGGCAACGACCATAATGACAATGAGCATCGGCGACGTACTAATATGGCGAATCACTTCTTTCCAATGGTACTTGCGGTTCGATTCGCCTTTTTCCTGATAGAGAACTTCCTTCACACCGACAATGACGAGCAATGTTGCAAATGCGAGTACGGTTGAAGTAATAATAAACGTCAGTTCCATTCCAACAGTATCGGCAATGAATCCACCCATAAGTGGGCCGAGCAACCCGCCAGATACAGTACCCGTTTGGAGTGTGCCTAGCGTTTGACCAGCGGTTCGCTTATCGCTTTGCGCAGAGATTAACGCCATAGAGGCAGGAATAAAACCAGTCGCAAGCCCCATGAAGATGCGCAGTATGAAGAGGGATTCAACAGACTGAACATACCCCATTAGAAAGACTGACAGAGCAATCCCGAACCCTGTACCAATTAAAATCTTCTTTCTTCCAAATCGATCTCCAATCCTCCCCCAGAGTGGAGAGACTAAAAAAGCAACAAGAAATGAGACACCAAAAACAAGCCCAGCCCAACGTTGCACCTCTTCTTGAGTGTATCCGCCAAAGGAATCAATGTATAAAGACAGAAATGGCAGAACCATCGTCATGCTGGCACCAACGAATAGGTTGGCAAACCACATAATCAATAAATTTCTTTTTTCAGTTTTAATGAGATCACCTTCGTTTGTCGTACATAAAAAATAACCGTGCACGTTCGTGAGGAGTTAAGAAGAATCGATCAGGAAGAAAACAGAGGGATTGCACTTTATTTCGTATATCTAAATATTACCGTTAATTTTTGAATGCGTCAAAGATATTGCTCAACGATTTTACTTGAAATTCAACAGCTTTTTTTGTATAAACTGTGAATTACTCTTCTCGATAAAGAAATTCACACGTATGCTATAGAAGGATGGAAGGGGAGACACGATCGGTGAAAGGAAAATGTCCCATTGTGATTGCTCATCGCGGTGCCAGTGAAGGTACAATTAAAGAAAATACTCTTCTTGCATTCGAACGAGCGATTGTCGTTGGTGCGGATTATATCGAAACAGATATACAGATGACTGCGGACGGGCATTTGGTATGTTTTCATGACCGGGTATTTAAAGGTAAGAAAATCCGTCACGTTACGTACTCAGCATTGCGTAAATTGGCAAAGGAAGAGGGCTTTGACGTTCCGACGTTAGAAGACACCGTTGTGCTCTGTAAAGGCCGAATTCGATTGAACCTTGAATTAAAAGAAACAAAAATGGAACATGAGGTAGTCAATGTGCTCGCTACACATGGCGTGATGGAAAGCACGCTAGTATCCTCGTTCCAGTTATCCGTTTTGAAGAAGGTGAGGCTTGCTAGTGCTCGGGTGACTACCGGTCTAATTGTTGGGAGTAAGCGGCACTGGCTTCGAGATCGAAGGCGAATAAAGAAACTTCAAACAGTCGATGTAGATGTAGTATGTAGTCACTATCGCTACGTTAAAAAGCTTCATCATCTCAACGTGCCATTATACATTTGGACGGTGAACCAAAAGAAGACGATTCGACAAATGCTCGACTTAAATGTGGATGGCCTCATTACTGACGATGTCGTTTTAGCCAAAAATATCATTCAAGACCAGCAGTATTTTAAGAAATAATCGTCACCGGAAATCCTGTCCAGAGCATAGGCTATTGGCAAAACGATTCAAAAGGGGTTCGCAATGTCTAGCAGGTCTGAAGTTTTTGCTGCGTGGACGGTGGCAGTTGGTACAATTATAGAAGCTGTGGCAAGTACGGAAAGATTTGATTTAACGGATGAGAGGCGCGAACAACTTGAATTGG
Source organism: Geomicrobium sp. JSM 1781026 (assembly GCF_041949955.1). NCBI lineage: Bacteria > Bacillati > Bacillota > Bacilli > Caryophanales > Geomicrobium > Geomicrobium sp. JSM 1781026. Next base: position 235,733 of record NZ_JBHFQF010000004.1, on the reverse strand, counting down.
TGGGCGTATCATTACAAGCGGGTGGAGATGCGCTCGCTGTGGAACTAATAAGTGAAGATGAACCGGCCGAAAAAGTAGGATCGACACTGTTAACCATCGGGAACTTGACAATTCTTCAAGGATTGCTACGTGACGTGTCTGAAGAAGATAATCTTGTCTTCAACATTCAAGGTAATGGTCTGCAAGCATTAGGCGGTAGCCTTATACTAACTGACCTTGTGCCTTTAGAGAAAACCAAACCGGACATTCTTGTGTTTTACGGCTTATTAATTGAAATTACGGGGAATGTCATCCAAATTATTTCTTCAAAAAAAGAGTTGGCAGGTGGGGATGGGTCACGCTTGGATACGTTTGGTGCTTGGACACAGGCACTCGGTAGTGTACTCGGAGCCATCGGTGTAGAATTAGCAGTTGAAGAAGAGCTTCCTTCTGTTTTATGGTAATGTTTTATGATTGCGCAAGACCGTGCAGTTACGTAGAATGAAAATGACGTATTACTTTATGAAGGGATGATCAATATGAGTTCACGAGTCGAAAGCTTTGAGCTTGATCATACAAAAGTGAAAGCGCCGTATGTCCGTCAGGCAGGCGTACAGCACGTCGGTACCGATGGTGTTGTTCACAAATTTGATATTCGCTTCGCTCAACCGAATATTACCAACCTCAATCCACCAGAAATCCACACGTTGGAACATTTGTTAGCTATCCACATTCGCGAATTTGCAGAGCCCTACGATCATATTGAGATCATTGACTTGTCACCAATGGGTTGTCAGACAGGTTTTTATCTTATTGTTGACGGCAAAGCGACGGTGCCAGAAATCATTGATATTTTGGAGAAGACGATTCAAAAGGGTCTAGAATATGATTACGTTCCAGCTGCAACGGAGCTGGAGTGCGGTCAAGCAAAGCTACATGACTTGGACGAAGCGAAGAAGTGGATGAATTACTGGTTACAACAAGATCGTCAAACATTAGAAACGGTATTTTAGTTCGCAGACATGAAGTGTTCACTTCATGTCTTTTCTTTTGGCATGCCTACCATGTGCAGCTGAATTATGCTTTAAGGTGAAAACTGCGATATGAAAAATCACCTTTCAGAACGAGGACAGCTTCGTTATACTAAAAATGGTACACCAATAAGAAAGGATGATACGATGGGGAACTCAGATATTGAAATCGCTTACAATGCTAAGATGGAAAACATTTTAAACATTGCTGCAAAATTGCAGCTTCAAGAAGAAGACATTGAGTTATATGGAAAACATAAAGCAAAGATTAATGATCGTCTTGTACATAAAGGCAAAGCGGGCAAGTTGATTCTTGTCAGCGCGCTCACGCCAACACCTGCAGGGGAAGGAAAAACAACGACAACAGTTGGGCTAGGTGATGCGCTGAATCGTCTAGGCAAAAAAACAGTCATTACGCTAAGAGAACCATCGTTTGGTCCTGTTTTTGGAATGAAAGGTGGGGCAGCTGGCGGAGGGCACAGTCAAGTGGTTCCTATGGAAGATATTAATCTCCATTTTACAGGTGATTTACATGCGATTGGTGCAGCTAACAATTTACTCGCTGCCATGATTGACAATCACATTTACCAAGGGAATGAATTGGACATACAACCCCAATCAATTTCATGGAAACGATGTGTAGATATGAACGATCGGCAACTACGCCATGTTGTCAGTGGGTTGCAAGGCAGAACGAATGGTATCCCTAGAGAAGACGGTTTTGAAATTACGGTAGCATCAGAAATTATGGCGATTCTCTGTTTAGCATCAGATCGAAACGATTTAAAAACGAGGTTAGAACGTATTGTAATTGGCTTTTCTTATGACCGTAAACCGGTGACGGCAGGTGATTTACGTGCTGCAGGTGCAATGGCTGCAATTTTGAAGGATGCATTTAAACCGAACCTCGTCCAAACGCTTGAGAATAACCCAGCCATTATTCACGGAGGGCCGTTTGCGAATATTGCACATGGGTGCAACTCTGTAATTGCTACAAAGACAGCGATGCAGCTCGGGGATTATGCGGTGACAGAAGCAGGGTTTGGTGCCGATCTTGGCGCAGAGAAATTTGTGAATATTAAATGTCGGACGTCTGGCATTACACCTGCAGCGGCAGTGGTTGTCGCTACAGTCAGAGCCCTGAAGATGCACGGTGGAGTAGAAAAGGTTGACTTAGACCGAGAAGATGTCTCTGCTCTTGAACGAGGCATGCCAAACCTTCTCCGCCATTTGGATAATATGACGCACGTGTATGGCATTCCTACGGTTGTCTCAATCAACCGTTTTCCAACCGACACGGATGAAGAGCTTGAGAAGGTTAGCAGTCTTTGTAAGCATCACGGGTACGCAGTCGAAATATCAAATGGTTGGGCAGAAGGAGGAAAAGGTGTAGAACCATTGGCACAAGCTGTCATTAATCTTGTGGAAACAGAAACGTCGAAACTGACGTACACATACAAAAATGAAGACCGGATGACCGAAAAAGTGCAGGCCATTGTTGAGAGTGTTTATCGGGGCAAAGACGTAAAATGGTCGGCACAAGTCTTGAAAAAGATTGAGCAATTTGAAAGCGCAGGTTTTGGTGAACTACCTGTCTGCATTGCCAAAACCCAATATTCATTTAGTGATGACCGCACACTAACGGGAGCTCCGGAACAGTTTGCTGTGAGTGTGCGAGATGTGAAGTTGAGTGCAGGTGCAGGATTTATTGTCGTCGTTACTGGGGCTGTCATGACCATGCCTGGTTTACCAAAACAACCGGCAGCCGAGCAGATTGATCTAAGTGATGACGGTGTTATTTCAGGGCTATTTTAATTCGTTTTTGCATAGTGCTCGTCTGCTCGTTTGAGCAGATGGATGAAATTTAATTGATCACTAGCGGTTGTATCTGCCCCTAGCACATCCTTAAACATGTCAATCGAGCGCTCATGTTGGTCAACTGTGGACGAAGCGGTCGTGTCTTCTGGAATATTCAGTGCAAACCCTCTCATGTATGCGTCACTCGCTGTGAACTGCACACACATGTTTCCTGCAATACCTGTGATGAGTAAAGAACGGACATCCAATTCCCGTAGTAATAGGTCCAGTGGTGTATAGAAAAAGCCAGAGAACTGCGGTTTTAAAACAAAGTAATCGCTAGTTTCTGGCTGCAGCCACTGTATAATCTGCTCTGCAGAAGAGCTGGCATTTTTACAATGTTGGATTACTTCATTGAAATCACTTTGCCACCTCCCGTAATTATCATTCACGTAAATTACAGGAATGGCTTGCTCTTTAGCTGCTTTTTTTAAAGTAGCTATTTTTTTGGCGATCGTGACCGAAGAAGAAGCAAGTTCATCCCCTTCTTCAAATTGGAAGTCATTCATCATATCAATGATAAGCAGTGCTAAACGTGGTTTCATAATTCCCTCCAAACACGACATTTACGAACTGTGATAAGATAATATGACAATTAAAGATAGCTTAACGATACAAGGGGAGTGAACGATGAGTAAAGAGCAAGAAGCCGCATTATTACGTATTTTAGAGCAGAATGGCAGAATTGATACATCAGTACTAGCGAAGATGTTAAATGAAGACGAAGAAACCGTCAAAAAAACCATTAAGCGTCTGGAGCAAGACAAGATCATTCTTAGTTATGGAGCGGTTGTGAATTGGAACCGCATTGAAAAAGATGCCCATGTGGCCGCAATGATCGATGTGAAAGTCGCTCCGCAGCGTGGGGTAGGTTTCGATGAGGTTGCTGCTCGCATCCAACGTTTTCCAGAAGTGAGTGCACTATACTTAATGTCTGGAACTTACGATTTATCTGTGATGGTTGAAGGACAAACGATGGAAGAAATTGCTCGGTTCGTATCCGATAAGTTATCAACACTCGAAGCAGTGTTATCAACGACAACACATTTTCGATTGAAAAAATATAAGCATGACGGCGTTGTTTTTAGTGAAGATGAAAAAGACCATAGAATGGTGGTCTCTCCATGAAAGATGTGCAGGAAGTTCAGCAACAAACCGGAAGATTATCAAAAGCTGTCACTCGAATTGAGCCTTCAGGCATTCGCCGTTTTTTCGAGCTTGCTTCAACGATGGACGATTGCATCTCATTAGGTGTAGGTGAGCCTGACTTTGTTACCCCGTGGAACGTTCGTGAGGCATGTATGACGTCTTTAGAACAAGGGTTTACTTCTTATACGGCCAATGCGGGTCTCATTGAATTAAGGTCAGCAATCGCTGGGTATTTGCAACAATCTTTTTCGGTAAGCTATCAACCACATTCAGAAATCATTGTCACTGTCGGCGCGAGTGAGGGGATTGATCTTGCGATCCGAGCGACGATCGATCCCGGTGACGAAGTGCTCGTCGTTACACCGTCCTTTGTTTCCTATAGTCCACTCATTGAGCTTGCAGGAGCCACAGCTGTTCCTGTGTTAACGGACAAATCGACCGATTTTAAACTGACGCCCGAGCGGTTAGAAGCTGCGATATCGGATAAGACGAAAGCTGTTATCCTATCGTTTCCAAACAATCCGACAGGAGCGGTGATGAGTCGTGAAGAGCTGGAGAACATTGCGTCCATTGTAGAGCAGCATAATCTTCTCGTCTTTTCAGACGAAATCTATGCCGAGTTGAGCTATGATCAAGACCATACTGCTTTTTCAGCACTTGAAAAAATGAAAGATCGGACGATTCTCATCTCTGGCTTTTCCAAAGCTTTTGCAATGACAGGGTGGCGACTAGGCTTTGTTTGCGCCCCTGCTGACATTTCAGCCGCAATGTTAAAGATTCATCAGTATACACTTATGTGTGCACCGACACAAGCGCAGCACGGTGCATTAGAAGCTTTGCGTAACGGACAAAATGACGTACAAACGATGGTGAAAAGCTACCATGGTCGAAGGAACTATATCGTTAACTCATTAAATGAGTTGGGGTTATCTTGCGAGATGCCAGGCGGATCATTTTACGCATTTCCATCTGTAGACATTACAGGCATGGATGATCACGAATTTGCAGAGCGATTGTTAAGAGAAGAAAAAGTAGCCGTCGTTCCAGGCTCTGTGTTCGGTGAAGGTGGAGAAGGTCATGTTCGTTGCTCTTATGCGACATCAATGGATGCCCTGCAGACAGCGATGGAGAGAATGGCTCGCTTCGTTCAGCGACATAAAAAAGAATAAACTCGTACACGGCGGTGTTTCTCTGGAGGACGAGCTAAGGTTCAAATGCTAATAGAGTAACAACAAACTGTTAACTGAGCACACGCCTAACACGTTTAAAGTATCGGTTAGTCCAGAATTGTCCGAGACGCATAGCGTCTACACGTAGTGCTTGGAGTATACTGGACTCTCGCGATTTATATCAGTTGAACGAAAGAAATTCGTTAAGAACCAATGGATAGCTTGGTAAAGTGGAAACCTTGCTCGAGTTGCGATCGAACTGTCCTCAAGTTTAGGAAGATCGCAGGAAAAGCGATATATTTACCTAAACTAGGTAACAGAATGAGCAAACTCGGTAACAGATCATCGGGTTATGTGTACATCCCCGCCCTGAAGTACCTACAAGACGTCGGCGCGGATCGCGCCGAATCGAGTCCGATTTGGCTTCGGACAGGTTGCTCGCTTATGGGCATTTTATCTGAGCTCCAGTTGGAACAAACTGCGCGCAATTTTAGCGGAATGAGCGCTAATATCGTTAAACTAGGAAAACTAGCGCGCAAAATGGCACCCTGAAGTTGGCTACCCCTCCAACGCCTACCGCATGAATCGACAAAAGAAAAACCGCCCTCTCTGGGCGGTTTTCGTTATTGAATGAGTTGCGAAACAAACACTACAATAATGGAGAGAGGGACAACGACGCGAATCATAATGAGCCAAATGAAATAGAATCCTTTCCCAAATCGGCTCCCGCGTAGAAGTTCTTCTTGCATGATGCTTGGTTTCATTTTATACGCAACAAAGAGAGAAATGAGTAGAGCACCAAGTGGTAACAATATATTACTTACTAAGAAATCGACAGCATCAAAAAAAGTGAGACCGAATATGTGGAAGTCTGCAAGCAAACCGAACGATAAGTTTGATGGGATTCCCATCGCAAAAATTAAGAGTCCCACTGCCCAAGTGACGCGCTTTCTAAGGTGTTCCTTCCCTCGTACGAATGGGGTCACGATAATCTCAATAAGTGAGAACGCAGAAGTGAGCGTTGCAAACAACATGAGTAGCATAAAGATCATAAAGAACGCTTCGCCGAAGGCAAGCTGTTGGAAAACAGCAGGGATAACAACAAAGATTAGGCTTGGACCTTCATCAGGCTGTAGACCGAAAGCGTAAATCGCTGGAAAAATTGCAAGACCTGCCATAAAGGCAATAAGAACACTTAAAAGCACAACCGACCAGGCAGAACCAGGCAAGCTGGCTTTACTGTCTAAATAAGAACTGTACGTCACCATTACACTCACACCCAGGCTCAAAGAGAAGAACGCTTGACCGAGTGCAAACAGGAAGGTTTCGCTAGAAACAGCGCTAAAATCAGGTTGTAAAAAGTAAACGACACCTTCCCAAGCGCCGTCGAGTGTGAGCGAGCGAATCATTAAGATCAAGAAGATAATAAATAGTGCAGGCATCATGTACAAACTTGCTTTTTCAATGCCTTTTTTAATGCCCATTTGCACGACGAGAATCGTCATGATCATAAAGGCGAGGTGGGCAAGACCGACCTCCCAAGGATTGGCAGTAATCGATTCAAACAATGCGCCATGATCCCCGTCGGGTGGGTTTGTTACATTGCCGGTGAAACTCCGGACAAAGTACGTTGTAATCCAGCCACCCACAACGCTGTAAAAAGATAGAAGTAAAAACGCGGCAATCATGCCGATGATTCCAATCCAATGCCACTGTCCTTTTGGTGCGACTTTTCGGTACGCTTCAATGGCTCCTTCTTTCGTACTGCGTCCAAGAACAAATTCAGCGAGCAAAAGACTTGTGCCGACGGTGAGTAGGAGGGCGATAAAAATAAAGAAAAACAATCCTCCGCCTTGCTCCCCAGCAACGTATGGTAAACGCCAGACGGTCCCTAGTCCGATGGCAGAACCTGCAGCTGCAAGAATAAATCCTAAACGCGTTCCCCAGTTTTCTTTTTGCATCGTTTTCTCAACTGCTTTCTTATATGTAGTAAAGTGTTATGTTTAACAGTAATCAGACGTTTCTTTAATGTCAATGGTACTTTCATGGTTCGGTTCGTGAATTCACAACATTTACCGCGAACTTTGTTTTGCCTGTTTGCAAAACATATGGTATGATTTATGAGTTAATAAATGATTAGGGGATGTTTGAATGTCTGTAACACAATACGAAGTTGGCAGCATTGTTGAAGGTAAGATTACCGGTCTTAAACCGTTCGGTGCATTTGTTGCATTAGATGAGAAGAACCAAGGGTTGGTTCATATCTCGGAGGTTGCTCACGGATATGTGAAAGACATTAATGAAGTTCTTTCCGTTGGTGAAGAAGTGAAAGTCAAAGTCAAGTCTGTTGACAGCGACTCCGGCAAGATTTCTTTATCGATTCGTGCGACACAACCTGCCCCTGAAGGGTCTGAGCAAAAAAGCGACCGCGGACCACGCGGTGGCGGCGGTGGTAACCGTGGACCGAAGAATTTCAGTAGCAACAACAACAAGAATCAAGGGTTTAATACGCTTGAGGACAAGTTGAAAGACTGGTTAAAGCAGTCAAATGAAATTCATGCAGACCTCAACAAGAGAGCACGTAAATAATTGCCAACACGAATAAAATGAACCCGGACGTAGCCTCATTGGCTTTGTCCGGGTTTTTCTTTTATTGCCGTTCGGGCTCCGGACTTTCTTCTAACTCTTCATTCGGTGTAAACAAAATGGATAGGCTATACAAACCCGCGAGACCAACAACGGCATAAATGACACGCGACAATGCTGCTACTTGACCGCCAAAAATTGCAGCAACCAAATCAAAACTAAAAAAACCAATAAGACCCCAGTTGATCGCACCAATAATCGTGACAATGAGAGCGACTCGTTGCAAACCACTCATGAAAAACTCACCTCCTTCGTGATCTTGGTATGTTCCTAATACGCATAGCTTGATACAATTAAAGGAGGACTATGACAATGAATCAAAGGAATGGTTTCCAGTAATATTTTTTGGAGGGAAAACATGATTACGTTCACGACAAACTATGCAAAAGACTTTTTTGAAACACATGAGTTTGAGCAGATGGAGCTTGCGGTTAAAACTGCACATGACCAACTACATACTGGGAAAGGGCCGGGCGCAGATTATTTAGGGTGGCTGGACTTACCGACAGCAGATAAAGATGAATTGTCCCGTGTTAAACAGAAAGCTTCCGAAATTAAAGAACACGCTGACGTGCTTATCGTCATTGGCATTGGTGGTTCGTATTTAGGTTCAAAAGCCGTCATTCAGGCTTTGTCTCATTCCTTCATGAAAAAGTCTGACGCGCCAGAAGTGATTTTTGCCGGTCATCACCTAAACGGTGAGTACATCGAAGAGATGTTCGATGCGCTACATGAAAAGAGTGTATACGTAAATGTGACTTCAAAATCAGGGACAACAACAGAGCCTGCAATCGCTTTTCGACTCATAAAGCATTGGATGGAACAACGCTACGGACAAAGCGGGGCAGCGAGTCGCATCATTGCGACGACCGATGCAAACAAAGGTGCACTAAAAGCGGTTGCCGATGCAAATGGGTATACGTGCTTCGTCGTACCTGATGATGTAGGAGGACGATTCTCTGTATTGACTCCAGTAGGCCTTTTGCCAATTGCGGCTGCAGGCTTTTCCGTCGACGCGCTTCTCGATGGCGCGCGCTCTGCAAAGCAGCAGTATGATCATCCAAGCCTTCTTGAAAACGAAAGCTACCAATATGCGGCATTTCGCACGTTAATGTATGCCAAAGGAAAGCAAATTGAATTGCTCGCAAGCTATCACCCGAAACTTCAACAAGTTTCTGAATGGTGGAAGCAGTTGTTTGGCGAGAGCGAAGGAAAAGACCATAAAGGTTTGTTTCCAGCCTCTGTACACTATACGACGGATTTACATTCATTAGGGCAATACGTTCAAGAAGGCCGACGTCATCTGTTTCAAACCGTTATTGGCGTAAAAGAAGCAACAAAAGATATGACCATTCCATACTCAGACAGCAATGAAGATGGGTTGGATTATCTTGTCGGAAAATCGCTAAACGAAGTTAATGAGCAGGCGATGGATGGAACGTTACTCGCACATGTTGATGGTGGCGTTCCAAATGTGCAAATTGAAGTGGAGCAACTTGATGAAGCCCACATCGGTGCGCTCATTTATTTCTTTGAGAAAGCGTGTGCGATCAGCGGGACTTTGCTTGGTGTAAACCCATTTGACCAACCGGGGGTTGAAAGCTATAAACAGAACATGTTTGCTCTTTTAGGAAAAGAAGGATTTGAAGAACGGAGAAAACAGTTGCAGGAACGACTACTCACGTAATCTGCCAATAACTTCCGAGGGGAACGTTGCATGAATTGGTGTGAATGAGGCACGGTAAAGCCTAAAGGAGGCGAATATCGTGCTCGAATTGCAATCGCGCATTTCCGGTGTCGAACTATCGTTAAGTGAGCTTGAAAAGAAAATCGAGCCCCTCGGATTTTCAATGGGTGGAAATTGGGAGTATGACCATGGCTACATGGATTACCAAATGGACGACGATGGTCAAGGGTACACATTTTTAAGGATTCCTTTTTCGGCGGTTGTAGGTGAAATCGGAAGCGGACACGCTGAAGTCGTCATCGGTACGCCATTTCTTCTCGCACATCGTTACGAGTCTGGTATCGAGCATGATGGGATTACAGCTTACAGTGCTGTGTTCAACCAATTCTCTTCACCAGAAGAGAAAGATGCTTTTGTAGACCAAAAATATGTGCGTGAAGGGGTGTTGTTAGTAAAAGAAGTTGAAGAGAAGCTAGTGTAATATTTGTAGGTGGGAGGCAACATGGGAGCTATATTTTTTGGAATTGCCATCTTTATTGGGTGGACGTTAATTGATTTGTCTAAACATAAAAAAATAACAGCTGAAAACTTACTTGGTTCTTTAATTGTCGCTATCATAGGTGGCCTAGGGTGGGCCGTGTTTGATTGGATTTTTGAATGAAAGAACGGGGCTGTGCCCAAGGTCTTCGAATAGACATTGGGCACAGTCCCTTTTTCTATGTACTCCAGATACAAGTGCAACATGAGTGGTCAAGAGACGCCCACCGTGTTTTCTATGTACTCCTGACTATAAGGGCAACATCGGCGGCCAAAGGACTCCCGTGTTTTCTAGACCGGGGAGAACCGGATGAGCCTCCTCGGTCTAACGACGAGGACAATGAGAATTTGGAAATTGAATAACCGAAGTAGGTTGGGTCGTGTAGAAAGTGATACGCTTTTTTAGTGACTTGGCGCTTTTACGTAGCACACTTGGGAGTGGCTCCTGGATGTGGTATGATTTTCCATTTATGAAGCCTGCTTAGCTCAAATCTTACCATAGTAGATTCTATGGTAAGATTTTAAACCTACACCTTGCACGGTGCGTAGCATGGATGATGGCTGGGCGCTGAAAAGGGGAGGTTGTAAGGCGAATACTCGTACTATTCAACGTTTTTATGATGGGATTTGGTGCACTCCCAACCCGCTAGTTGCCCGAACCCCAGAAAGGGTTCCCAAAGTTTACCGATTGGAATCAGAATCACTCATGGGTGACCGTTTTGCGTCGTTCTGCTTCCAATCGATCGACATCTACTTCCAAACATCCGTTAATGGAATCAGATTCAGCACTTTAAAGAAAATGAACAGCAATCTAGTTCCAAAGTAACGTTCACATTCGTCCTAAAACCGCCACGAAGGTTGAGTCGTACTTCTTGCCCCGAACCCTGATTTGAAAACCAAAAATTCTGTCGGCGCGAGCCGCGCCGAACCGAGAACGATTTCGAATCGGCCCCGCTGGGGCCGATCGGTGTCATAAGGTGTTAGGTTTAGTCCAATCTGCGCTCCAGTTGGAACAAACTGCGCGCAAGTTTTAAGAAATGAGCACTAAAAATCGTTGAAAAGAGCAAACTAGATAAGTTGAACTAAAGAAATTCATTGAATCGGATGACCGAGATGGGTCTTTGCTGGTGAGTGCTTGCATATTGGCTGTTGAAATTCATCTTGTTGCACTTGGGCAACTTCGTTGCCGATCGTTGTTCGTCACTGCAAGGGTTGCGGGCAACACGAAAAACGTTTGCCGAAGGGCAAAAAGTCGTGACCGAGGCTCACCACCTGGCACAAGCATGTGATGGCCGGTCACGTATGTGACAATCCAGCCCTCAAACCGGGCACTTTCGACACGCAACTGTCACAAATCGCAATATTTGTGACAGTTGACACCGTTTATGTGCGCATTCACGTTTAAAATCATGATTTTTCTTTCTCAAGTGTCACATTAATGAATATATGGGGCATTTGGACTTCTTTCCACACACCGTAGCCAGGAGGCAAAAACGTGAACCGATGTTGCACTTGTACTCCGGAGTGCAAGCATCCGCCTGCAGTGGAAAGCAACAACAAACTGCGCAATTAGGAAAATCTTAAGTTCATTCTATATGGAGCGCAGAAAGCGGAAACTAGCGCGCACAATACGAACCTGCCCTACACGGTATAAACACCCTTAGAGTGATTCCGCTTTTGTCATAACGGTCCAATCGTATGAAACTACGATGAAATTTCCACATCCTAGCATCCCATCATTTTCTTTCGTTCATCCTATATAGATTTAATGACCTGCGATACCTCGTCCCGGCACCCGTTCCTATCGGTCGGAAGACCCGGAATTTGAAGAAGATGGCGGGCCGTTCTCTCCAAAATGCTTCATGCAAAAATCGGAGTACAGATCAAAAACGATCTGTACTCCGATTTTACTTTAGAGGCTTAATTACATTGGAACAGCTTTCTCGAAGAATTCTTCAAGCACAAGATCATGCTCGACGAGAATTTCTGCGATGTCCGTGCCGACGTAACGTAAATGCCACGGTTCATAACTGATTTCTGTAATGTCAACTTTGTGATCGGGATACCGAATGACAAATCCATAGTGGTGGGCATTTTCTTCCACCCATTCGCCTTCCGGTGTAGCCCCAAATTCTTCGCTCAGTAAAAAGGAGTTGCTTTCACTCGATACATCCATCGCTAAACCCGTTTGATGTTCGCTGTTCCCTGGATAAGCAATGGTTTCGCTCGCGGCGTCCTCTCCACGCTCAGTTGCTGCATTTGTAAATATAGCGTCTTGGCGATCAAAAGAGCGATATCCTGAAACAGCAAACAAATGGTAGCCATCTTCCTCAGCTGCGGCAAACAAATCTTCTAAAGCATCGGCAGCAGGTGCCCTTAAATAACGTTTTTCGACATCTTCATCGAAAGAAAAAAGGACGTCTGGAACGACCAGGTCATCCGGAGAATAGTCTTCAGGTAGTGCGTAGTCGTGGTTGACGAGGACGGAAGGGTTATCAGGGTTTTGGATAACTGCTCTTCCGTCAACTTCCTCAATTACATTGAAGTGTTCTTCTTCAATGGCCCAAGGATTGGTCGTCGCTTCGGCTGATTGTTCATCTTCTACTTCTTCTTGCTCTGGTTGTTCGCTAGTTTCTTCAGGGACAGGCTCTTCATCGGTGTCAGCGCAGCCGACAAGAAGCACTGAAAACAAAAAAACTGCTGCATATATAGATGGGAAACGAGCCATGTGTGTCCCTCGCTTTCTTTGGTCATTAAGACTTCTTTGGTTTTGCCAAAAACAGCAAAACGGAAATAATCGTGAAGGCAACGAGTGCTTGAAATGGAATTGTAATAAACCCGAGCAGGTTCATATACTCCGCACTACAAGGTACGCCAGACTGGCACGGCGCTACACCGCCAAAACCGGGGATTTTTTGTTCAGCGTAATGAAACGCAGCAATGATCGCACCGAGAATCGAGATCGGTAAGGCGTACAATCGAATGTGGGCATCAGAACGAAACGCTGCAATCCCTAAGATGAGTGCGAGTGGGTACATAGCAATTCGTTGATACCAGCACATGTCACACGGGATATAGCCCAGACCTTCACTGTAGTATAGGCTGCCCATCGTTGCAACGATGGCCACAAGCCATGCTACATACAACATGATGCTTTGGCGAGTCATGAGTTTTCCTCAAGTTGTTCCTCAATGATCCGTTCTATTTCATTGTAATCAAACGGGTCACTCACTTCGACATCGTTTACGAAAATGGTCGGCGTTCTCTCAACACCAAACTCTTCAATCAGTTCATGTTCAGCATATAATTCATCCATATATTCTTGCTCCGTAATAGATGTTCGAAGCTCATCTTCATCCACATCAGGCGCGTGTTCTGATGCAATATCCACGACAAAATCGATGTCGACTTGGGAGCCTTGTACACCTGCTGCTTGCATGAGTGCATGATGGAAATCCCAGAATTGATCTTCTGAAGCTTCATGATAGATTTTTTGGCTAGCTAAAGACGCAATCAGTGACTCGTTTTGGAAACCGATAAAGTTCACAAAAGAGAACGAGATGTCTTCGTGATCTAAGTAGTCACTTTCAAGTTGGTCGAATACTTCGCGATCCCACGTGCCACATGCCGGGCATTTATAATCCCCAAATTCCACGATGGATACGGCTGGATCGTCATTGCCATACGTCGCTAGATCATCGATCGGTGGACGGTCTTCATGAGTGCTGGCTGAATTGCTTCCGCCGTCACTGTTCACAACAAATAATAAAGCGGCCATTACGACGACGAGCAATGCCGTAACGATAACAAGAAATTTCATCGGTGCTTTATTGGTTTTCGTATTCTTTCTTTTTTTATTTTTAGCCAATACGTTTCACCTCTCCTAAAATCGGATAAAGAAGTAGTAGTTTGTCACCATCATAACACTATCACGTGAAGCTTATACAGTGAAGGTGTGACATTTCTTAAAAAATCAACCGCCAGTCCGAGGTAAAATTCGATCAATTCCGGAGGAGACTACTTATGTCTAATCGACTAACAACGAACCAAGGTGTCCCTATTCAAGACAACCAGAATTCACGAACGGCAGGTCGTAGAGGACCAACATTATTAGAAGATTATCATCTTGTTGAAAAGCTTGCCCATTTTGACCGGGAGCGAGTGCCCGAACGAGTTGTGCACGCAAGAGGCGCAGGCGCTCACGGTGTATTTATTACAAAAGAGAGCCAGAAACGTTATACGAGGGCTCATTTTCTACAAGAAGCTGGTCAGGAAACACCCGTTTTTGCTAGATTTTCAACGGTGATTCACGGACTTCACTCTCCAGAAACATTACGTGACCCGCGCGGGTTTTCGGTAAAGTTCTACACCGAAGAAGGAAACTACGATTTTGTCGGCAACAATTTGCCGGTATTTTTTATTCGCGATGCGATTAAGTTTCCGGATGTGATCCATTCATTAAAGCCTGATCCAACAACGAACTTGCAAGATCCAAACCGTTATTGGGACTTTATGGCAAACTCACCTGAATCGGTGAATATGCAATTACACTTGTTTAATGACGAAGGAATTCCCCGTTCTTATCGACATTTACGAGGGTCAAGTGTGCATGCGTTTAAGTGGATTAACGCACATGGAAATACTACGTATGTAAAATATCGGTGGGTGCCTCGTGCAGGCATTGAAGGCCTCTCTCCTGAAGAAGTAAAAGAGATTCAAGGGGAAGACTTTAACCATGCGACGAGAGATTTGTACGAAAGCATTAAAAACGGTGATTACCCGGAGTGGGATTTGTATATTCAACGTTTAGACCCTGCGGACTTAGACAGCTATGATTTTGATCCATTAGATGCGACGAAAGATTGGCCAGAAGAACAGTTTCCGTACGAGCTCGTTGGTACGATGATTCTGAATAAAAATCCGAACAATATTTTCTCAGAAACTGAACAAGTTGGGTTTAATCCTGGTGTTCTCGTACCTGGTATTCAAGCTTCTGAAGATAAGATGTTGCAAGGAAGGATATTCTCTTATTCAGATACACAGCGGTACCGTATTGGTGCAAACTACTTGCAGTTGCCGATTAATTGCCCGTTTGCACAGACGAACAACAATACGCAAGACGGGGTAATGGCGAACCCTAACTTTCAGCCAATGGATTCAACGAACTATGAACCGGGTGAACATGCACTTGAAGAGAGCTCAGAAGAGCTGGAGTTTGATCAGCCGTTACAAGGCGACGTTGCTGGACGAAACCGTACAGACAAAGCCGATGATTTTAAACAACCTGGAGAGTTATACCGTGGATTTGACAGAGAAAAACAAAAACAAATTATTCGAACGTTAACCGAAGAGTGGTCCGGTGTTCATAATGAGCAAGTTGTTTTAAAGCTCATCTGTAATATGTACAGAGCTGATGAACAACTAGGAAGAACGCTCGCGGACAACCTCAATGTCGATATTACGCCGTATGTTAGTCAAGAAACAAAATAAAGCGTTCATTCATAAGCTGCCTTCAAAGTGCGCACACTTTGAAGGCAGCTTATTGTTTGCGAAAATGGTGTATAGACCGGTCCGATCATAAAACCATAAATATCTACTAGAACAATGAAGCGGGGACACGGTATACTAGAAAGAAAAAAGATAGGTGGAAATCACATCATGAGCAAACGTGAACAGCAAAGGGCGATGGGGAAATCACATACGTTGCAAACGCATCTTGTTAGTCCACAAGATACAAATCATTTAAATACCATTTTCGGGGGCAATATTCTCGCATACATTGATGAAGCAGCTGCGATTGCTGCGATGAGGCATTCTGGAGAAGTAGTCGTTACAGCATCTGTAGATAGTGTCGATTTTCACGCCTCTGTTCGAAAAGGTGAAATTGTCATTGTGCAAGCGTGGGTAGCATCTACAGGGCGTTCCTCCATGCTCATTTATGTGCATGTGAGTGTCGAAAATCCGATTACCCACGAAGTGAAAACGACGACCACCTCTTTTGTTACGATGGTCGCTATTGATGAGAATGGAAAATCAACAGAAGTACCCGGTGTGTTCGCTGAAACACAAACCGAACATGATATTGTTGCACTCGCAAACGATCGAACGACTCGATAAATGACGACAAGAAACGAGCAGAGAAAAGATAATCTGACACACTTCTTTTACCATTTGTAGAAAAATCATTGCAGGATATACCCATCGATGATAGTCTAATTATGGTTTGAAAACCGTTTCATGATTTTAATTATATTACGTACATTGGGGGGGTCCTACAATGGACAGTATCCTATATATCCTTTGGGGAATAGGGGCAATTGTCGTTTTAATGGGTCTTGCATACTTATTATCTCTGGATCGCAAATCAATTAATAAACGTACCGTCTTTGGTGCTCTTGCGATTCAAATTCTGATTGGAGCCATTTTCCTTGGTTGGGACGGCGGACAATGGGTACTTCAGCAAATTAGCGGTGCCGTCGTTGAAGTGTTAGGGGCCGCAAATGAAGGGATCGGTTTTCTCTTCGGCGATTTGGCTGGCGTTGGTGACCACGTCTTCTTTATTGACGTTCTTTCAGTCATCATTTTCTTTGCCGCGCTTATGGGAATTCTTTGGTACATTGGCGTTATGCCATTTATTGTGAACACGCTCGGGTTCGCCATTTCAAAATTGTTAGGGACGAGCCGTGCAGAGTCAATTGCAGCAACGGCGAACATCTTTGTTGGTGTTACTGAATCTCCATTATCGATCAAGCCTTATCTGGCAAAGATGACCCGTTCAGAACTATTTACAGTTATGACCGTTGGTTTAGGTACAGTTGCCGGTTCCGTGCTTGCCGGTCTCATTCAAATGGGAACGGATCCAGGCTTCCTTATCGTAGCTAGTTTTATGGCTGCTCCAGCTGGTCTTGTTATGGCGAAGATCGTCATTCCGGAAACTGAGAAAACAGAGACGTCTGAGAATATTAAACTTGAAAAAGATACAGACGTTGCCAACGTTGTAGACGCAGCAGCAAAAGGTACGACAGATGGTCTAAAACTCGCACTGAATGTTGGTGCGATGGTACTCGCTTTCGTATCACTCGTAGGCCTCGTTAACATTGGCCTCGGTCTATTTAGTGACCAGCTCACACTTGAGATCATTATGGGTTATGTGTTTGCCCCGTTTGCGTTTCTTATCGGGATTCCTTGGGAATACGCTCCACTCGTTGGTCAAATGATTGGTGAGAAAACGATCATGAACGAATTTATCGCATTTGCCTCACTAAATGATGCAATTGCGACTGGAACATTAACGGATCCACGTATGATAGCGATTGCGACGTTCGCTCTCTGTGGTTTTGCAAACATCGGAACGATTGCGATTCTTATCGGGGGTATGGGTGCTCTTGTGCCGAGTCGTCGTGCAGATATTGCTAGATACGGTCCGCGTGCATTGATTGCCGCAATTTTAGGTAACCTTATGAATGGTGCGATTGCCGGTATGATGTTCTTCTAATGGAATTAATGAAAAACGCGAGGGTTATTTCCTCGCGTTTTTCTCGTTTTAACGAACACATTTTAGGTTATTTAATCATAAGGAGGTATAGCCATATGCAATTGCTTGATAAACCATTGTTTCGACCGGTTCATTTGCTCGCCCCGGTCCTATCCGTTGAAGTGTTGTTTCTCGTCTCTTTCGTAGCTGGCGGAGCTACGCTCGTAAGTATGGAACTTTTATTCGCGCTTTTACCGCAATTATCAATCGGTTTTGTCTCTTTTGTAGAATTGTTTGAGGTGGAATATGCGTCACTTGCTGGGCAAAGTATCGCGCTCGGTGTGACTATTCTGATTTTTCCGATTCAAGTGTTCATGATGGGTGGGTTTATACACCTATTGGCATATTCATGGCTAGATGAAAAAGCGGTTCATTGGTCGGCATTTTTCCAAGGAGCAAAGCGGGTATTTTGGAAGTTATTATTATTCAACCTTTTACTTGGTGCTGTCGTTTTTGGTGTCGGGCTCATTTTAGGGTTATTTGCGATAGGGTTCGGCATCATGAATGTTGAAGCCGTTATCGTCATGGGAGTCATTTTTGTTGCCGCTATATTGGTTTTGCGCATTCTCTTTTTATATTTGGAATTCACCATCGTTTTAACAAATTTCACATTGCTTGAGAGCTTCAAAGAAAGTTTTCGCATTCGAAGAGACGGGTCCACTCCGTATTTTCGAGTCATTGCGCTGATGTTTGTCGTGAGTATCGGGACGACACTCCTCATTTACGCAATGCCACAAATGCTTTGGATGTATCCAATCATTGGGATCATTTATATCGTTGCGATGGTACGCATTCAATTAGCATTGATGAGAACATTCTTATTAAATGCAGCAGAATATGATCCATCGGCACTTCAAATGTACAATGAAAAATCAGAATCGCAAAAGGTAGAGGAATAGAAAAAATGCGTCCTTATAAGAAGACTTTAGCTTTCCTGAACGATAGGAAGCTGAAGTCTTTTTTTATATGTATAGTTCGTTGAACTACACAGGCAGTCCTCCTCCAAACATAAAATAAATGAACAACCAAATAGGAGGGGAAACATGAAGAAGTGTAGAAATTTGGAGGAATGTTGTGAGCCAATTTCAATGACAAACAACCTCATTAACGGACCTTCTAATGTAGAACAGCCACCCATCCCTACAACACCTACGGTACCGACCGTACCGACAACCCCAACGGTGCCTACGGTACCAACCGGTTTGAACAAAGTGTATGGCATTATGCCGCTTTCTGGAAACACAGCAGTGTACAATGGGTTTGACGAAAGTAGAGTAGGAACATTACCGACATTTACGTTCTCAAGAGTGTTTGCCATTGCTGTCGATCCATTTCGAAACTTGGTCTATCTAGCGGCGACGACGACGCCAGGAACGATCTATGTGTTTAGTGCCGTCGATGAGCAACTTATCACATCGTTCAATTTGAGCATACCGAACAGTCAACCTCAATCGATTACAATTAACTATGTGACGAATAAGATCTACATTGGAACCCTCACTGGTCGTTTGTTCGTCTTAGACCGTGACACTCTTGTCGAAGAGGAGATCATTGGAGAAGGGGTATTCCCGTTACAATTAACCGATGTTGCCATTAACCAACAAACGAACATTCTTTACGTGATTAGTGGCGGGCTCAATTCTAATGAATTGAATGTGGTGAACGGTGCGACGAATGAAATTATCGGACCCTTTACTGATGGTCTAGCAAACCCAGCAGATGTCGTAGTTATTGAACAAACAAACACCATTTACATCTCAAACAATAATGCAGGTACCGTGACTGTTTACGATGGCTCAACACTTGATTTGATTGCGGAGATTGTGGTTGGAGCGAGGCCGAATCTTATGGATTTTGATCCGTTAAGAAATGAATTATATGTCGTAAATCAAGTGGGGTCCGTGACCGTAATTGATACGACGACGAATACCGTTCTCGGTACGATTGATTTAGAAGACCCGGGTGCGAATTCTGTAAGTATTGCGTTAAACCCATTTACGAGAAGGGCTTATGTTGGCATTACAAATCGCCCGCGCATTGATATCATCGACATGGATTTGCGCATTGTAATCGGTGCCCTCCCGATTGAAACCGGAGCGTTTCGGGTACAGACATTGCCTTAAGAAAAGCTCGTGTACGAAGTGAGCATTATCGAATTTCTTATTGAACCAGGTCGAACATCGCCCTGGTTTTTTCGTATGCACAACCTTTAGGCTACATAGGTGGGAGGGCTGTTATGTTTGTGTGTTCTGAATAATTTTACATAAATATTCAAAAATCACTGTACATTTTTCCTTTGATGTTATACTGTATATATAGACATACACAGTATAACAGTTAATGGAGGTGTTCATTTGAAAAATGTGCTTGCTTTAATGCGTTTTGAGCTTCAAAAAACAAGCGTAACCTATACATTTTGGTTTCTGCTCGTCGTCACTGGACTTAGTTTTTTCTTAGCAGGGATGTTTCATGAGTTTGGTCACGTGTTGCCCCTTGATTTCTTAATCGTGTTAAGTGTTTGTTTATGGTCGAGTACCTTTTCATTCGCAGGGAAAGGGTTCTTTTTTACAGATCTAGGAGATCGGATGAGTTCACCATTTTACACATACATGAAGCGCTTCCCGATCTCAGAAAGAGAGCTATTCGTAAGTCGTGCACTGATGAAGCTTATCATTAGTACTGTTCTCGTTGGAGGCATGTTTACAGCCGCTCTGATCGTTTCACAAGATGCAGCGTTTCAGTTCGGAAGCTTTTCGTACGTCTCGTGGATTTTGCTATGGATAAGTTTTAGCCATATTTCCATCATGAATGCCAATGGAGAAATTGGCTATTCACATCGGGAGAGGCCAGCGTTATTCCGGGAAGGAATGTGGTGGAATTTCAGTTTTCTCGTTTTCTACGCACTCGTTCAACTGTTGCTCTTCGTCACGACCGGTTCTACCGTGAGTATTTTTTCGATGACAGTGAACGTCTCAAGTTATTATCCAATGGTCGCAGTCGGCATTGCATTATTCATCTCAGGGACGGCCATTTGTTGGTCACTCGTACACGGGACAAGGAAGCTGAAGAGGAGGGAAACGCAGTGAGTAACGTAGTGCAATTGCTCAGTTGGCGATTCGGTCATTATTCAATGATTGAATGGGGGATGATGCTTGTTTGGTTTTTTGCATATGGATTAACGGCAGCGCTGTTAATGGGATTAGACAATCAAAACGTGACGATCGTTAATTATATGATTGAAATTGTGTTTTTCTACGGACTGTTTATATGGATTGGCAATTTTGGTTATCTGTCCACGCAACTGTTTCACGGCAATCCTTTTCCCTATGTGCGAAGACTACCCATTCCAGAATCTGCGCTATTGATGGCACGAATGGTATTGTCGGCAGGGTTCGTGTTTATCGCCGCACTTTTCAGTATTATTATTTTCGTTTTATTAGGGGATGTGCACGTGAACATCTTGTCCCTACTCGTATTTTGGCTTGGCATAAGTCTTTTTGCGACGGCACTTGTACTTACAGAGTTCAGGCAGATCAGTCCAAATGAATTCGTAGCAAAAGGAATCATAGCTCCACTTTGTGCAGTTGTTTATGTGATCGTTGGTGCTGCTTCCTTTCTCCAAGGAGGGAATACTTTTTACATTTGGACCATTCAATCCATCGCAAAGATGCCGGTCATTGTACCACTCATCGCAATGCTTCTAGGAATGATTGTCGTGTTCGGTGTGTATCGATTTGGAAAGCAGCAGATTCAAAGAAAGGTGGGGGCTCATGAAATTACCGGTTGAGGTGAATGAACAAAGTCAAGAACCCATCTATCATCAGATTGAAGAACAAATCAAAGCATTAATTGTGTCTGGATCCATTCCAGCAGGCACAGCATTACCTTCCATTCGTGCACTAGCGGCCGATCTAGGTTGTAGTGTAATTACTACGCGAAGAGCGTATCAGAACCTTGAACAACACGGCTACATCAAAACACAAAGAGGGAAGGGGACGTTCGTGCAAGAAGTCGATGTGAATGAGCGAGATTCAATGAAAGAAAAAACTGTCACCGAAGCATTGCAAAGAGCGATTCGTACCGCAAATCAACATGACTACACCGAAGAAGAGCTTCGAAAGTTATTTGAGCGTGTATTAAGAGAGGAGACGACCGATGCTTAAGTTGCAAGATGTGACGCGGAAAATGGGGAAAGAAGCTGTTCTAGGGCCGATTGATTTACACATTGCACCGGGGACGATTACGGCGATTGTTGGCAACAACGGTGCAGGGAAGACAACACTATTTCAAGCGATTAGCGGGGATTATCCTGGTTCTGGATCGGTGAGAGTGGAAGGGCATTCTGTTCATTCAATTGCAGGCAAAGCGCAGTTGTCTTACGTTCCGCAAACGTACCCAGAAGTTGAAGCGTTCCGATTAACGGATTTGCAAAAGTTACACAAGGAACATGATTTTTCGTGGCAAGACGACCGATTTCAAGCGATTGCGAGGCAATTCAAACTTCCATTGAAAAAGCCGATACAAAAATTGTCGGTCGGTATGAAACAAAAAGCGGTGATTGCAACCCAGCTCGCAAGAAAAACGAATGTGAAACTACTGGATGAACCGTTCGCTGGTCTAGATATGGAAGGGCAATCACTCGTGGAGCGACTGTTGCTCGAAGAGTTAGAGGCGAACCCAAACGCAACGATTGTTTTTGCCACACACGTCGCCGATGAAGTGCAGCGACTGGCTGATTACGTTTGTTTTATGCATGCGGGCAAGCTATCTGAACCTGTTGAGAAAGATTGGTTACAAGAGCGTTGGAAATACGTTTGGCTTCAAGAAGCGTTGCCGGGAATGGACCGAGCGCCAGGGGTAGAAGAAGTGAGCGTTGACCCGATGCCAAAAATCTTAACGAGAAATGCTTTAGAAACAGAGGCATGGGTGCGTGAAAATGACGGAACGGTAGTGAAGCGTTCAAGTTTACGTTTGCACGAATCGATCCCACACATCTTGCGAAAAGGAGAGCAAAACGATGACGAATAAAACAGTATTGGAGCTAAAAGAGGTAAACAAATGGTTTCGCGATAAACATGCGGTCCAAAACATCTCTTTTGCCGTCCAAGAAGGAAAGATTACCGGTATTCTCGGTCCGAATGGCGCGGGCAAGTCGACACTCATCCGAATTTTAATGGGCATCATTCGCCAAGATGAAGGAGAAGTCGGCTATTTGATCGGTAAAGATCATAATCTCCCACGTGAACTCATCGGCTTTTTGCCTGAAGAAAGAGGGTTATATAAAAACGAGAAGATCATTGATGTGATTCTCTATTTAGCAGACTTGAAAAACTATGATCTGAATAAAGCGAGAGACCGGGCAAGTATGCTATTAGAGAAGCTCGGCCTAAAAGGGTATGAGAAAACGAAGATTGAAGAGTTGTCAAAAGGGATGGCGCAAAAAGTCCAATTTATCGGAAGTATCATCCACGAGCCAAAATTCCTCGTTCTTGATGAGCCTTTTTCAGGTTTGGACCCGGTCAGTCAAGACACGTTTAAAGCGGAGATTCGAGAGCTTGCAGCGAACGGAACGGCAATTCTTTTGTCATCACACCAGATGAATATCGTCGAACAGTTGTGTGATGAAATTCTTCTCATTCATCACGGACAGAAAGTGGCTTACAATACGGTTGCAAACATAAAAGAGCAATTCGCAAACTATAAGTGTGTGCTTGTTGGTATAAATGAAGACGTGAACTTTGAGGAAGACGATCGGGTTGAGCGAATGGAGCGAGAAGGGCAAACGGTTACGATTCATTTTCATCAAGATGTTCACCCACTGCGCTTTGTTCGCGATTTACCAGATTCACTAGAGTGGGATGAAATGCATATTGATCGAAAATCATTACATGACATCTTTGTATCGATAGCGAAAGAGGAGGGATAACGATGGGAAAGTGGACGAAAGTGGCACGTTGGGAAATTCGGAGAAACCTTAAAAATAAAACATTTATTATCTCTTCATTGATGACTCCTGCTATTTTTCTAGTCATGTTCTTTATTTTTGGTGCGATCGGCGGGGACGATACAGCAACTGAAGTGGGTCCAGACTTAGAAGAGCGTGACATGACAGAGTTATACGTGATGGACGAGGCCGAAGCATATGAGGATTTTGCGTCTACGGTTGAGGCTCTTGGGTTGCCATATGAGCCGGTAGAAACAGAGATGACTGAGGCACAATTACATGAGCAAGGTGAAGAACAGTCGATTGCTTATTTAGTCTTAGGTAGTGATCAATTTGAGGCCGGAGTGTCCGAAAACCACACTACGTCTCCTTTTGAATTGCAAGCGGATCTAGAGCTTGTTCAACAATCGATGCTGCTCGGGGAGTTTGGTGTCGAGCCTGAAGCTGTAGGAGAGGTATTGGCTTCGTCTCATGTTACGGTGTCAACGCTTCAATCAGGTATCGATGAAGATCCGTTGGCGGGATTTATCCCTGCAATTTTTGGTGGCGTCGTTCTTCTTAGTATTATCATTACCGGAATGATGACATTAAACAGTTCGATGCAAGAGAAAAAAGACAAGATGGCGGAGACATTACTTTCGTCAGTCACTCCGAATGACATGATGAAAGGGAAGATTTTTGGGTACTTTGTGCTCGGCATGTTGCAAGTAACTTTATGGTTGGTCATCGGAATTCCGATCGCACAGTTTTACGGAGACCTCCCAGTTCTTGAAAACATTGTTTCCCCGCTTACTCTTTTATTCTTATTATATGGCGTACTCGGTTACTTGTTTTTTGCATCCATGTACGTTGCGCTTGGCGCTACGATCGAAGATGCGACGACTGCAGGAAACTTTACAGGGATTTTTATGATGCTTCCGTTTTTGCCTTTCCCGTTTATCGGCGCCTTTATTGCTGACCCGTCAGGCGTCATCGCAACGGTAGCAAGTTACTTCCCGTTTACAAGTTCAATGGCGATGATTGTTCGTGTCGTGATGTTAGATGAATTCCCACTCCTTGAAGTGATCTTGTCTCTTGTTGTGCTCATCATTTGTGTAGCATTAATGATGAAGATTGCTGGGAAAATTTATAAAACAGGCATGCTTATGCACGGTAAAAATGCAACCCCAGCCGAGATGTGGAAGTGGATTCGACAATAAAGGACTCATGAACGATACGCACACCACCCACCTTTCATTGGTGTACGGTGTGCGTCTTTGTTGTTTTCAAAATACGTGCTTTGAGTAACTCTCTTTGCCGAGAGTACTCGGATGGAGTAGAATATAGAGACAAGTGATAAACACAAGGGGTTGAGGACGATGAATTTTGACGAGATCATTGAACGAAATCAGACGAATTCAATGAAATGGGATGCCGTGAAAACGATATATAAATCCGATGATGTCTGGCCAATGTGGGTCGCTGATATGGACTTTAAAGCGCCCCAGCCTGTCCTAGACGCTCTCCATAACGTGACTGAACACGGGGTGTTTGGCTATCACCTCCCGCCAGAATCATTAAGAGAAGCGATTTCTGAATGGATGCTTAAGCGCTTCGATTGGCAAGTAGAGACGAAACAGATAACATTTACCCCCGGGGTTGTACCGGCAATTCATCACCTCATTCAAGCACTTACGAATGAAGGCGACAAGATTATCATTCAACCGCCGGTGTATTACCCGTTCTTTTCGTTAGTGAATGTGAATAAACGCGAGTTGATAGAAAACTTCTTGTTGGAAGATTCTGGATCGTATCAGATGGACATGGATGATCTTGAAACCCACATGAAAAACGGTGCAAAAATGCTCATTTTATGTAACCCACATAATCCGAGCGGTCGGATGTGGAAACATAATGAGCTTGTAAAACTGCTTGAACTATGTAAGAAGTATGATGTAACTCTCGTCTCCGATGAGATTCATTCCGACGTGATTTTACATGGTAAGCATGTCCCGTTAGCGTCCATAGCTGGAGCAGAAGACGTTCAAGTAGCTACATGTATGGCGCCAAGTAAGACGTTTAATCTTGCTGCATTGCAACTGTCTTATGTAATTTCTAACGATGATGAGTTGCAGAGAAAGCTTGAATTACAGATGAAACAAACGTTCAGTGGGATTGGCAGTCCATTCGCATCGGCAGCAGCCGAAGCTGCGTACCGTGAGGGTGAGCCTTGGCTCGAGGAAATGCTCGCTTATGTTCAAGGCAATGTGGACTACGTGAAACAACGTTTAGATGAACAGATGCCAAAAATCCGCTACATGGACCCTGAATCAACGTACCTTCTTTGGCTAGACTTTAGAGCCTTGAATTTTGAAGAAAAAGATCTGGAGCAATGGCTACGACAAGATGCTAGACTTGCATTGAATGATGGCCATACATTTGGGAAGCCAGGGTCTGGATTTGCAAGAATGAATCTCGGTTGCCCAAGAAGTCATGTGAAAGAAGGACTAGACCGGCTACAAAAAGCGTATGAGCAACTCGTATAGTCTGGCATACCCATTTTTACTGCAAAATTTAAAGGAAAATGTACATGTTTATCGAACCTATGTAATAGACATGTATAGACGATTTTCCAAAAGGGCGAAAAGGGGAATGTCTGAATGGATTTGATTGAAGAATTCAAGCAAGCATTGGAGCGTCCGCTGACCGACCAGGAAGAACGTTTCCTGATCTGGCTTCAAGAAGAAGACAATAAACGAAACAATCAGCGATCTCACTCAATGAATTCATGGATGTGATGAATAGATGAAGACGTTTAGACTAAAGGGATTGCGATTACTACTAGAAAAAGATACAGAACCTGGTCAAGAGAAGATTGAATTGCATGAGGGACTTGTCATTAACCGTGAAGAGGGCGGTTGGTGGCTTCTTGAAGTCGTTGTTGATGCCGACGCGAAAAAAGTGTTCGACCAACTCAAAGAACAAGAAACCGATGTCATGATGGAAGTCATTATTTCCCATGAGAACAATGACCCGGCGACGATGGTCGGTCGCATTCGGTCTGGGAGAGAGCTTGAGTCCACATATTCTTATTTAATTGACAGTAAGATGGCGATGAAAAAAGAAGATGTATTCAATTACATTTTGGATTCGCTCATTGCCGATGGCTACACTGGAGATCAGTTGATTGAAGAATTCAAGAACCGAAAAGCAGACAACGCCAACTGGTCACAACAGATGGCACGCTCTCTTTATGAACAGTATCGAGAAAAAGGTTCACCGCTTAGTGAATAAGTAAGACAGACCGATCCAACATGAGATCGGTCTTTTCGTCATACACTATAAGAAAAAAAGGATTTCGATTATGCACAAGTTCCGCGATTATTATGGGAATCATGTTCGTCTGTCGTTTGAACGGGAAACCTTCTCGACAGACCCAAAACACGTCTGGGTCATCTGCCGGCTCAAAAAAGAGTGGTTACTCACTCAACATAAAGACCGAGGGCTCGAATTCCCTGGTGGGAAAGTGGAACCTGGAGAAAATCCGGAGATGGCAGCCGTACGAGAAGTATGGGAAGAAACGGGTGCTCGGATCCACAGCCTCGAATACATCGGGCAATATGAAGTACAGGCAAAGGCAGAAACCGTTATAAAAAATATTTACTTTGCAGAAGTAGCAACGCTTGAAAGGCAAGCCAACTACTTTGAAACGAAAGGCCCTGTCTTACGTAAACAATTACCGGTAAAAATTAAGCAAGATTCGGCGTATAGCTTCGTCATGAAAGATGATGTTTTGCAGCTCTCAATGGAGCGTTTGAATTTATAGTCGTTCAAATGCTCTTTTTTGTGAACCTGAACTCTTTCGTTTGCCGAAGGTTTTGATTCGGCGTATAATCTTCTATTAGTCTAAGTTAAAATGGTAGATTCAAATAGGGAGTCCTACATGAAGCAAAACGAACCATATAATAAAGTGTTAATCGCCTCATTGTTAATTGCAGGGTCATTTGTAGCTGTTTTAAATCAAACGTTAATGATTACAGCGATCCCACCGATCATGGATGAAATGGGAATAACCGCAAATACAGCGCAATGGCTAACGACAATCTTTATGCTAATCAATGGAATTATGATTCCGATTACTGCATTTTTAATTGAAAAATTTACAACACGTCAACTATTTTTAACAGCGATGCTCGTATTTTTAGTCGGTACGATTTTTGGCGGGTTAGCGACAAATTTCCCGACACTCATAACAGCAAGAGTCATTCAATCCATCGGTGCAGGTGTGATGCTTCCCCTCATGCAAACCGTATTTCTGTTGATTTTCCCAGTCGAAAAACGGGGAACTGCAATGGGGTACATCGGTTTAGTCATTTCTTTTGCCCCAGCTATTGGACCGACAATATCAGGATGGGTAACGTCGAATTATGAATGGCGCTTTTTATTTTGGGGAATTGTACCGCTTACAATTGTGATGATTATCGTTGCCTTTTTCGCGATGAGAAATGTAACTGAACGACGAGAACGTACAGTGGACGTGCTGTCCATCATTTTATCCACACTCGGTTTTGGTGGTTTGTTATACGGCTTTACGAGCGCCGGTAACCAAGGGTGGACAGATCCAATCACACTTCTCGTTCTGTTCGTCGGGCTCGTTTCTTTAATGTTGTTTGTGCACAGACAGTTAACGATGAAACAACCGATGTTGGAGCTGCGTGTATTCAAACTTCGTATATTTACGATCTCATCAATTATCGCTGCGATCGGGTTTCTCGGATTAATTGGTTTAGAAACGATCATTCCGCTATATTTGCAAAATATGCGCGGGTTTACAGCGATGGAAGCCGGGCTTGTCATTTTACCTGGGGCGCTCATTGCTGGATTGATGGCCCCGATTACCGGTCGGATTTTCGACCGAATTGGGGCGAAAGCACTTGCCGTACCTGGTCTCATTCTAATGAGTGTGTCCACAGTGGGTCTTATGTTTATTGACCAAACGACGACGCTCGTTTACATTTCCGTCATGTTTGCAATTCGGATGTTTGGGTTTTCGATGGTGATGATGCCTGTCAATACGGCAGGGTTGAATCAGCTTCCGCCTAAACTTATCCCTCACGGTGCAGCAGTAAGCAACACCGTCCGTCAAATGGCGGCTTCGATCGGAACAGCGATGCTCGTCACAACGATGACGACTACAGCCGTTGTAGCAGATCAACAAGGAACGACGTTTGATCCAGATATTTTAGGTGCAATAATGGCAACAGGTGTCATTGCTCTTCTCACGGTAGCTGCCCTTCTCTTATCGTTTAAGGTTACACGCACATACCCATTAACCGATGAAGAATGGGATGAAAGAGAACGGCAAAAACGTGAACGCGCATAGGTCGTGGTGTCACGTCGTGATCAAAGGAGTTCTTACCGACGTCAAGAGTAGAGGTTGAGGTTGATACGCACGTTTAAGAAAGAATTGACCGTGTTTCCTCGGTAATCACCTGGTTTTTGTGGGCTAGACAAACGAAGGAAAGCGAGAGAGGGAGATGAGCCTCTCTCGCTTTTTATGGAACAATCGAGCAGGCATATCGGGCGATGTATTGCCCGATATGCCTCGTGAATTTTGAATTCTAACCATTCATGCCACAGACCCGGCTCGTATCGACTCAGATTGTCACATACCATGCTATTTGTGACCAGTTGGAACTTTTATGAGACATTTGGCTGCTCCAAACGCCGGTATTTCTGTCTGAGTTGTCACATACCTAGCTATTTGTGACAATTTGTGCCACAGGCCTAGCACTCTCATATACACTTCTCGTCGATTGTATGGGATGGAGGACGGCCGAGGGCGGGAGCTCATTTATGAGACCATCCGTGCCACAAACCCGGCTCGTATCGACTCAGATTGTCACTTACCTTGCTATTTGTGACCAGTTGGAACTTTTATGAGACATTTGGCTGCTCCAAACGTCGGTATTTCTGTCTGAGTTGTCACATACTTAGCTATTTGTGACAGTTCGCTCTTTTTATCAAGGCGACAAGCTTCCATCTGCACGTAACCCGCTCTTAAAAAAGAGACACTGTACCGTGAAAACCGGCACAGTGTCTCTTTTTAATCATGTTGATTCAATAAAATGCTATTGTCTACGCTTCTTGTTCATGGATCGCTCAATGATTGCAACCCCTTGATACATAAGCGTCGCGAGTATAGCTACGAGAACAAGGCTGAGCATCACCATGTTAAAGTTAAACACTTGGAATCCGTAGATAATCATATACCCGAGGCCTTGATTTGATACGAGATATTCCCCAACGATGACTCCGACCCATGCTAAACCGACGTTGACTTTTAATGCGGAAACCATTGCCGGATAAGACGCTGGAAGAATAACGTAGCGGAAACGTTGTGAACGCTTAGCTCCAAACGTATCGACGACTTTTACAAAATTGGGGTCTGTCTCTCTAAACGCATTGTAGATGACGAGTGTTGTGACAATAATGGAAATGAGTACCCCCATAGCGATTACGGAACTCATATTCGGTCCAAAGCTGACGATGAGAATGGGTCCAAGCGCGACTTTAGGCATCGCATTTAAAATGACGAGATAAGGGTCAAGCACACGAGAAAGAAAAGGAGACCACCATAAACTAGCGGCAATGACAATTCCACCGATCGTTCCAATGATAAACCCAAGGATTGTCTCCAGTAGCGTGACGCCGATATGGACGTGTAGCGTACCACTTTGCAACATACTTACAAATAATTCAAATACGTTGGAAGGGGAGCTAAACAATAAAGGATCGATCCATTGCATTCGACTAGCAACTTCCCATAAAACGAAGAAACTGATCAAGATAAAAAGTTGGGTCCCTCGAATTTTCCACGTTTCTAATCGCTTGGCTTTTAGATGCTTTTCGTATTGTTCTTTAATTTGTGGTTTCAAGGGATTCTAACTCCTTCCAAATCGTCTGGAACCACCATTGGAACTCGCTATGATTTCTCGCTTCTAATGGCGTTAATGCCCGCAATTCAGTTGGAATGCTAAACACTTCTTGAACGACAGAGGGACGGTGGCTTAGTAAGATGACGCGATCGCTCATCGCAATCGCTTCACTAATGTCGTGTGTAACAAGCACGGTTGTTTTCTTCCTTGCTTTAAGCGTTTCGTGAATTAGATCTTCTAAATATAATTTTGTTTGATAGTCAAGAGCAGAGAAGGGTTCATCAAGTAATAAGAGGGATGGCTTTGCTGCAAGCGTGCGGACGAGAGCAGCACGTTGCCTCATGCCGCCAGAGAGTTCAGAAGGCATCTGATCAATGTGGCGAAGGAGCCCCATTTGATCTAACAGGTCCTTCGCATAATCCTCATTTTCCTTCGTTTTCGTTCGGGTAATATCAAGACCGATGTTAATATTGTCGCCAATCGTTAGCCACGGAAAAAGATAATCTTGTTGAAGCATATAACCAATGTTGGTTGTCTGAGAGGTAACTTTTGCCCCGTCGAATTCGACATCACCGCTTGATGGTGTTGTTAAGCCCGCAATCATAGAAAGTATTGTCGTTTTTCCGCAACCACTCGGACCGATGATAGAAACGAATTCACCATCGTCAACTTCCAAATTCACATTACGAATCGCTTCAACAATATCAGATCCGGTAAAGAAATATTTTTCGATGTTTTGCAATTGCAGTCGTGCCACGGATCTACCTCCTTTAATCATATATAGAGGGGAATTGAACATTGAAGAGGGCTCCTGAACCGCTTCAGAAGCCCTGAACTAAACGATTACTCTAATGCTTGATCCGTAATGGAACGATTGACGAGTTCTTCGTAACCAAATCGCTCTGGAAGCTCCCCAGAATCGTCCATTATATTTTGTAAATGCTCCCATCCGTCTTCATCAATGTACGGATCTTTTGCATAGGAGTCTTGGTTGCGGTACCTTTCGATAACTTGAGCAATCAGTTGTTCAGATGTTTCATCAAAATAAGGAGCGATGGACGTGGCGATTGTGTCAACATCTTCCTCTTGAACGAACTGCTGTGCTTTATAAAGTGCACGGTTAAATTTCACGAGCATCTCTTCATTATTTTCAATTGTACTTTCTTTCGTAATAAAACTTGTATACGGTAAAATGCCTGACTCTTCCCCAAAGCTTGCGACGACATAACCTAATCCTTCTTCCTCAAACTCAGTCGCTTGTGGTTCAAAGAGTTGAACAAAATCTCCAGACCCTGATGCAAATGCACCTGCAATATTGGCAAAATCAATGCTTTGGTCAAGGGTTACATCTTCATCAACATCAATGCCATTTTGAGCAAGTGCGTATTCTCCGGCCATCTGTGGCATTCCTCCAGCCCGCTGACCAAGGTATTCCTTGCCACGTAAGTCTTCAAATGTGAAGTCTTCAATCGGTTCTCTCGATACTAAAAAGGTTCCATCTGTTTGTGTTAAAGCCCCGAAGTTGACGACGCTGTCACTTGGGTTTTGAGCGTGCACATAAATGGATGTTTCCGAACCAACTAAAGCAACATCCGCACTGTCTGCTAGCAACGTGGTC
Organism: Geomicrobium sp. JSM 1781026; assembly: GCF_041949955.1. Taxonomy (NCBI): domain Bacteria; kingdom Bacillati; phylum Bacillota; class Bacilli; order Caryophanales; genus Geomicrobium; species Geomicrobium sp. JSM 1781026. Next base: position 203,665 of record NZ_JBHFQF010000004.1, on the reverse strand, counting down.
ATCGTTGTGTCGCCGCCCCACGTCGTCGTAATGTTAATATCTAAGCCTTCATCGGCAAAGAAGCCTTCCTCAACCCCTACGTATAGCGGCGCATAAAAAATCGAGCGAGTCACTTCTGCAACTTCTACCGTTTCTGTTTCTGAGTCCGTGCTACAAGCACTAAGAAGCAGCACCGCTAAAACCGGAGCAACCAGTCGTCGATATGTTTTTTTCATATGATCTTCTCCCCCAAAATGTTTCAATACACCTATCATATGCGGATTGTATAGACGGGTGTTTGTTTATCTGAGAAAACATCTCGGGATTTTTAAACACAAAAAAGCTGTTCAAACCCATCACTAGATGAATTCAAACAGCTGTACAGATATTATTTATGATTCAAATGTTGGTCCTGCTTTTCGAATGTCATCAGACACGTGAGAGAAGCGTGCAAAATTCTCTTTGAACTTGCGAGCCAGCTCTTTTGCCTTTGCGTCATATTCTGCTGATTCGTTCCATGTAGATTTTGGTTGCAACACTTCATCCGGTACACCAGGTACACGGGTAGGAATATGCAGTCCGAAAAACGGATCAGCAGTCGTATCAACGTGGTCAAGCTCACCTTCAAGCGCAGCTTGCACCATCGCTCTTGTAAAGCTAAGTGGAATTCGTTCGCTCACTCCATAGCCGCCTGCATTCCAGCCAGTGTTAACGAGAAATACATTCACATCGTGCTGATCAATCTTCTCACCGAGCATTTCCGCATAAACAGAAGCATGTCGTGGCAAGAATGGTGCACCGAAACAGCTTGAGAAAGTCGCTTCAGGTTCTGTAACGCCACGCTCTGTACCCGCAAGCTTACTCGTATATCCACTTAAAAAATGGTACATCGCTTGCTCTTTTGTAAGTTTACTAATTGGAGGAAGAACCCCAAAAGCATCAGCTGTTAAGAATACAATTGTATTTGGGTGACCTGCCATACTTTGTGGAAGCATGTTCTGGATGTGTTCCAACGGGTAAGCAGCTCTTGTATTCTCCGTGTAATATCCATCGTCATAGTCTGGCTCACGACTTTCATCATCTAAGACGACGTTTTCGAGAACAGCCCCGAATCGAATGGCGTCATAAATGTCAGGTTCTTTATCCTTTGAGAGGTTGATCGTTTTCGCGTAGCAACCTCCTTCGATATTGAACACGCCGTTTTCTGACCAGCCGTGCTCATCGTCACCGATAAGAAAACGTGTACGGTCTGCGGATAGCGTCGTTTTTCCTGTTCCAGATAACCCGAAAAATAAAGCGACGTCACCTTCTTTACCCGTGTTTGCAGAACAGTGCATCGGCAATACATCTTGAGCAGGCAACAAGAAGTTCATAATTGAGAAAATGGACTTCTTCATCTCACCGGCATATTCTGTTCCGCCAATGAGGACAATGCGCTCTTCAAATGAAATGTGAACGAACGCTTCAGAACGTGTTCCGTCTTCGGCTGGGTCTGCTTTAAACCCAGGGGCAGATACGATCGTAAAACCGTTCTCTTCCTCCGCTGGCGTTTCTCCTTGTTCAGGACGAATAAACAATTGACGGGCAAATAAATTATGCCACGCGAACTCATTGATCACACGCAGGGGCAGACGATAATCTTTATCTTTTCCGGCATAGCCGTGTGTCACAAACAACGCTTCTTGTTGCCCTAAATAGTGAACAACTTTACGATATAAAGAAGAGAACACATCTTTTTCTACAGGGGTATTCACGACACCCCAATCAATGTCTTCATGTATAGTCGGTTCATCAACGATAAATTTGTCTTTCGGGGATCGACCCGTATACAAACCAGTGGTTGCTGCAAACGCTCCAGACTTCGTTAGCACACCTTCGTTGCGTGAGAGCGCTCTTTCTACTAATCTGGACTCAGGAAGGTCCTGTTCAACGTGTTCCCCTTTTAATAAATGTTGGAGGGCAGATTCAAAAGATACGGTACTCATATTGGCAAAATCCTTTCTCACATTGTTCACGATACGAAAGTGTGAATTTGAAATTAGTATAACACATTTTAACTTATAGTCTATACTATTTTTCGATTTCACAAATGTGCCATGATTATTGTGTAAAAAACAAGATAGGAGCGATTTTGGATGAAAGCATGTGTTGTGTTTTATGATAGCCATTGTTCACTTTGTCAAAACACGAAGGAGAAGTTGCAAAAATATGCCACATTTCGCCAAGTTAAATGGGTGTCTACGCGCGAAGAAAACTTAGAAAAACACTATCCTTTTGCACGATACGCCGATTTTGAACGAGAGATGTACGTACTCGTTGATGATACGTATGTGTACGGAGGGTATGATGGTGTCATTCGGCTTTTACGTTTGCACCCGCTGCTTCGCACGCCGTTATACTTTGGGTCCAAAACTCCAATACGACCCATCGGCAAAAAGCTATATGAAAAAATTGCGGCGAATCGGCCGATGATTGGCAGTACATGTAAGGATGGACTTTGTAAAATTAGCTAAATTCTTATAAATGGTATAACACAATAAAAGAAGCCATCTCGTTTGCAATTCTTCTATATAACCTTTATATTATTCAAGTAGGCTTTTATCAGGAGAAGGTGGAGGGGCAGGCCCGATGAAACCCAGCAACCACTTGCCGAGTGCAGGAATGGTGCCAACCTGGCAAAACACGACTTTGTGTTCTGCAAGATAAGAGGCGAAAGGTGAAATGTAATGCTCCTTCCCTCACAGGTGAAGGGGCTTTTTCATGTTCAAACGGCACGAATTAAGGATCTACACATATAGAGTAAGTAGGAATTGTTTGAGGAGGAAACAAACATGGAAGCAAATGGCCGAAGGCTTTTTACATCTGAATCAGTGACAGAAGGGCATCCAGATAAGATATGTGATCAAGTATCTGATGCAATTTTGGATGAAATTCTCACCCATGATCCGAATGCCCGGGTTGCATGTGAAACTGTAGCGAATACGGGACTTATTCTTGTGACAGGGGAAATTACGACGACCACATACGTCGATATTCAGAAGATCGTACGAGAAACGTTGAGTGAGATTGGCTACACGAGGGCAAAATATGGTCTAGACGCAGAGACTTGTGCAATTATTACTGCCATTGATGAACAATCCCCAGACATCGCTCAAGGTGTTAATGCAGCGTTAGAAGCACGCGAAGGCGTTATGACCGACAAAGAGATTGATGAAATTGGTGCGGGAGATCAAGGGTTAATGTTTGGTTATGCAGATAATGAAACTCCAGAGTATATGCCAATGCCGATTTCGCTTTCTCACCGTCTTGCAAGACAACTAACGAAAGTACGAAAAGATGGCGTCTTGGATTACTTGCGCCCAGACGGAAAAACACAAGTGACGATTGAATATGACGACAATCATGAACCAGTACGCGTTGATACGATCGTTATTTCGACCCAGCATCATCCTGAAGTGACACTCGAACAAATTGAAAAGGATGTTAAAGCAGAAGTCATCGGTCCGGTTGTACCAGAAAAATGGATCGACAGCAAAACAAAATACTTTATTAATCCGACAGGGCGGTTTGTCATCGGTGGTCCACAAGGTGATGCTGGCCTAACTGGACGAAAGATTATTGTCGATACGTATGGTGGTTTTGCTCGTCACGGTGGTGGTGCTTTTTCTGGTAAAGACCCAACAAAAGTGGATCGTTCCGGCTCTTATGCCGCGCGGTATGTCGCAAAGAACCTCGTTGCCGCTGGACTTGCCGACAAATGTGAAGTACAACTTGCGTATGCAATTGGCGTTGCCAAACCTGTATCCATCTCCATCAATACATTTGGTACCGGAAAGGTGTCGGAGAGCGTTTTACTCGAACTCGTTGACCGTCACTTTGACTTGCGACCGGCTGGCCTCATTCGCATGCTCAATTTGAGAACACCGATCTACAAGCAAACAGCTGCATACGGTCATTTCGGAAGAACAGACGTTGATCTTCCGTGGGAACGTACTGATAAAGCAGATCAGCTAAAAGCAGAATCAGGAATCTAAACAAAAAGCTCAGCCAGTGGCTGGGCTTTTTTATATGAATGTAGGCTAGAAACAAAGAAGTCATGCCATTTATACAAGATCGTTTACCCTCTGATGGAGAAATTCTTATACTATATATTCACGTTATAAAAATGACACAGCGCGTCACGTTCATTTCCCGATTGAGCCATGCTAGCCGGAACTCCTGACACCCGAGTATACGAAAAAGTTGCGTGTACATTCCAGTTCAACCAAGGTTGCGATCGTGTTTGTGAGCAAAAACTACTCGTTGTATAACATTTGGGTATTTTTAAGATGTCGGTGATCTAGATCACCCCCGGAACGATCTAGATCGTGTTAAAACGCTGGTTTTTTCCAGATACTGGTCGATCTAGATCGTTTTCATGATGATCTATATAAGTTGAACTTAAGAAATTCATTGAATCGGATGACTGAGATCGGTCTTTGCGGTTGAGTGTTTGCATATTGCGTGTTGAAATTCATCTCGTTGCACTTCGACAGCTTCGTTGTCGATCGTTGTTCGTCACTGCAAGGGTTAGGGGCAACACGAAAAGCGTTTGCCGAAGGGTGAAAAGTCCTCACCGAGGCCCACCACCTCGCACAAGCATGTGATGACCGGTCACGTATGTGACAATCCAGCCCTCAAACCGGGCACTTTCGGCATGCAACTGTCACAAATCGCACAATTTGTGACAGTTGACACCGTTTATGTGCGAATTCACGTTTAAAATCATGGTTTTTCTTTCTCAAATGTCACAAATATGAAGATATGGGGCATTTGGACTTTTTTCCACACACCGTAGCCAGGAGGCAGCACCGAACCGATGTCGCCCTTGTGCTACGAAGACGTCGGCGCGAACCGCACCGAACCGAGTCCGATTTGGCCTCGGCCCCGCTGGGGCCGACAGGTTGCTTGCTTATGGGCATTGAATCTGCGCACCAGTTGGAACAAACTGCGCAGGAGTTTAGCTGAATGAGCGCCAAAATTGGTAAACTAGGCAAACTTACGCGCAAAATGGCACCCAGCATCGCGCTACCCCTCCAACCTAACAACCAACAGCGTTAATCAGGAAAATCTTCATTCTATATAGGTCGCTTCAAAACAACACAGTTCACCTCATAATGGACGATCTATGAACGTTCATTTTCTAAATCAAACTTCAACCTTGTTTTATGCACATAAACTTCCAGAGCACAAGCGATCCGCCAGCATTGGAAATCAATAAGTAGTAGCATTTCATTTTAAACAAAGTACGTTGATTGGTCATTGCGGCATTTCGTCACCGCCGATTAGATTACATGGCGATGCAAAATAAATGAACTCGTTTAATTTGGGAATTTATGCTAAGTGGTACATGCCTTAACCCTTTACCTACAAAGAAAGAAGAAAAACTCTGCAAGCCACTAAGAATGGAATCGTCAAAAAACAATGTCGAATTTTGTTGACACCGCTTTCACCTAGGGCTATAATTCGTTTTAGAAAAAGTGAAACAGCGTTCCTTAATGAAGAACAGGAGGGGGATGATGATACAATCAATCGACCGAGCCTTGCGCGTATTAGATTTGTTGAAAGATCATCATTTTGGACTTGGTGTTACTGAATTATCCCATCGTTTAGGGGTGGCAAAAAGTACAGTGCACCGCATTCTCAGTAGTATGGAAGATCATGGTTACGTAAGGCAAGAACCGAATAATGGTAATTATCGGTTAGGTTTAAAATTTTTAGAAATGCAACAATATGTTCTAAAACAAATGGAAATTACGGCGATTGCGAGGCCGTTTCTAGATGATTTGAGTAGAGAAGCAAATGAGATTGTCCATCTCGTTGAACAACAAGACTTTGAAGTTGTTTACTTGGATAAAGTAGAACATCATTCGAATACGATTCGAATCTATTCAAGGATCGGGCGTCGGGCACCTATGCATTGTACCGGTGTAGGGAAAGTATTATTATCACATCTAACCGATTCGAAATTGGAACACTATTTCCAAAATGTGACGAGTCGAAAGAAATTCACAGAGCATACATTAACGACAAAAATAGAGATAAAAGATGCCATTACACGTATTAAAGATTTGGGATATAGCGTAGATAACGAAGAACACGAACGAGGCATTCGGTGTGTAGCAGCGCCCGTTTTTAATCATCTTGGAGAGGTCAATCATGGTGTGAGTGTTACAGGTCCGTTGGACCGTATGGATGATCAAAGACTCGAAGAAGTGATTGGATTATTAACAGCGACGTGCGGGAGAATATCGAAAGAATTAGGATACCAATAGATTTCTTTATCTCATTTAAGAAGAACAGCGTTCCGCAATAAGGAACAAAGGTGCAGTGAAACAGAATATAGGGGGAAGTTTTAATGAAAAAATATTTTCTAAGTTTAGGAATGCTTGTGCCAGTATTAGGTCTTGTAGCATGTGGCGGGGACGATTCAACAGATGCGAACGGCGAAGATGCTGCGGCTAATTTCCCAAGTAGTTCAATGGAAGTTATTGTTCCTTATGCTGAGGGTGGCGGAACAGATTTGGTAGCAAGAGCTTTTGCAGATTATTTGCAAGATGAAATTGGTGAGTCTGTGAGTGTGTCAAACCGTGAAGGTGGCGGTGGTGCAGTAGGTATGCAAGCAGGTGCAAACAGTACTGCGGACGGGCATTCAATGACACTCGTGACGGTCGAATTGTTAACGCTTCCTCATAGTGGATTAGCGGACTTAAATTATGAAGAAGATTTTAAACCTGTCGCTCTTCTTAATGAAGACTCAGCTGCTATCACTGTGCAAGCGGATTCTGAATACGAAACGATTGACGACTTTATTGAAGCGGTAGAGTCTGGTGAGAATTTGCAAATCGGTAACTCTGGAACAGGTGCGATCTGGCATTTGGCAGCTTCAGCATTAGAGCAAGAAATCGATGGTTCTTTTAACCATGTGCCGTTTGAAGGAGCTGCTCCAGCAGTGAACAACTTATTAGGTGGGCATATTGATGCCGTTAGTGTGAGTCCAGCTGAAGTGATTAACCAAGTGGAAAGCGGAGATTTACGCGTCCTTGCTGTTATGGCGGACGAGCGTGTGGACGCTCTACCAGATGTGCCGACATTAAGCGAATCTGGAATTGATCTGTCTATTGGTACGTGGAGAGGGATTACAGTGCCTGCAGACACGCCTGATGAGGTTGTTGACGTCCTCGCTGACGCTGCAGCAGCTACAGCCGAAAATGAAGAGTTTATCGAGCGAATTGATACGCTGCAACTCGGATATCGTTATGAAGATCCAGCAGGATTTACAGAGTTGATGAACGACCAAAATTCATTATTTGAAGAATTGATTCCTTCCTTAGATTTAGATTAATAGAAGGGGACGAGCCGGATGCAAAAACTTCATGCTAACCACGTGATTAGCCTATTATTACTCGTGTTTGCAGTCGCTGCTTTTATTATGGCTCAAAGTTTCAACTCATCGAGCGGGACCGCACCAGGTCCCGCCTTTTTCCCACAAGTTTTGAGTGTGTTGTTACTTGTGCTTGCCATTATTTTAGCCTTTCAAACACCCGCCAAGTCAAATAGCAAAATGAACATAAATGTTGTTCTTATTATGATAATATTTGGTGTCTATGTGTTTCTAGTTCAACCGATCGGGTTTGTTGTCTCTACTCTGTTGTTTACCGTCGGTTATTTACTTATTCTCGGTGAACGTCGTTGGTATTTTATCGTCCCAGCAGCAATTTTGTTGCCAGTTACGGTTTCATATGCATTTGAACAATTGTTAAATGTTCCTATTCCTCATGGGGTGCTTTATTAAGGAGGGTTTTAGATGAACCTGTGGGAAGGCTTTCTCGGTTTAGCAGATCCCATGATTCTGATATTATTAATTACAGGGGTTTTGCTAGGTGTAATCATCGGTTCATTGCCAGGCTTGACGGCTACAATGGGTGTTGCTTTATTCTTACCTGTAACGTTTGGTATGGAAGCTATACCAGGGTTATTGTTGTTAGTTGGGATTTACTTCGGTTCCATTTACGGGGGATCGATTGCTGCGATCTTATTAAACACACCCGGTACACCAGCAGCGGCAGCAACCGCAATGGACGGTTATGCAATGACCAAAAAAGGAGATGCGCGAACGGCTCTAAATGTTGCGGTCATTGCTTCAGGGTTTGGGTCAATTATTAGTGTCCTCATGTTGATCTTTCTTTCCCCACAACTCGCCAACATTGCGCTTAGTTTTAGTGCGCCTGAAATGTTTGGTTTAGCTTTATTTGGTCTTAGTATTATTTCTAGTATCGCTGGGTCATCGCTCGTGAAAGGGTTAATTGCTGGGGTAGTCGGTCTCTTGATTGCAACCATTGGTATGGACCCGATGACGAGTTATCCGAGATATACATTTGATCAACCCGTACTGCTAGAAGGTTTTGATTTTATCCCAATTATGATTGGTCTATTTGCGGTGTCTGAAGCTTTTATTATGGCTGACGATTACTTTAAGGAAAAAGGCGGACCGTTAAAAGTGACGGCCAAGTTGCTAAAAACGAATTGGCGGATAATGCCTAGGCTGTTTCCGACAATGACGAAATCATCGATTTTAGGGTCCTTAATCGGAATTATTCCAGGTGCAGGTGCAGACGTCGCTGCCTTTGTTTCATACAATGAAGCCCAGCGTTTTGCGAAAAAAGAAGATAAGGAACTGTTTGGAAAAGGGAATCCAAAAGGGATTGCAGCTGCTGAGTCTGGAAACCAAGGGGTAACAGGTGGAGCTATGGTTCCGCTACTAACATTAGGAATTCCTGGTGATGCAGTAGCCGCGGTCATGTTAGGTGCCTTTGTTGTTCAAGGAATTCAACCAGGACCGCAAATCTTTCAAACGAGCGGTGAGTTAATCTACATCTTGTTTGCGGGTATGCTTGTTGCCGCAGTCGTAATGGTCATTATTGGACTATTAGGCATTCGTTTATTTACAAAAGTGCTACTCGTTCCGAAGACATTAATGATTACGATCATTCTCGTACTTTCCACAGTCGGCGCGTTTGCCATTAATAACAACATTTTTGATGTCTACGTTGTTCTTGGGGCTGGAATCATCGGCTTCTTTATGAAAAAGCATGGGTTCCCTGCTTCACCAATCGTTCTTGCGCTCATTTTAGGACCGATGGCAGAAAGTGAATTTCGCCGTGCGTTAACGATGTCTGAAGGCAGTATGATGATCTTTGCTACACGTCCAATTGCAGCAACCCTTATTGTATTAGCCATTTTATCGTTATTCACGCCGTTATTTATGAAGTTATTTAAAAATAGAAAAGGAAAGACGGTTTCACACGATTAGGAGGCTTCTATGGATGTAGTAACGATTGGAGAGACGATGGTCGTTTTTGAAGCGGGGTCGCAAGGCCCACTTCGATACACGCATACGTTTACAAAGCGCCACGGTGGTGCAGAGTCCAATGTAGCCATTGGCATTCAAAGGTTAGGGCACTCTGCAAGGTGGATGAGCCAAGTTGGGGATGATGAACTTGGCCAGTACTTACTTCAGTCCATTCGTGGAGAAGGTGTTGATACGAACTTTGTAACAACATCACCAACTGCACCAACGGGTTTGTTTATTAAAGAATTCCGAAGACCAAATGAAGGTTCGGTACATTATTATCGTGCAGGTTCGGCAGCGAGCCAAATGAGTAGTGACCTGATCGATGAGGAACTGTTTCGCAATGCAAAGGTTCTTCACATTACAGGCATTACTCCTCTCATTAGTAAAAGCTGTGATGAGGTCATTACGAAAGCGATACACCTCGCGAAAAAATTAGGGTTATTCGTTTCTTTTGATCCGAACTTACGTTTTAAAATTATGGAAGTGTACGGTGAAGACCGAGCACGGGATCGCATGAGAGAACTCGCTGGATTAAGCGATTTGTTCCTCCCAGGCTTAGATGAGGCCGAGTGGATGTATGGGACAAACGATGAGTCAGAAATCGCGCATCGTGCGTTCCTAGACGGTGCGAAACAAATTGTCATAAAAAATGGTTCCACCCATTCCTATTATGCCGAGCGAGATGGAAAAAGTGGTTTTGTAAACAGTCATTCTGTTGATCGCGTCGTTGATCCGATTGGTGCTGGAGACGGTTTTGCTTCCGGTGTCATTGTCGGAATACTAGAGGAGATGACGTTGCATGACGCCGTCAACCTCGGTGCAGCGGTAGGTGCTTTAGTGGTGAGTTCACCGGGAGATATTGAAGGTCTACCTACGCGCAAAGAAGTAGACTTGTTTTTAAATCAAACGAGTAAAGACGTTTTACGTTAGGAGAGATCACGATGGAGAAAATTGATCAGTTACTCGAATCAGGCGTTGTGGCAGTGTTAAGGAAGCTGCCATTTGACAAGATTGAACATATTGCTCGTGCGCTCGTTGAAGGTGGTGTCACCGGTCTTGAAGTGACCGTTGACTCTGAGCGCGCACTAGAGGCTATCCAGAAGTGTAAGCAAGTGGCTGGGGATCGGGCTGTCGTTGGGGCAGGGACCGTGCTGAATGGTCAAGCTGCTCAAGAAGCGATTGACGCAGGAGCAGAGTTCATATTTGCTCCGATTTTAGATGAAGAAACCATCCGTGTTGCAAATGCCAACCGTGTGATCGTCATCCCCGGGGTATACACGCCGACAGAAGCGCACCAAGCTCACGTTTTCGGAGCAGACTTGGTTAAGATTTTCCCGGCAGATACGCTCGGTCCAGCTTTTATTAAAGGACTACAAGGGCCGCTTGGCCACATTAAAATGATGCCAACCGGTGGAATTGACGAAACAAACATTGCATCATATATTCAAGCAGGAGCAGTAGCTGCTGGAGCGGGCGGGGCACTATTAAAGAAATCGTTCATTGACGAGCAAGATTGGCAAGGCTTACGTGATCACGCAGCCAAGTTTGTAACGGCTGCTACGGGAGTCAAATCAAAATAATCACGAAGAAAAAACCCGGCACCTACTGGGTTTTTTCTTCGTGATTTACTAGGCGTCTTGTACATGTTAGAAGAGCACCGTCGACAAATAGATGAAAAAGGTGACGCTAATTGCGCTAAGAAGCGTAGTAAAAAGTACGATTTGCCCAGCTGTTTCTTGCAAAACATCGTGTTCTAATGCCAACGTAGCACTGTTACGTGACGTCGGCAATGCGCTGGCAATAAGCAGAGACTGTGCGATAATGCCATCAATCTGAAGCGTCCAAATGACAGCGAGGGCAACAGCAGGCCCGACAAGCAGTCGGCCAATCGTTCCCCATATGATGACGCGGTTCAGCTTACTCATTTTGATGAGGGCAATTTGTGCGCCTAGCAAAATGAGGGCGACTGCCATGAAACCATCTGCTAAATATTCGATCGGTGTTAAAAGTGGTGTTGGGATCGGTATGTTCCATACATTGAAAATAATGCCTAAGATCATCGCATGGATGACGGGCAGTCGTAACATGGCGATGACAATTTCAAGTCCACTTTTCGTAGCAGAGATGAGGTTGTATAGACCGTACGTGTACGTAAGAATGTTTTGAAAGATTAAAACGATAATTTGAACGCTCAACCCGATGGGGTTCGCTTGAAATAGCATCTGACTAATCGGCAATCCGTAATTTCCGGAATTCATTAGACCGATGCTGTTTTTAAGTATTGCCGATTGTTTTTGATCTAATTGCAACGATTTTCCGAGTAGTCCCGTAACGATCATCATGAGTGCGGTATAGATGATTAAAAACACGAGCACTTGGCCGAGCAGTTGGACGTCTAGCTCGGTTTGTGCGAGGTTAAGAAATACGGCAGCAGGCATAAAGCAGTACGTGAGTAGATTTGCCAGTGCCCGGATATTAAACTGAAACTTCTTTTGCATGAGAATACCAATGACCATTAACAATAAAATCGGAAAAATCACATCAAGAAATACAGACAAAAAGTAGCCCATTGCAGGAACTCCTATTCACAAGGAAAAGCACCCTCGTCAAGAGGGTGCCCGTCACAAAAGTTTAAATCGCCCAAGCGCCTTTTCTAAAGACAGGTTCACGTGTACCATCTTCATGAAGGCCATCAATATCCATATCCGCATTTCCCATCATGAAATCGACATGCGTAATGCTTTGATTAATGCCTTTATCTTCAAGCTCTTCTTTGGACATGTCTTTTCCACCTTCGATGTTAAAGGCGTATGCACTTCCGAGCGCTAAATGGTTCGAAGCATTTTCATCAAACAGTGTATTGTAGAAGATAATATTCGTATCCGAGATCGGGGAGCGATGTGGAACTAGCGCCACTTCGCCAATATATTTTGATCCCTCGTCACCTTCCAAAATTCCTTTGAGCGTAGCTTCACCTTCCTCAGCTCGGTAGTCCACAACTTTTCCATCTTTAAACGTGAGCGTGAAGTTCGTAATAAGCGTTCCACCGTAATTTAGCGGCTTTGTGCTCGTTACAGTTCCGTTTACTCCGGTTTTCTTAGCAGCAGTAAACACCTCTTCAGTTGGAATGTTGGCAACGAAGTTAACGCCTGCTTTGCTTTCACTTCCACCAGATGCCCAAATGTGGGACTTTGGAAGCTCAATAACGAGATCAGTGCCTTCGGCTTTATAATGCAAAGCGTGGAACTTCTTATTGTTCAACGTTTGTTGCTTTTCATCTAATGTGGCCAGGTGGTTTTTCCAAGCGTCAACAAAATCAGGCTCATGCATGCGCGTTGCAGAGAAAATGGATGACCATAATTCATCAACTGCTTCTTCTTCACTCGAGTCAGGGAAGACTTTCTTTGCCCACTCTGGTGAAGGGACGGCAACAATAGACCAGCTCACTTTGTCGGATTGGATATAGCTACGGAACGTTTCTGACGCTTTACCAGCCGCTTTTTGTTGCGTGGCTACGTGTTCAGGATTCGCATCTTTTAAGAGATCAGGGTTACCTCCTGTAATACTTAAGAAAGCAGCGTCGTCCTCTGCCGCTTTTACAAGGGGATCCGCTTTCCATTGAGGAAACTCGGAGAAGGCTTCGTCAGGTGCATACTCAAACTTAATGCGAGTCGCTTCTTCGTCATTCCATTCAATATGTACATTTTTAGAGCCCATCTCATAAGCACGCTTCGTTAAGGCACGAACAAAAGGGGCAGCATACATCGGAGTGCGTACATAGAGTGTTTGTCCTTTTTGCAAGTTTACGCCTACTTTTAGTGCGAGATCTGCGTAATTTTCAAGGTTTTGCTCGATCGTTGTCATCGGTCTGTCTCCTTTATTCATTTTTTTTAGTATACACTAGTTTTTCTCAGTAATTGCACGGTATTGCTTTCCGCGTTCAACATACGTATCACGTACACGTTTCATCTCTTCTAAGTCCTCTTCAGAAAGTTCACGTACCACTCTAGCTGGACTGCCGAGGGCAAGGGTTCTTGGTGGAATGGTTGTCCCGGGTGTGACGAGAGCTCCTGCACCGATAAACGCTTCTTCACCTACTTCGGCTCCATCTAAAACCGTTGCTTTCATGCCGACGAGTGCGCCTTTTTTGATCGTACAACCGTGAAGGGTTACTTGATGACCGACACTCACATCATCTTCGATAACAATCGGATTACCAGGGCTTTGGTGAATCATGCTGAGATCTTGGATGTTTACTCGCTTCCCGATCGTTGTGTGGTCCACATCGCCACGAATAACCGTATGAAACCAAATGCTTGAATCTTCTTCAATGGCTACGTCGCCGCTAATCACGACGCCATCTGCGATATATACACTCGGATGAACGTTCGGGGACATTTCCTTAAATGGATAGATATACATCAAAAATCTCCTTTCTCTATCGTCAGTGTATCAGAAATTACACGTGATCATGTGCGAAATGCTTCAATTGCTAGAGGAAAGGTCAAATCATACAGATGGCAGATGAAAAATCTGCCCACATATGGTCTAATAGAAAGAAAGGTGTCGTTTTATACGGGAGGAATCAACATGCGCATTTGGGAAGCTGAACATGCCATTGGTGTGATTGTCATTGTTCATGGTGCAGGAGAACATTATGGACGTTACGACTGGCTAATTGAGCGGTTAAATCGTGAGCATTTTCATGTTGTCGCCGGCGATTTGCCAGGGTACGGGCGAACGAGAGGGAAACGGGGTCACGTCGACCACTTTCAACAATATATTGATACGGTTCACCATTGGTACAAAGAAGCGGTAGCGTTTGAGCTGCCGGTATTTCTATTTGGTCATAGCATGGGGGGACTCGCGGTCATTCGCATGATGATGGAAAAGCAACTGCCGGTTCGTGGTGTGATTTTATCTTCACCATGTCTTGCGTTGTATGATCCACCAAACAAAGCGCTGACAGCAGCCGCAAAAACAATGCACCGAATTGTCCCGGGATTAAGTTTTAAAAATGGCATTCGAGCTGAGCATGCGACGAGAAGTCCAGAAGTGCGTACAGAATTTCTTAAAGATGAACTGTTTGTACATACGGTTTCTGTTCGTTGGTATCAGGAACTGTCAAAAGCGATGAAAGTGAGCTTAGACCACGCGTACGAATTTCCAAACGTGTCACTTCTTGTCCTACAGGCTGGAGAAGATTACCTTGTGGACAAAACTGCTGCTCATGAATGGTTTAACCGGCTAAGAATTGAAGACCGAGCGATGAGAGAATGGCGAGGTTTGTATCATGAACTGTTTAATGAACCAGAGCGTGAAGAAGTGTTCCGTTTTATGTTATATTTCACATGGCAAAGACTTGGTAGACTTTAAGTTGAATGAGGAGAGTGTCCGATGAATTTTCATGTTCCGACCAAGCCATGGTCGATTCTTTACCGAACATATAGAGAAACCATTCCTGAAGTACATCAGCAGCTAGAATCTTGGAAAAGGTTAGCCGATGAAATTCCAGAACAAGAATTACGTAATCAAGCGGTATGGACGATTGATGATAAAGATTTCCATTGTGAAGGTGGGAGTGTGCTCGCGCTCCTTGCTGGCGGCAATAAAGAGGCATTTATTCGATTTTTATGTGCCTACCAGACCATTTGTGATTACTTAGATACGCTTTGTGACAAAAATGACTCACAAGACCCAGATGATTTCAGAGCGTTACACGATGCGCTACTTGATGCATTAACGCCAGGTGAACCGACGAAAGATTATTACCGTGTTCGAGGGGGTCACGATGATGGCGGCTATTTGCATGAGCTCGTTAAGGAATGTCAACAAACGCTAAAAACGTTCCCAGGTTATCCGGCGATGAAAAGTGCAATGAAAGAGCTCGCCCAGTACTACGTAGACTTTCAAGTGTACAAGCATGTGCCTGAGGATGAGCGTGAAGGGCTACTCATTGCCTTCTATGAAGAACATGCCGAGAAGTATCCGGAGTTGCGTTGGTATGAGTTCGCATGTTGCGCCGCTTCGACGCTCGCTCTTTATTGTTTGGCTGCCTATGCAGCTGCAAAGCCGCGCACCGAGCAAGAAGCAGAGAAACTAAAAAAAGGATATTTTCCTTGGATGCAAGGCGTTCACATTATGCTGGATTACTTCGTTGACCAAGAGGAAGATTTTGAAGAAGAGGAAATGAACTTTGCGGCTTATTATACGAGTGAAGATGAAATGGTCGAGCGGTTTCACTTTTTAGATGAAAAGGCGAGCCATTACCTTACAGGACTTCCAGACGAATCTTTTCACCGAAAGATCAAGCAAGGTTTATATGCGATCTATCTTTCTGATGGCGATGTGCAAAACAACTTGGAGATGAAGCATGCAGCGAAGCGCTTGATTGGTCTAGGTGGTGCTTCAACAAAATTCTTTTATTACAATAGCTGGGTATTCAGAAGAAGAAATAAGAAATAGTGTTCTACAATGAAACACGTGCCGCATTCAAACCGAATGCGGCACGTGTTTTTTCGATTATGGAGTTCTATTCTGAGCCAACCGATCTTAGTATTCACCTATGAATTAGGGGAGTCCACAGAACGGTCGCTCAAAAACTGACGAATTTGTAATAAGTGATGCTCATCATGTTCTAGAAAGTCATGGCGAAGTTGTTGGATCGTATATGGCACGTCTTCCAACCCTTCTCGGATTGTGAAGACGAGTGAATCTGGATGCTTTGAGAAGGCAGTAATGAGCTTACGCCGTTGCCTTAAAAATTGTTGAAGCACCTCTTTCGGTGATCGTCTTTGAATTTTCTCCATCGCTTTTTGATTAAACTCATCATGACTAGGAAATTCGGGTAATGACACGCTCTCCTCGATATATGGCAAAACGTGTTCACATAAATAGCCGTCCCAATAATACATATGACCAATAATTTCTTTAATCGACCACTTTTCTGGGGCGATGGGGGCCGTGAGTGTCGTGTCATTCAATCGACATAACTGGGTCACTTCATCGTTTATAAACGCGTCATGTTGCATAAAGGGAAACTCCTTTCACTATTGTTTTCGAGGATGGTGGAAATCTCCTTTTTTTCCACCTGTCTTTTCTACGAGGTATGTTTCTTCGATAATCATTGCTTTGTCCACAGATTTACACATATCATAAAAAGTTAGTGCCGCCGCTGTTACCGCCGTCAATGCTTCCATCTCAACACCCGTACTCGCATCAACAGTGACAACTGCAGTAATGGACAATAAGTAATCATCTCCATCTCGTTCATAAGTAAAGTGGAGATCTGTTCCTTGCAACATAATCGGATGGCACATCGGAATCCACTCCGACGTTTTTTTGGCGGCCATAATGCCGGCAACTTGAGCGACGGGAAGGGGGTCTCCTTTTTGAATGCTGTCAGAATGAATCGCTTCATAAAGTGTTTTTGATAAACGGACTCGACTTGTCGCCGTTGCTGTACGCACTGACGGCTGTTTTTCTGAAATATTGACCATCTGGGGTCGGCCTTGGTCATTGTAATGAGAAAAATCTTTCATCTTAAAAACTCCCTTGCCAATCATGTTCGGAATTGATGTTTAAAAATCCTTTTTCTTCGTCTGCAAAAGCAAGATATTTTGTTGATGAAGCGTCATAAAGCGCACCCATATGGTCAGCATGTTCAATGATTGTTTCGAGTGTGTGTAATGTTCGCCGATGGTATAGCGCATGCAATGGTTGTGCACGTCCTTTATGAATGGGAAGAACGATGTCTGCTTCTACGTCTTCAATTGCAGTATTTTGGAGGGTGAGTAGCAGTTCTCCGTGAATCATCGGTAAATCTCCTGCGAGAACTTGAAACCATTCACCGGGTTCGTTTTTGAGCGCATGAAATCCATGATAGAGCGCACGTAACGGGCCACCGTGAGCTTGTGGTTCAACGATTACAGAGTGTCCAGCTCGTTGAAACGTTTCGGCTAGCTGCTCGTTCGTCACAATCGAATAATTCGTGATGTTTGCGGCTTTTAAGGCGCGCACACTGCTCATGTAAAGGGGCTCATTGTCGAATGTTTCAAATAGCTTTTGTTTTCCGTAGCGGCTTGACTTGCCTCCAGCTAGAATCAGACCCGTGACGTTCATTTTCGTAATTCCCCAGTTAGATGAGGCAAAATCGGTAAGATGAGTTCTCTCATAGCCAACTGAACAGCATTTGTCGAACCAGGTAAACTAAAAATGCTCGTTTGCTCGACAGACCCTGCGATTGCATTGCTCAGCATAGATTTTGGGCCAATTTCTTCGAAACTTTGGAGTCGAAATTGCTCTCCGAATCCTATCATCTCTTTCTCTAGTAGCTGTTTGATTGTCGAATGCGTCTGATCACGTCTGCTCATTCCTGTACCACCATTCGTAATGATCACATCCACAAGCGGATCTCTCACCCATGCGTTTATCTGTTCTTGAAGTTGGAAGGGATCATCTTTCATCATTTTATAATAAACAACTTCGTGCGTCGGCTTTAGTAACCATTGAATGGTTTGACCGCTGCGATCTTCAGCGAAGGACCTCGTATCACTAAGTGTTAAAATGGCAACGGATACGCCAGTTGCGTCATGCTCATGATGCATTTTCTTTTCTCGCCTCACTCTCACTATGTTAAACTGTTAGAAATATTTACCTTATCTACTCTTATAGTACGTGAGGTAAGGAGGGATCGTAAAGTGGCAAGAAGCGAAGTTCACGATCAGTTAGACAGGCCACTGAAAGATTTGCGCATCTCAATTATGGATCGCTGTAACTTTCGCTGTACGTATTGCATGCCGAAAGAAGTGTTTGGACCAGATTATGCGTTCATGGATTCCGAAGAGTTGCTCTCTTTTGACGAGATTGTGGAGTTAGCAACCGCGTTTGCTCATTTGGGGGTAAATAAACTCCGGATTACGGGTGGGGAACCTTTGCTAAGAAAAGATGTGGCTCAATTAATCCATCGTTTAGATGGGATTGACGGTATTGAAGATATTGCACTGACGACCAATGCCGTGATGCTTCCACGATTGGCACAACCGTTAAAAGAGGCAGGCTTACGTCGCGTTAATATTAGTTTTGATGCGTTGTCTGTTGCGACGTTCCAACAGATGAGTGGTCGAAAGACGAAGCCTGAGGCAGTCATACGAGGCATCCAGGCGGCAAAAGAAGCAGGATTAGGCGTGAAAGTGAACATGGTTGTGCAAAGAGGGGTCAATGAACATGAAGTCATTCCAATGGCACAATTTTGTAAAGATGAGCGAGTAACCCTTCGGTTCATTGAGTTCATGGATGTGGGTCAAACGAATGGATGGGATTTCTCTCAAGTCGTATCTAAAAAGGAACTCTATGAGCGTGTTTCCACAATCGCACCCCTTCGGGCACAAGAAGAAGACTACTTCGGTGAAGTCGCTTCTCGCTATGCTTACGAGGACGGCTCAAATGTAGAAGTAGGGTTTATCTCTTCTGTCACGGAGACGTTTTGCGGGACGTGTACGCGGGCACGGTTAAGTGCAGACGGCAAATTGTTCACCTGTTTATTCTCAGAACGAGGTACGGACCTAAAATCTGATGTTCGAAACGGGATGTCTGCCACACAACTTCGAGAGCGAATTCGCAGTATATGGAATCTTCGAGCGGATCGCTATTCAGAATTACGAACGAATGAATCAGCAAAGCAACGTAAAAAGATTGAGATGTCCTATATTGGAGGGTAATGGTTCGCAATTGTCCGCTCTCTCTAACAATTAATATAAAGAAAGAAGGTGTGGAATTAGTGGTAGAAATTCGCAAACCCATTCGAATTGCCGAAGCCGTTGGCAAAGTGATGCAGTATGAACTGTCGGAACGAGTCGATCATGTTCCTTTGTTGGAATCAGATCATCGTTTTTTAGCAAAAACACTCGTTGCAGACCATGATGTTCCTCCATTTGACCGTTCGCCATACGACGGTTATGCGGTGCGTTCCACCGACACGAGTACAGCGAATCGAAACGAACCAGTCACACTGTCAGTCGTTGGTGAAATTGGTGCGGGCACGGTTTACCCGAGAACGGTCCAAGCGGGTGAAGCGGTGCGGATTATGACAGGGGCAAAGATTCCCGACGGTTGTGACGCCGTCGTGATGCTAGAGCTCGTGAATGAAATCAACGCCGAGGAAATATCCCTCGTCCGTCCGCTTTTGCACAATGACAACATTAGTTTTCAAGGTGAAGATACGCGAAAAGACGAATCTCTCGTTCAAAGGGGAAGCTTTATTCACCCAGGGGTCACAGCTTTGCTCGCGACGTTTGGTTATGATGTTGTTCCAGTCGCGAGAAAGCCTAAAGTTGGCATTCTTGCTACGGGTAGTGAACTGCTAGATGTGCATGAGCCTTTGTCTCCAGGGAAGATTCGAAATAGCAATGCTTACATGGCAGCGGCTCAAGTGAAGCGCGCAGGTGGGGAACCGGTTATGTTCGGTAAACTTCCAGATGATCTCGACCAATGCGTAACCGCAGTATCTGAACATTTACAAGAAGTAGACGTCATGATTACGACAGGAGGAGCTTCTGTCGGTGACTTTGATCTTGTGCCAGCCATTATTGAGCGTTTAGGAGCGGACACACTCTTTAACAAAGTAGCGATGAGACCGGGTAGTGTCACAACGGCAGCCGCTGTGGAAGACAAGCTTATGTTCGGATTGTCTGGTAACCCAGGCGCTTGTTATGTCGGGTTTGAAGTGTTTGTCCGTCCCCTCATCCGCAAGGCTTTAGGCACGAAGTTTGCACACTTACAGAGAAGCAAAGGCGTTCTCGGTGTCGATTTTCCTAAGCCGAACCCGTTTACACGCCTCGTCCGTGGGGTGATTGAAGAGTCAGAAGGTACACATATTGTCCGTCCTTCGGGGTTAGATAAGTCTGGGTCGGTCATTTCACTCGGTGAAGCGGATGTGTTCATCGTCTTACCAGGAGGCACAAGGGGATACGAAAAGGGAATGGAAGTGGACTTGTTATTTTTAGAGAATCAAAAAGGCAGTGAGTGGCCGTGGGACAACCTTGTCGCATCATACAAGTCGTAGGCTATAAAAACGCTGGAAAAACGACATTAATTGAACAAATTACGCGGGAGTTATCGTCGAAAAACGTTACGGTAGGTGTCGTCAAACATCATGGACATGGCGGTGAGCTTGCAAAGAGCACAGATAGCGCACGTTTTTTCCGAGCGGGCGCTTCTGTCAGTCTTGTTGAAGGAGAGGGTCATGTGCAAATTGACGTACATAACAGCACTTCTTCACTTGATGCGTTGATTCAACTCCAACAACAGCTGCAAAAAACGAGCTGCGTTCTCGTTGAAGGGTGGAAAAGAGAGGATCGGTATGCTTCGATCGTCATCATTCGAGACGAAGCCGATTTCCATTTGTTAAAGCGTGATCACATCGTGACCGTCATTACCCATGTGCCCATCGACCGTGGTCTAGACGTGCCTGTTTTTGATTATGAAAACGTACATGCGTACGTGAGCTACATTGTCCACTACATCATGAAAGGAGGAATTGGCAGAGATGTTTCAACTGACGAAAGAACCGATTGACATCCAACCACTGATCGACGAAGTGTCACACCGTAATGCTGGGGCGGTATTAACGTTTCTAGGCACGGTTCGTGAACTAACGAATGGCAAACGTACGGTGAAACTTGAATACCATGCGTACGAATCAATGGCTCAAAAAATGCTCCAAAGAATTGGAGACGAAGTCAAAGGAAAGTGGCCGGATGTAAACATTGCGATTACTCATCGCCTCGGTGTTTTGCATATTTCAGAAGTAGCAGTGGCGATCGCTGTTAGCTCACCGCATCGTAAAGATGCTTACGATGCAAATGCTTTTGCGATGGAGAGAATCAAAGAGATGGTCCCGATATGGAAAAAAGAGCATTGGGATGATGGCACAAGTTGGATTGGAGACCAACAAGAGGAGAATGGGAGGGAGGAAACGGCCCATGGTTGAAATTCTTTTCTTCGCTTGGATTGGAGATAAGGCGGGTGAGAGTCGCATTAAAGCAAGTGTTGATGGCTACTCTGTGCAAGAAGTGAAGAGTTGGGTGGAGCAAAAGTATCAACTAGGAACTGGCGCACTAAGCAAAACGATGACCGCAATTAACGAAGAGTTTAGCGAAAATGATGACCGTGTACAACATGGCGATACGTTAGCGCTAATCCCCCCAGTAAGTGGAGGATAAAAAAACCGGCAGCGTAAGCTGCCGAGTCGTTAATCAAGCTTCTCTTTTAATTTCACCTTGCTTTTTGTTGCTAATATAAAAATAAAGACCACCAACAAATAATGCTCCACCAATAATGTTGCCAATCGTCACAGGAATCAAATTATGCACAAACCCTGCCCAGGTTACTGTGTCAGGGCCACCGTGCATGAGAGCAATGCCAAGAATAGACATATTCGCAATACTATGCTCTAAGCCTGCGGCGATAAATGCAAAGATAAGCACAAAAATTAAAAACAGTTTTGCAATGTCACCTTCAGCGCGAAGTGATGTCCAAATCGCTAAACAGACGATCCAGTTACACAGAATTCCACGGAATAAAAGTTCCATTGCCGGCGCATTCATTTTTTCAGCCGATAGCGAGAACATGTAGTGATGCTCGGGCACGTTTTGAAAGATGCCTGTCATGACAATAAGTACCGTGAAGAATGCTGCGCCGATAAAATTTCCAACATAACTCCACAACCAGATGATCGATGTTTGTTTCCACGTCGTCACTTTTGATAATGAACTAACCGTAAAGATAAGGTTGTTGCCCGTAAAGAGTTCAGAGCCTGCCCAAAGAACGAGTGCTAGAGCGATCCCGAATGTGGCACCGGTTAAGATGTCTAAAAAAGGAGAGCCTGCTGCTTGCAAAGGACCTCCTACAGAAAATAACACGATGGTTCCGATACCGACATAAGCGCCTGCTAAAATTGAGGCGATCAAATAACGAAGCGGTGAATCGGTGAACAATTGATATTTTCCTTTTGCTTGGTCGTTCAACGTATGTATGGTGTCTTTATACATGGTGTCCTCCTATCCGAGTAGAGTCTATATACCCAAAAGTAATCGTTTTAAAACGATTTGAAAATGTTTGAACCTAGAAAGATCAGGGAAAAAGTTGGAAAGTTCACGTTTGCATAAAGAGAGGGGAATATAAATTGAGCGAACATTTGAACGTAACGGTAAATGGCAGACAGGAGAAGGTCTCAACCGAGGATTCAGTTCTTAATTATTTGACGAAAAAAGACATTCAAATTCCAAGTTTGTGCTATCATCCGAGCCTTGGGGCAATCGAGACATGTGACTCATGTATCGTAAAAGTGAACGGGGAATTTGTAAGGGCTTGCTCGACGCCAATTAAAGACGGTGATGTCATCGAGTCTGCAGGAAGTGATGTGCACGAAGCACAGCTGATTGCCATGGATCGAATGCTTGGAAACCATGAATTGTATTGCACAGTGTGTGATTTTAATAACGGCAATTGCGAGATACATAACACAGTCAAAGAGATGCGCATTAGCCACCAAGAAACACCTCACACGAGTAAAGAAGCTCCTGTTCAAAGAAACGCATTTTATCGCTATGACCCCGATCAGTGTATTTTGTGCGGAAGATGTGTTGAAGCTTGTCAAGACGTCCAAGTGACCGAGACACTATCGATTGACTGGAACTTAAAACGTCCACGAGTAATATGGGACAAGAACACTTCGATCGATGATTCCTCATGTGTAAGTTGTGGACATTGCTCAACCGTGTGTCCATGTAACGCGATGATGGAAGTTGGCATGGAGAAAGAAGCGGGTTTCTTAACGAAAGTAAACGATGAAACGATGAAACCGATGGTCAACATTACGAAAAATGTGGAAACGGGTTACGAGTCGCTCATGACGATTTCAGATTTAGAAGCGACGATGCGTGAAGAGCGAATTGAAAAGACGAAAACAGTGTGCACGTATTGTGGTGTTGGCTGTGCTTTCGATGTCTGGACAAAGGACCGTCAAATTCTAAAAGTGGAACCTCAGCAAGAAGCACCTGCAAACGGCATTTCCACATGTGTAAAAGGGAAATTTGGTTGGGACTATGTGAACAGTGACGAGCGCTTGACGAAACCACTCATTCGTGAAGGTAATGCTTTTAGAGAAGCAGAATGGGAAGAAGCACTGGACTTGATCGAGAAGAAGTTCAAGAAAACAGCGAAGCAAAAGGGGTCTGATGCACTCGCGTTTATATCCTCATCAAAATGCACGAACGAAGAATCATACCTTATGCAGAAGTTGGCACGGTCAGTCATCGGCACGAACAACATCGATAATTGTTCGAGATATTGTCAATCACCCGCAACGATGGGGTTATGGCGCACCGTCGGTTATGGAGGAGACTCCGGAGGAATTGGCGATATTGCGCAGTCAGGACTTGTCATCTCCATCGGTTCCAATACCGTTGAGTCACATCCAGTATTAGCGACACGTGTAAAACGTGCACAAAAACTGAACGGACAGAAAGTGATCGTCGCCGATTTGCGGAAACACGAACTTGCAGAACGAGCGGATTTGTTCGTAAAACCAGCGCCCGGCAGCGACCTCGTTTGGCTATCAGCAGTGACGAAATACATCATTGACCAAGGGTGGCATGATACCGAGTTCCTCGCACAACATGTGAACAACGTGGACGAGTATTTGAACAGTCTTGATTTGTACACACTCGACTACGCTGCTGAAGTCACGAACATGAGTAAAGAAGAGCTAATTCGAATCGCAACGATGATTCACGAAGCAAAGACGACCTCGGTGCTTTGGGCGATGGGCGTAACACAGCACGGGGGTGGAAGTGACACGAGTACAGCAATTTCTAACATGCTTCTTGTGACCGGTAACTACATGAAACCAGGTGCAGGTGCGTACCCACTTCGTGGACATAACAACGTACAAGGGGCGAGTGATTTTGGTAGCATGCCAGACCGTTTCCCTGGCTACCAATTTGTTACGGATGATGATGTTCGTGATCGGTTTGCAAAGAAATGGAACTCAGAGCTTTCAGCTGAACCTGGCCTAAATAACCATGAGATGGTTGACGCTATCCATGAAGGAAACTTGGAAGTCCTCTATATTAAAGGGGAAGATATGGGGATTGTCGATGCAAATATTAACTATGTACAAGAAGCCTTTGAAAAGCTGAAATTCTTTGTCGTTCAAGATGTATTTTTTACGAAAACGTGTGAATATGCAGATGTCGTATTGCCAGCGAGCCCAAGCCTTGAAAAAGAAGGAACATTTGTCAATACGGAACGTCGTTTTCAACGGTTATACCAAGTGCTTGAACCCCTTGGGAATTCCCGTCCGGATTGGAGAATCATTCAAGACATCGCGAAGCGTTTAGGTGCGGATTGGAATTACACACACCCGAGCGAGATTATGGAAGAAGCTGCGTCGTTAACGCCATTGTTCGCGGGTGTAAGCTATGACCGTTTGGAAGGCTATAATAGTTTGCAATGGCCTGTGGCTGCTGATGGCACAGATACACCGCTCCTGTTTACAGACGGATTTCCTTTACCTGAAGGGAAAGCAAGACTTTGGCCAGTAGAGTGGACCCGACCGCTAGAATTCGAAGAAGAGTATGATTTGCATGTGAATAACGGGCGACTTCTTGAACATTTTCACGAAGGGAATATGACGTATAAGTCTGAAGGTATTTCAAGCAAGACACCGAAAGCCTTTTTGGAAGTTTCGCCTGAACTTGCGAAAGAACGTGATCTAACAGACGGTACAAAGGTGCGCTTAACATCTCCTTACGGAAGTGTAAAAGTTGATTGTGTCGTCACCGATCGTGTCGTCGGTAAACAAGTGTACTTGCCAATGAATACGTCTGGTGAAGGAGCGATTAATTACTTGACGAGCTCCCACTCTGACAAAGATACAGATACACCAGCATACAAAGAAATCTCGGCGAAGATGGAAGTGTTGAAGCCTAGAGGGGAGCACCCATTGCCGAGGAAGAATCATCGTTTTGGTAACCCGCAACCGCAAATTGGCGTTAATGTTGAACAGAAATGGGCAAGGGCAGACTACACATTCCCAGGCGACATCGTGAAAGAGAGGAGGGCGAAGCGCTAATGGCAAAAGCGACGAAGGTGATTCACAAGCTAGAAATTGATCCGGCTGTCCAACGTGAGAACGACCGACGTGAAGTGGAAGATCTATTAATTAATAACAAAGAAGTACTTCGCGATGCGCTAGAAGTATTGGACAGACTAAAAGAGCACGAAGTGTTTGAAATGATGAATGCAGGACTTGGTCAGAGTGATAAGCTCTTGCACAGAATCGTTACTGCTGTTGATGATCATAATACAACCCGTTCAATTAAAAATGCGTTGCTTTTGTTTGAGCTGTTAGGCACACTAAACATGAACGAAATCGAGCCTCTTGTTCTCAAGGTGAACAAAGGAATTTCAAAGGTTGCAGACTATGAACATGCCAATCAAAGAGGCGGCTATACCGCACTAATTGGTGCATTGAAAGACCCTGAAGTAATTGAAGGGATGAACGTCCTCGTTGCGCTCGTGAAAGGAATGGGCGTTGAACAAGATTCGAAAGAGTTGATCGAACCCCAACTGGAAAGAATGAAGCATCCAGAAAAAGAAATGAAAACAAGAAGCTCCGTGCAAAAAAATAAGCAGACGCCGCCACAATGGGTAGGGTTCGCTTTTGGAGCTGCTTGCTTTTTGCTCCCATTTCTTCTTAGGAAGATTAAATGACAAGCACAACAACAAGAGAGATTGTACGGTTTCATGGCGACCAACGTGAAACCGTACAGGATACGATCGCAAGTGAAATGCCTGTAACGATTAAGATAAACGGGGAAGAATTTGTGACCCTCATCTGTTCGCCGACGTATATTGAGGACATGGCGATTGGATTTCTCGCTTCAGAAGGGGTCATTAGCGGATATTCCGATGTAAAAACGTTACGTGTAGATGAGGGCGAAGGGTTTGTTCACATTTATCTGCACAAGGAAATTAGTCGGCTGCACCAAGACATGCAAACGAAACGCTACATCACATCCTGCTGTGGGATGAGCCGGCAAAGTTTAATTTTTGCGGCAGATGCTAAAACCGCAAAAACGATGCATTCCAGAAACGTTCAAATCACGAGCGGGCAATGTTACGCACTTATGGAAGCCTTGCAAAAGCGAGCGGACGTTTTTAAACATACCGGTGGTGTGCATAATGCAGCAATTGCAACAACGGATGATATTGCACTCATGCGTTTGGATATTGGCCGGCACAACGCATTGGACAAGCTATACGGTCATTGCTTACGTACCAATATTTCGCTTGAGAACAAACTGTTAATTTTTAGCGGAAGACTTTCTTCTGAAATCGTTCTAAAAGCAGCCAAAATCGGGTGCGAGATGATTTTGTCTAAGTCCGCTCCAACAGAACGGGCATTAGAAATTGCCGAAGAGCTCGAGATCACCGCCATCGGCTTTATCCGTAAACAATCAATGAATGTATACACGATTCCCGAACGAGTCGTAAACTGAAAGGGTTGCTCTTTATGAGCGACCCTTTTGCGTAGAAAAGAGATTTACGGAAGATTAGAAGTAGTGTGTTGATCCATCTAGTGTGAACTTTAGGTTTTCGTGATTGCGCAGTTTGTTGTTGCTTTCCACTGCAGGCGGATGCTTGCCGCGGAGGACCGGCCGAGCCTCCTCGGTCTTACGACCTGCGGGGTCTCGTCTCGGCCCTTCTTCCGCAGGCGTCACCGCCTTTCGTTCCAATCAACGGCACTGAATAGGCTACGTTTCTGAACTGGGGTTGCTCAATTTTGGCATTCAACTAAATCCATACACTTTGGAGGTCAATAGCAGTAGATGCCCATCATTGCTACGTCTATTGTAAACGATTAAGATCGATCTCAAAGCCGATGAACGTTAGGCTTTAACGGTTGGTCTACCATTCGTTCGTGAAGAAATTCTTTCGTTCAACTTATATAGATAGTGTGAACTTTAGGTTTTCCTGATTGCGTTATTAATAGTTGCTTTCCTCTACAGGCGGATGCTCATGGGGTGAATGTGATCACTCATAATCACTCTGCTTATTGTAGGTTGTGCACGTATTTGACATCGAAGTGCACACATTCGACAAAGACCCCCCCTAAGCCCCGATGAAAGAGAACTACCATGCCCTTGAGCAGTACTCTACGTTCTTCGTCTCCGGTAGCAAGGCTTGCTGCAGGAGATTGTATTATTGGCTCATCGTAGGCTTGAAATTGGGTGCGTACCGACTTGTATCAAGATCAGGAGCGTGACCTAATGCCATACTACTGAGTACAGTGCCTAAGTAAGGACCCATCGTTAGGCCTGTGGACCCGAGACCGTTTGCAAAAAGAATATGGGGGAAACTTGGAAACGGGCCAAACGCAGGCAAGAAGTTTTCTGTGTACGGGCGAAATCCTACACGCGTACCAACGACTTCAGTATCTGTCAAACTAGGAAACGATTCATAGCACTGTTCGAGAATGGTTTCAATTCCCTCACGTGTAGGCGTAGGATCGAATTGTTCGGTATCCGTATGTGTCGTCCCGACGATAATTTTCTTATTGCTAAACGGAACGATATATTGTGTTCCTTGTGGGATGAGCACCGGACTGTCTTTAGTAAACACGGGTGATGCCAAATGAATGATTTCAGCTTTTTGGTGAGAGACGACGGGTTGAAGGTTCAAGGTGTGTAACCATTCATTCGCCCACGCACCTGCTGTTAATACGATTTGGTCAGCTTCCAAACGCTCCCCATCGACAAATAATTCTCCAGACTCATTGATGGTTGCATTGGCATGAAGCATTGTGACGCCATTTGCTTCTGCCTGTATTCTGAGATTGTTGACGAGTTTTTCGCCATCAACTCGCGCGCCGCCTTCGACATATAAGCCGTATGGTTCAACTGGTGTGACGGTTGTATAATCAGCAAAGTTATCACGGTCGAGAGGGATGAGCTCTCCGATTTCTGGTGCATCGAGACGTTTCTTCTTTGCACGCTCGAGCATTTGATCTCGTTTTTCTTTAGAGGGACTGAGGGCGATGGCGCCGCTACGATAAAACCCGGTGTCATCGTTACGAATCGAAGATAATTCTGCGACGAGTTTCGGATAATAGGCAGCGCCGTTTTTCACTAACGTGTACCAATCTTTATTTCGTCGTTGTGATAGCCAAGGACAAATGATGCCAGCCGCCGCTCGGGTTGCTTGTCCAGCATCTTGACGGTCAACAACGACAACATTTGCATCTGACTTTGACAACTCATAAGCAGTGCTCATGCCAAGTATGCCTCCACCAACGATGACAATTTTACGCATCGTTCTCTGCCCCTTTTCTTTTTTCAATCGCCAAAATAAACGGAGGGTCATTCGTGTGATTGATGAATTCGTATCGGGCGACAAGTGCTTCATGATGCGAGAGGGAGCATGTGAACTTCAGCAATGCATCCCGTTCTTTCTTTCCTTCCTCATGACCGTAATAGACTACGATGATAATGACCGCGCCTCTTGGCATGACACTGAGCAACTGCCTGACGGACGTAATCGTAGATGATGGTGAAGTGACGATGGTTTTATCGCCGCCCGGCAAGTAACCGAGATTGAATATTGCTGCTTTTGGGCTGTGTCCATTTAGATAGGTCATTACATTGGCATGACTGTCCTGGATCAGTTCAACATTGCTATGATCAATCTGCCTGTCCTCAAGGCGTTTTTTCGTGTGTTGGAGTGCTTCTTTTTGTATATCAAAACTGAGGACATACCCAGTATGTCCAACGACTTCTCGTAAAAATAATGTATCGTGACCGTTGCCGGCAGTGGCATCCATTGCCGTATCGCCTTCTGACAACGATTCTTCGAGTAGTGTGCGTACAAACGGTAAAATCTTAGGTACAGACAAAGTTTTTTTCCTCATTTCCTTATCATTGTTCGTCAATTAGTTTACCATGCGAGCATTGCCAGCTGCATTGAATTCGGTGTACACTGATGTTCGGTAGAAGGCAGGTGAGAACATTGCCAAAAATCATATGGCTATTAATTATCGGAATGAGTACGAACGTGATTGCCTCGTCATTTCTTTGGCCACTCAACACGATATACATTCATCAGCAATTAGGAGAGCCGCTCTCTGCAGCCGGGGTCGTTCTCATGATGTATGCAGGTGCTGGCGTCATTGGGAATATTATTGGCGGACGTTTGTTTGATCAGTTGGGTGGGTATAGGACACTCATCCTTGGGATGACGATCGCGTTAGTGAGCGCAGTTTGTTTAGCTTTTTTTCATGAATATTATCAATATATGGCCTTTTTAACAGGGATTGGTCTTGGGCACGGCATGATTGTTCCCGCCTTTTATTCTTTAGCAGGATCGTTATGGCCTGAGGGAGGTCGACGGCCGTTTAATGCGATGTACGTCGCCCAAAATGTAGGGGTTTCAGCAGGAACGGCTTTGGCAGGTGTTGTGGCTGCCTTTAATATTGAACTTATCTTTGCCGCGAACAGTTTTACATACTTGTTGTTGTTTTTATTTGCCGCGATCGCCTATCGAAATATTCAAGAGCGTTCCACGCAAGTGAAGTCACGAGAAAAAACGCCAGCTTTCAATGAGAAAAATATGAGAGCGCTAGTCATTTTGTCGGCAGGGTTCTTTATTTGTTGGCTTGCGTATGTTCAATGGTTATCAAACATCTCTGTACATATGCAAGACTTGAACATTGACTTGCGCAGCTACAGCATATTATGGACCATTAACGGGTTTTTAATCGTGCTCATGCAGCCATTAATGGCGATTGTCGTGAAAAAATGGGTGAAGACGTTAAAAGCTCAGTTGCTCGTAGGTGTAACGGTTTTTGCAGCTGCCTTTGCTGTACTGACAGGTGCAGAAGTATTTACCGGTTTTCTCGTTGCGATGCTTATTTTGACTGTTGGTGAACTTTTTGTTTGGCCTGCTGTGCCTACGATTGCCAATAAGATGGCACCAAAAGGTAGAGAAGGGTTTTATCAAGGAATTGTGAACAGTGTTGCGACCGGTGGACGAATGATCGGGCCGTTGTTCGGAGGAATCATTGCTGATTTGTATTCGATGCATATGGTGTTTGTAACGATCCTTTGCTTGTTTGTATTTGCGTTTATTGCATTCGCACTCTTTGATCGAAGCGTTGAGAAAGAGGGATGAAAAAGCGGCACCTTCGCTCTTAGTGAAGGTGCCGCAAACATTACTCATAGCGTGGCACTGGCTGTTTTCTTAAATAATCACGAATCGATTTTTTAAGCTTCCCAGTGAGTTTCTTTCGTTTATTCTGCTTTTTAGAATGAACGGCAGGTTCTCTGTCGTTTAAGATCTCGTGTACCACGTTGCACCCTCCTTCCAAGATCATGATTGCTTACGTATAGTATACGCTTATTTTCAATTTCATGCTCGTGGAATTTAAGAGCGGGTAACAAATGGCTAAACTGCCTGTCAGCCTTGACATTGACGAATTTCGAGCCTACAATGGCAATATCAAGAAATATGCAAAAGTAGCGATTTACCTGCTCAACAGTTGGAGCGGTGTATGTAAAATGTCTCCGAAGAGGGAGGCATTTTTCATTAAATCGAAAATGAAACCAAACATAAGTATTAATTGTTGTTTAAAAAGGAGGCGTCCTTTATGGCCTTTCCACATGACAAGATTGAGCAGAAGTGGCAAGCATATTGGGAGAATAACAAAACATTTAAAGCGGATACATCAAAAACGGATCAACCGAAATTTTACGCATTGGACATGTTTCCGTACCCATCCGGTGCAGGGTTGCACGTCGGTCATCCTGAAGGATATACAGCGACAGACATTCTTTCAAGAATGAAACGGATGCAAGGATACAATGTGCTTCATCCTATGGGCTGGGATGCATTTGGTCTTCCAGCAGAGCAATACGCATTGGATACGAACCAACACCCAAACACGTTTACCGAAAAAAACATCGGAACGTTCAAGCGTCAAATTAAAGAACTTGGGTTCTCTTATGATTGGGATCGCGAAATTAGCACGACCGATCCAGATTACTATAAATGGACACAATGGATCTTCATTCAACTGTACAAGCAAGGTCTTGCGTATGTCGATGAAGTAGCGGTGAATTGGTGTCCGGCATTAGGCACTGTTTTAGCGAACGAAGAAGTGATTGATGGGGTCAGTGAGCGCGGCGGACATCCTGTGGAAAGACGCCCGATGAAACAGTGGATGCTTCGGATTACAGAATATGCAGACCGGTTGCTTGACGATCTTGATGAGTTGGATTGGCCTGAGAGCATTAAAGATATGCAACGCAATTGGATTGGTAAATCAACGGGAGCAGAAGTGTCTTTTCATATTGAAGGTCATGAAGTGAACGTATTTACGACACGTCCAGATACACTATTTGGTGCAACGTACATGGTATTAGCACCGGAACATCCACTTGTAGATCAGGTGACGACAGCTGAGAAACGAGAAGCGGTGCAAAAGTATCAAAAACAAGTCGGAACGAAAAGTGATCTTGAACGTACAGATCTGGCAAAAGAGAAGTCTGGTGCGTTTACTGGAGCGTACGCAACAAACCCTGTGAATGGGGAGCGTATCCCTGTCTGGATTGCAGATTATGTGCTCATTAGTTACGGGACGGGAGCGGTAATGGCCGTTCCTGGCCACGATGAGAGGGATTTTGAGTTTGCAAAGACGTTTGACTTGCCGATTCGTGAAGTCGTTTCCGGAGGAGATCTCTCCGAGGAGGCATTTACCGGAGATGGTGAACATGTGAACTCTGAGTTTCTGAACGGACTCATGAAAGAAGAGGCGATTGAACAGATCGTCGCTTGGCTTGACGACAACGGTAAAGGTAAGAAACAAACGACGTATCGCCTTCGCGATTGGTTGTTCAGCCGCCAACGTTACTGGGGTGAGCCAATTCCAATGATTCATTGGGAAGATGGCAGTTTAACACCTGTCGCTGAGCAAGAACTGCCCCTCACTTTGCCAGATTTGGATGAGTTCAAACCTTCAGGTACGGGTGAATCCCCGCTTGCCAATGCAACCGATTGGCTCGAAGTGACCGATCCGAATACCGGAATGAAAGGTCGTCGGGAAACGAACACGATGCCACAATGGGCAGGGAGCTGCTGGTATTATTTACGATTCATCGACGCACATAATGATGAAGCACTTGCTGACCCAGAATTGTTAAAACAATGGTTGCCTGTTGATATTTATATCGGCGGAGCAGAACACGCCGTTCTTCACTTGTTGTACGCTCGTTTTTGGCATAAAGTGCTTTACGATATTGGGGTTGTGCCGACGAAAGAACCTTTCCAAAGGCTTTACAACCAAGGGATGATTCTTGGTGGTGAGAACAACGAGAAGATGAGTAAATCAAAAGGCAACGTCGTGAATCCAGATGATATCGTGGCTTCACACGGAGCAGACACATTACGTACGTACGAAATGTTTATGGGTCCACTTGACGCTTCCATCGCTTGGTCCACAAATGGCTTGGATGCATCACGACGATTCCTTGACCGGGTGTGGCGTTTGCTCATTGAAGAAGATGGCACACTTACAAGCAAAGTCGTAGACGATGCAGGGACGGACCATCCGTTACTCACAACGTACCATCAAACGATCGATAAAGTGACTGTCGACATGACGCATTTGCGCTTTAACACAGCGATTAGTCAGCTCATGGTATTCATTAATGCGGCGTACAAAGAAGAGGCACTACCTCGAGTGGCGATTGAAGGCTTTGTGAAAATGCTCTCGCCAATTGCTCCGCACATTGCTGAAGAGTTATGGGAGAAGCTTGGGGGAACGACGACGATTACGTATGAAGCGTGGCCGGTTCTCGATGAGCGTTACCTTGTCCAAGATGAAGTAGAAATTGTCGTTCAAGTGAACGGCAAAGTAAGAGCGAAGCTCGTGATGGCTAAAGATGCGACGAAAGAACAAATGGAAGAGATTGCGCTGTCTGACGAGAAAGTAGCAGCGAATATTGAAGGAAAAACGATTCGAAAAGTCGTTGCGGTTCCTGGTAAACTCGTCAACGTTGTTGCAACGTAACGAAAAAACCTGGTTGTCATTGTGACAGCCAGGTTTTTGTATACACGTAAGAAAGGGGGATAACGATGCAAAGAATCATACTCATCGGGCCGATCTGTAGTGGCAAAAGTTCGGTTGCAGATGAACTAACCAAACGATTAAACATGCCCCGGTGTGCCCTTGATGACGTTCGCTTCACGTATTACAAAGAGATGGGTTTTCGTGAAGATAAGCAAAAGCAGATCCATGAGCAAAAAGGATTTGCCGGAGTGTATGACTATTGGAAACCATTCGAAGCTCACGCTGTCGTAAGGACGCTCGATGACTACCCGTCTCACATTATTGATTTCGGAGCAGGACATTCTGTGTACGAGGACCGGAATTTGTTTAAGAAAGTACGTGAAGCTATGAAAGACGAGGCACACGTCTTTTTACTACTCCCAAGTGATGATGAGAATGAGTCGATCGATGTGTTGAACGAAAGATTGATGAATTTGACAACAGAGCAAGCCGTTCTAAACATCAATCGTCATTTCGTCCGCCATCCGTCCAACCGTATGTTGGCGACGCACACGGTGTATACGGAGGACAAAACGATTGCACAAGTGGCAGAGGAGATTACTGAGCTCGTGAATATGAAATAACATGCTATACTAAAGTCTGTATAGTAGGATTGAACAATATAAGGGGGAAAACATTGCGATACGCACTTCATTTTCTCGTTGCTGTATTACTCACTGCATTTTCATACTATTCAGGTAGTCTGATCGTTACAGATGAGCATTTCGTTTGGCAGTCTCTCGTCATCGGTTTCACTGTTGTTTCTATGGGTGCATTGACTGAGAAGCTCGGTGCACCGATCTGGCTCATCGTCTTGATGCCATTCCCGATTGGTATGAGCTTGCTATTTATGTTTTTAGGAGAGTTGGTCGGGGTTTGGGCCATTGCATATGCCGTTACGCTCACGATTTATACGATCCTTCATATGTTCGTAAGTTACTTGTTTCACTTTCATTCGCTCATCCCCGCTTGGAAGTTATCTAAACGTACGGTAAAGCCCGTTTGACAAAGAGCCCGTTATCTTATACGGTTTTTACAAAAAAGTAGGACTGAAACGATGGAAAACCGAATGAAAGAACTCCGGAAAGCGCAACGACTATCACAAGAAGGCGCCGCTAGTCTTCTCGGTGTATCTAGACAAACGATTATTTCTATTGAAAAAGGGGTGTATAACCCGTCGTTACCTCTTGCGTTTCAAATTGCTAAGCTGTTCGATAAGAAAATTGAAGAAGTGTTTCTATTTGAAGAATAGCCGCCAACGTGCGGGGATTGAAAGCCGATCATGATGTGGAAGATTACGATAATTCTTTGAGACGATCGGTTAGAGAAATGGGTGTGACGATTATTTGTACTCACACATAGTCAAAAGCCATGTTGATACCCCTTAACAGGTGTTTACGGGGATTCTGTTTCCAAAGAGCTTTGATTGGAAATAGAATTGTCGACCTAAACCTGTTTTGCTCTATTCTGTTTCCAATCGATGGACGTTTCATTCCAAACAGACGTTTATGGAAGCAGATCGAGCACTTAAAAGAAAATGAACGACAGTCTACTTCCAAAGTCTCCTTCATTCTCGCAATCGTTTACACGCTTTGCCGCGATCACATTGAAAGCGATGTCTGGGTATGGTCATATGGTAAAAAATTGCGAGACAGTCCCTTTGCTATAGTCGAGGGATTTTTTGATTCAACATATGTAGGTCAGTACGTCCGCGATCTAATATAGAATGAACTTAAGATTTTCCTGAATTGCGCTGTTGGGTGTTGGGTTGGAGAGATAGCGCGGTGCCATTTTGCGCGCTAGTTTATCCTTTCTGCGCGCAAGTTTGCCTAGTTAAATGATTTTGGCGCTCATTCCGCTAAACTTGCGCGCAGTTTGTTCCAACTGGAGCGCAGATTCAATGCCCATAAGCGAGCACCTTGTCGGCCCCAGCGGGGCCGAAGCCAAATCGGACTCGGTTCGGGGCGGTTCGCGCCGACGTCTTGTGGGTACTTCGGGGCGAGGGTGTACACATGACCCGGTGATCTGTTACCGAGTTTGCTCATTCTGTTACCTAGTTTAGGAGAATCTATCGCTTTTTCTACGATTTTCGCCAACTTGAGAACAGTTCGGGCGCAACTCGAGCACAGTTTTCACTTTACCAAGCTTCCCATTGGTTCTTGAAGAAATTGTTTAGTTCACCCTATCAAGATCGTCAAAAACCAATATATCCCAATTTCTCAGTGCGTAGAATGTGGACTTTTCCTCGCTACACCGTCGCGCTCGCAAAATGGGAGGTTTACTGAAAAACCGGATGTGTGTAAGAGCTCATCCGGTTTTTCAGTCGTCTCGGAGCTTCCCGTACGTGCCAAAGATGGTCATAACACTTCCTCGCCTAATTTGTTGTTAAATGGCTTAACTCGGTGTTTCATCATCTAATGCAGCGTTTTTACCTGCTGTATACCCTGTAGAGAATGCTACAGTAATATTAAAGCCACCTGTGTAGCCGTGAATGTCGAGTACCTCACCACAAAAGTATAAGCCTCGTTTCTTTTTGGAGGCCATCGTTTTCGGAACGATTTCTTTTATGGATACCCCTCCACCGGTGACAAAGGCTTTCTCGATGGAAAGTGTTCCGTTTGCTCGTAATGGAAATGCTTTAAATAGACGGGCAAGCTCTTCAAGCTGCACAGTCGTTACGTTGCGCAAAGGCATATCTTTGTCGACATTTCCATGCTCTAGAAGCAGTGCTAAGTAACGTTCAGGTGCGACGTTGCTCAGCGCATTTTTAATACTTTTTGCTCCGTCATCGCTTTTTCTTTGCTCAAATTGTTGTACGAGTTTGTGTACGCTCGTTTCTGGATACAAGTCAATCGTTAGTGTGACCGGGTTTTCGGGATGTTTCTTTCGTTCTTTCACGACGTATTGGCTACAGCGGAGTGCAATCGGTCCAGAGAGACCGAAGTGGGTGAAGAGCACGTCGCCTTCGTGCGTCACGATTGTTTTCTTCTTTTTGTTCCAAACCGTCATTTGAACATCTCGC
Source organism: Geomicrobium sp. JSM 1781026 (assembly GCF_041949955.1). Taxonomy (NCBI): domain Bacteria; kingdom Bacillati; phylum Bacillota; class Bacilli; order Caryophanales; genus Geomicrobium; species Geomicrobium sp. JSM 1781026. Next base: position 167,104 of record NZ_JBHFQF010000004.1, on the reverse strand, counting down.
AAAGATAAGCCTTGTACGGTCTTACTCTTAATGAACGGTTCGTTTAATGTAATCGGAACTTCAGTAGGATAGAGATCGGTGACGGTATGACCTGCAGCCTTCGCCCACGGGTATGCATCACCTGTGCTCCCGGTGTGTGGCACACTTGTCCCCCCTGTAGCGACGATGACGGCATCGGCCCGTTGCTCTTGGCCGTTTTCTAACCGAATACCAGCAATTTGATCTGCTTGAATGATCAAACTTTTGACGCGTTGGTTCGTTTGAATCGTGACACCTAGCCGTTTAATCTCCCGAAGCAGCGTTTCTACAACGGTTTGAGCTTTATCTGTAACCGGGAACATGCGCCCCATATCTTCCTCTTTCAAGCGGATGCCGAGGTTTTCAAAGTAAGCGATAATGTCCTCATTATTAAAGACGGAAAAGGGGCTGTGCATAAATTTTCCGTTGCCAGGAATGAACGAAATGAGTTGCCCTAATTCCATCCGGTTTGTCACATTGCACCTGCCACCTCCAGAGATGGCTAACTTGCGCCCGAGTTTCGTTCCTTTATCAACAATTGTCACATGTGCACCTTCAGTTGCAGCGGAGACTGCAGCCATTAACCCTGAAGGCCCACCGCCGATAATGATGATTCTTTTCATACGTTTTCTCCTTTTTTATCTTGTCCTTCGTCATCATATCACAGCCGTTTTCCAATTCGCTACACAGCCTCACCCCGTACAATTGTTGAAAGTGGGTACGTTTTTCCCTTATTGTGGATGTAGACACGAACTGAAGAAGAGGTGAGAGAGGACGATGAAACGATTCTCCTATCAAACAGATAAGCATAATGATATGATTGAAATTACCGATGATTTGCACGAATGGGTGCAATCCGAAGGATTTACAGACGGTGTGCTCACCGTATTTAACCTTCACACAACAGCTGGGATAACCATTAATGAAAATGCCGACCCGGATGTAAAAACCGACTTTCTTCGTAGAATGGATGAAACGTTCCCTTGGCATGACGACAATGATCGTCACGGTGAAGGAAACAGCGCTGCCCATATGAAAGCGAGCACGGTCGGTGCGAGCGAGACCCTTCTTGTCGAAGGTGGCAAACTCGTTTTAGGGACGTGGCAAGGCGTTTATTTCTGTGAATTTGATGGACCGAGACGTGCACGAACAGTCGTCGCCTCGTTCCAAGCTGAACGCTAAATAATCGTAAGGAGAGGGATGACATGAGCAGGAGAGGTAGAGGTGGAGGTCGACCGAGAGCATCTTCAAGAAGACCGGGAGGCGCTAGGACAAACCGGCCATCTGGCAGAAATCGACCGAGAGCATCTAGTTCAGGTGGCGGTAATTTTAGAAAACAGAGCAATTCTTCAAACGGAAGCGGTCGCGGAGGTTCGTTTCTCGGCGGCATGGCGGTAGGATCGATGATGGGGAGAAGACGTGGCGGTGGCTATGGATACGGCAGAGGTCATGCCGGTGGCTCTGGCGGACTAATGGGCATGATCGGTTGTTTCGGTATGCTTTTAGTCATTGGCGTTATCGCATTTATTTTGTATCTGTTACTCAGTTAATTGGAGAATAATCACGAGCGAAGTAGCGGTTCGGATATCGTTTCTAAAAAACTTGGTAGCGTATTACGGAGAGGTTCAAGTAAGGGCAATAAGCTCTGTGGGGGACCTTGCCACGAATTTGGCAAGGTTCTTTTTTGTGAACGCTTCTACATATGGTAAAATGCGAGAGATGAGTAGGTGAAGGGTGCGTTGAAAAGGTATGGCAGAAAATAAACTCGTGCGCGGGACGATGATGTTAACAGGTGCAACTTTATTTTCCCGTGTGCTTGGACTTTTATACATATTTCCGTTTACGGCGATGGTCGGACAACAAGGGAATGCATTGTATTCCTATGGATATTTACCGTATACACTTTTATTAAGTCTCTCCACTTTAGGCATTCCGATGGCAGTGTCTAAATTTGTGGCGAAGTATCATGCGATGGGGGATTATAAGACAGGTCATCGGCTATTTCGGTCATCGCTTTTGGTGATGGCAATCACCGGCTTTTTATCATTTTTATTGTTATTTTTCTTAGCACCTTGGATTGCTGAAGGGGTATTGCCTAATAATGACCCGACGGGGAATCGGACCGAAGATGTGGTGTTCACAATCCGTATGGTGAGTATCGCGCTTATTATTATACCGATCATGGGTGTCATACGAGGGTACTTTCAAGGGTTTCAGTCGATGGGTCCTACAGCAATTTCTCAAGTCGTTGAACAGATCTTTAGAGTTAGTTTTATTCTTATCATTACGTTTCTTATTTTACAAGTTGGGGATGGCTCGATTGGGACGGCGGTAGGTTGGGCGACCTTTGGAGCATTTATTGGCGGGCTTGGTTCATTTCTCGTGCTCTTCTACTTTTGGCAGAAAAGAAAAGCAGGAATCTATGCCCAAATCAGCGAATCTAACACAGGAGCCGAGGAGCTTCCGCTACGAGGGATGTATAAGGAACTTATACGTTATGCGTTGCCTCTTTCGTTTGTAGGACTAGCGATTCCTCTTTATCAGCTTATAGACATGGCAACATTTAGCTCAGCGATGACGAATGGTTTTGGTGTGAGCGATGGGGAAGCTGAAACAGCCTTCGGGATCTTCGTAAGGACGAGCCATTCGGTAATTCTTATACCTGTAGCCGTCGCAACAGCGATGAGTGTGAATATCATCCCTGCGATTACCCGCTCGAATACAAAGGGCGCAATCGATGAAATGAAGTCCTACATTACGAAGAGTTTGCAACTCATTTTGTTTTTTACTGTTCCAGCAATGGTCGGTCTCATTCTTCTTTCCGAACCGGCGTTTGCGGCACTGTTCGGGATGGAAGACTACGTGCTCGGTGGCCACATTCTTGGAATGTATGCGCCAGCTGCTGTATTGTTCTCGTTGTTTGCCGTGACAGCTGCAATGCTTCAAGGCATGAATCGGCAAAAGCAAGCCATTACAGGGCTATTAATCGGCCTTGTACTGAAGTTGTCGTTAAACTATATACTCATTTCGTTATTTGGTCCCGGTGGGGCGGTATTTGCGACGTTAATCGGATATACAAGTGCAATTGTTTATAATATCATTGCGATCATTCGCCACACTGGTTATTCCATCATACCATTAGGAAAACCAGCACTACTCACAGTGGGAATCTCCTTTGTGATGGGGCTATCGGTATGGATTGTTCGTGAAGGAGGACTCGTTCTTTTTGATGCAACAACGCAACTTGGTCTCACATCTGTGTTGTTCTTCGGCGTTCTTACGGGTGGATTAGTGTTTATGATTCTCACGATTCGTTTAGGTTTAGCGGGTTCCGTACTTGGAGATCGTTTTAAGATGTTAAGAAACTGACATAACTGTGGTAGAAAAAGCATGCTAGAATGAAAGAATCATTTCCAAATATTAGGCAGGTGAGGATATGCTAGCACGGTTTCGAGCGTTTGACTGGATTTTTATTTGCACGGTTTTGGCACTTTCGGTATTCGGACTGCTCATGGTATATAGTGCTAGTTATCCTGCGGCAATAAACAGTGGCAGTCCGGCGACTTCTGTAGTCAGTCGGCAAGTTGTGTTTTTCTTTATCGGTATCGCGCTGTTTCTCATCGTCATGAATTTCCGTTATCAATTTTTCAAGCAATTAAGCCCGATCATTATTGTCGGTTCGTTAATTTTGCTTGTGCTTGTGCCGTTTATCGGTATTGAAGATAAAGGAGCAACCCGGTGGATATCCATTGCTGGCTTTACAATCCAGCCTTCGGAGTTCGTAAAGCTAGGTGTGGTGATTTACTTAGCAGCGGTGTATTCCAAAAAGCATCAATACATTAATCGTTTTGTAACCGGCGTACTGCCACCACTCGTCCTTGTCGTTTTCGTATTTACCCTCATTCTTGCGCAACCCGACCTCGGTACCGCAGTTACGATTTTACTCGTAACCGGAGTGATTATCTTTTTGTCGGGGGCAAGATTACGACACTTAATAATGCTTGGTACCTTATCGGCAGGTTCAGTTGCTTTTCTTGTGACCCAAGAGGAGTACAGAATGAACCGGATCCTTGCGTTCATGGACCCGTTTGCACACCAAGAAACTCATGGACATCAACTCATTCAATCGTACTATGCGATTGCCAACGGGGGTGTGACAGGGACGGGTTTTGGACAAAGTATACAAAAGCTCGGTTACTTACCAGAACCACATAATGACTTTATCTTGGCAATTATTGCTGAAGAAACCGGCATTTTTGGTGTAGGTTTTGTTATTCTTTGCTTCTTAATCATCGGTTTTCGAGGAGTCATTATCGGCAGTCGGTGTAAGACGATGTTTGGCTCATTGCTCGCGTATGGTTTTGTGTTCATGTTTATGTTCCAATTCATTTTTAACGCAGGCGCGGTTAGCGGCACGATGCCAATCACAGGAATTACGTTGCCATTTGTCAGTGCAGGAGGGTCATCCCTCATCGTTTCCTTTGTTGCAGCGGCAATTGTAGCGAACATATCAAGGCAAAATGCGAAAGAACGAGAACAAAGCATGGATGATGAAGTTCAACAAGACGATTCACAAGTGACGATGGCGAGTGGCCAACGTTAGGAGGGATCACAATGCTCGTCGTAGGTTTTGGAAAGCTAGGGCAGGCGATCGTTTCGGCACTTCACAATCACGGGGTCGAGGAAGTGAAGGTGTACAATCGGACGGTAAGCAAAGCAGCAGAAGTAGCGGGAGTTGCCGTCGTTAAACCCGAGCAGTTCTCTTACGAAAACCAAGTCATCATCGCCCTTCCGGCTCATGTATATGAGCCGTTTTTTTTGAAATATGCCAAAGCCTTCCCGGAGGATTGTCAGTTTTTTTATACGGCAACGAATCTAGATTTTAACGACGTCTCAGCTCTGTTAACAAAACAACAGCGGGCGACTTCAGTGAAGTTGCTGGGGCACGCGTATACGTTAGAGAGGGCGGGGACATTTGTCGTTTCGACGGAGGAGGATCGTCGATTATTCTCAAGCGTGACAAGCGGGGCGTTTTCAACCATCGTTAATACAGAGTCGTCCGTTAGAATGGCAAATACGATCGTGACGACAGAGACTTTGCGAGCCATTGTTTCAATTGAACAGCAATTAAAAGCGAAACATTTCGATGAACAAATGATCGAGCGAGCGATCAAGAGCATGATTCCAGGGATCGTTGAAGCCCATGTCACCGATACTCACGGTGGGTTTGCCCGTTCAATCATGGAACGTTGGGAGAATGAGAATGATGGAAAGTGAATGGCGACTAGATCGATGGTTGGCAAAAGCAGGCGTCGGCTCACGAAAAGATGTAAAAAAGCTGTTAAAGAAGAAACGTGTGAAACAAAATGGTCAGGTTGTGACCGATGCCTCGGCAAAAGTCCACATCGAACAAGATACGATTACTTTAGATGGGAACCCGATTACAGCGAACACGGGCCCGATTTATTTACTAATGAACAAGCAAAAAAATCGCGTGAGTGCGACGACAGACGCGGAGAATGTGACCGTACTAGCAGATGTGGAAGAACAGTTTCGTGCGGATTTATTTCCAGTCGGAAGGCTCGATAAAGATACGGAAGGGTTATTGTTGTTGACGAATGATGGAGACTTTGCTCATCGGCTTACATCACCGAAATATGAGATTGAAAAAGAGTACGAAGTGACATTGGATGAGCTACCTGCAGATGAGGAATTACAAGCGTTGGAAAAAGGCATTCAGTTAAAAGATGGTACGGTTACAAAGCCAGCCAAACTCCAGTGGGATGACGAGTCCGATAAACCGAACGTTACGATTACCCTTACCGAAGGGAAATATCATCAAGTGAAGCGGATGTTTGGGGCGCTTGGGCGCCGAGTAACGGAATTAAAGAGAATTCGAATCGGTTCGTTATCATTGGACGAAGATCTTAAACCAGGGGAGTACCGAGAGTTAACTACCGATGAACTCAAAAACCTATTTCGTTATATCCATTAAAAAAGACCAGCTCTTCGTCGAGGAGCTGGATTTTGTATGTTTACGTGTATGGTTTCTATGAGGCTTGACTTTTGCGACTTGAAGTCCATTTACCGCGACTCGGACTGTGAACAAGATTGTTATATTCCAAAACATTCAAGTCACGTTGTATCGTTCGCTGCGTAATTCCGAATTCATCAACCAGTTCTTGAGTTGTTACCGTGCCTTCTTTACGAATAAACAAGTAAATTGACTTAATTCTAATAAGCATCCGGTCGGTTGAAGATCGCAAATAACCACTCCCTCGATCAAGATGGAACCGGGGAAACGATGGATAATCTCTCTATATAATCCGTCGCAGGCACTAGACAATCGACTAGACCAATCTAAGCTTGTTGTATTCGTGTTGTGACAGGTCCGCGCAATGTCTGGTGTCCCTGATTCCTCCTCATTGTACTACACCCGTAAAGTAAGATCAAAAGAACTTTTACGCATCAAATTGAAACAAGTCGGTAGATAAATACCGCTCGCCTGTGTCGCAAGCAATGGCAACAACGACATCGCCTGGTAGCAAACGTTTCGCTAGTTCAATTGCCGCAAAACAAGCAGCACCAGACGACGGTCCAACAAGAATGCCTTCTTCTCGTGCCAGTTTGCGTACTGTATCGTAGGCATCTTCATCAGAAATGCGATCGATATCATTGTATACAGACTGATTTAAAATCGGAGGGACAAACCCAGGGGACGTTCCTACTAATTTGTGGGGTCCTGGTTTTCCACCAGAAAGTACCGGTGAGCCTTTCGGTTCGACAACACGTACAGTAAGGTCTGGATAGTATTCACGTAATGCTTCGCCCGTGCCCGTAATCGTGCCACCTGTTCCAGATGCCGCAACAAAACCTGCAAGCGGTTGGTTTAGTGAAGAAATCGCTTTATGAATTTCTTGAGCTGTCGTTTTACGGTGGGCATCAGGGTTTGCTTCATTTTCAAATTGCATCGGCATAAAGCTATTTGGAATTTCTTTCGTTAGTTCGTGCGCACGATCAATGGCTCCTGGCATCTTTTTGTCGCCAGGCGTGAGTACCACTTCAGCGCCGTATGCTTTAAGAAGGTTAATTCTCTCTTGGGACATCGTATCTGGCATCGTTAAAATGCAACGGTAGCCTCTCACAGCCGCATTCATCGCTAACCCGATTCCTGTATTTCCAGAAGTAGGTTCAATAATTGTTGTTTCAGATGTAATCTTGCCTGCTTGTTCGCCTTGGACAATCATCTCTCTTGCCGCTCGGTCCTTTACACTACCGCTTGGGTTTTGGTACTCAAGCTTTAAATACACATCTGCAGCAGCTTCTGGAACAATGCGGTTGAGCTTCACAAGGGGTGTATTGCCGACGAGTTCGTCAATTTGGTTATATACATGCATGATCTTCACTCCATATTCTAGTTAATGCTTATTAATCAGATCGTCTTTCTATTATAACGAAGAAGCCGAGTTCTTAAAAGAAGCACCTATTTCTAAATGCCAGGTTTTGAGATACGATAATGAAGAGAAGAGGGTTAAAACGGAGTGAACAAAAATGGAAACTCATTATTTTTTTGCAATCCCTATACCAAGGCCAATCGGTCAGAAAATCCAAACCGTGAGTGAGCAGCTAAACGTTGCGAAGTACTATCGCCAAGTGACCCACTGCCAAGATTATCATATTACCCTAAAGTTTTTAGGGGGGATGACCGATACTCAGTTTAGAGATCTTCAAACCTTCACACAAAAAATCGCTGAAGAGGTGGCACCGTTTGACATCACGCTTTCACGAGTAGAGGCATTCGGAAACCGTGAAACACCACGTGTGTTATATGTCGGTGTTGATGGAGGATTGCCGCTCGTCAATTTGCAAAAAAACGTTGAGGCGCTTTCTGTTCAAGCAGGATTTCGAGCAGAGCAGCGGGCGTATACCCCGCATGTTACACTCGCCAAAAGATCAAACGGGTGCGCAAGCGATACACATTTGCATGACGAAACGGTTGCAGAACGTTGGACGGTGCCGGGGTTTTGTCTATATCGAGTAAATCACGGGCAAACCCCTCGTTATGAACAACTTCGTCAGTTTATCTTCACGGGATGAGGGAAGCACCATGAAGCGACATACAAAATTTATCGTGTTCTTGGCTCAACTCGTAGGGTTTTACGGCCTTCATTTACTTGGAACGTGGGCAAGTCATTTTTTACCGTTACCCGTTCCAGGCAGTGTGATTGGCATGATTTTATTGCTACTTCTATTGTACACAGGAATCATCAAACTTCACTGGGTTGAACAAGGAGCAAGGATTTTAATTATGCATTTGCCGTTATTATTTTTGCCGATCATGGCTGGGCTTATCCAACATCAAGACTTGTTACAGCCGACCGGGTTCTTTATGTTACTTGCAACAGTTGTGAGCACATGGCTCGTCATGATTATCGCTGGGTTACTGAGCCGCAAAATGATGAAAAAAGGCGGTGAACAGTATGAATGAATGGCTAATCGCGATTATTTTTATACTGCTTACTGTCGGTATTTATATGCTAGCTAGAAAATTGCATGAAATGCATAGAGCGTTATACACGATGCCATTTATAACAGGTACAGTTTTTCTCGTCGTGTTACTCATTGTTTTTCAAATCCCATATGAAACCTATCAGATCGGTGGAGAGTGGCTAGAAATGTGGCTCGGACCAGCAATTGTAGCGTTAGCCGTGCCACTTTATAAAGAGAGACACACATTAAAGAAATACTTCCTGCCGATTATGGTTCCGGTGCTAACAGGTGCGGCTACAGGCGTTGTCAGCGTGTATGCATTTGCGGCAGTTGCCAGTATAGATCGATCGAGTATACATGCACTCGTGCCCAAGTCAGTCACCGCTCCGGTTGCGATGGACATCGCTGAGGCGCTACAAGCAGAGCCTTCTGTTGCTGCATTGTTTGTGCTTGTTGCCGGAGTGAGTGGTGTGTTGCTCTCTTCTGTAACCTTTCGAATGTTTAACATTGATCACCCGTTAGCTCGTGGAATTGCTTTAGGCGCTTCTGCACACGCCATCGGCACAGCAATTGCCATGGAAAAAGACTCACTTGAAGGGGCAGCAAGTTCCGTATCAATGACGATTAGTGCACTTCTTCTTTCAATGCTCACCCCCTTACTTGCTTTTATACTGATTTAAGACAGGAGAAATGGATATGGTTCACCTCATAAAGGTTCATGACTATGTCTCGCGGTATGAAAATGACATTCATCGATATCCCAATCAATTTACGCGACTGAAACGGGAAAAGTGGGAGAAGATGAAAAAGAATTGGCAGCAAGCAAATGCAGGAGGAAATGTGGAAGAAGACTGGTTTGAAGACACAAGCCCAAAGTTCTTTCGCCACCCATTCCAACGGTTGAGAAAATCAAATAAAGACAAACAGGCTGGGCGAGTGGTCACAGAGGACCCGGATCAATTGTATGCAAATAAAACCATCGAACAGCTGAAGAAGATGTTTCACTATGACGTCTTTCAAACGCAATTGAATTGGGCATCGTCTTCACTGTTCGGGGAATCTTACCTAGAAAGCAAATATCGTTTTGATACGCGGCTGCGCCAACTCATTCAAGATGTTCCCGACAATTTCTTGCTTTTGTATCATCCTGTATTGCGAGTGCAACGTGCAGAAGTTCAGCTCGATGTGATCTTACTTTCACCGACAGAGGTGTACGTTGTAAATTTCTTAGAGATGGAGAACAATGCGGTTGTTCGCGCCTCAAATGAGCGGTTTTGGCCAGTCGTGGGCAAGTATGCAAAAGCACAGCTGTTAAACCCAATGATTGCTCAGGAAAGGTCATTTTCAATCATTCGCTCGATCTTACAAAAAGAAGAGATTCAACCGAATATATCCATGCTATTAATCGCCCCAGATGGGTATATTGATGATCATCATGCACGTGCGGATTTAAAGAAAGTGGATCGGGCGAATTACAGCAGATGGTTATCGACACTACAAGCGCATCGCTCACCACTAAAAAAACAACAAATTGACGTTGCGCGCGCTTTGTTGAAGTATAGCAAAACGTCGCACATGCCGTATTCGAGACCGAGTGCAGAAGACGACGGTGAATAAGCTCCTATCGTGATAAACACAATTGACTGCCCTTTCGTTCATCTGCTATGATATACGTTGATTATCCTAACCGTAAAACGGTTAAGCGACCATGTGAATGCACACTGTTTGTCTAGTTCAGCAGTGTAATTGCTCTTGAATGCGCCACTGTAGAAAAATGTCGGCGCCTTATTTTTTCCCTTGTATGACCGGACATTTAACGTTCAAGTGTGTAATGACCATTACATCCTTCATACTTAGTAGATTTCTGATGACAAATGCTGAGCGTATTTCACAATGCTCAAATATTTAAAAGGATACCCGCCATGACACATTTCGATATGCAGACAAGAGTGAAAAGGAAAAAGTGGTTGGAAATGCTATTAGGCGCGGATTGGAATCTCGAGCCTGCTGGCGGTTCAACAGGGGAAGCATTTATTGCTCACGACGGTAGTCGTAAGCTTTTTTTGAAGTGCAACTCTTCACCGTTTTTAGCGGTTTTGTCGGCAGAGGGAATTGTTCCGAAACTGCTTTGGACAAAGCGCTTGGCAAACGGCGACGTTATTACTGCGCAACGCTGGGTTTACGGTCGTGAATTGTCCAGCACAGAGATGCAAAAACGAGAAGTTGCGGAACTTCTGCAACAAATTCATGCATCTTCGGATTTATTAGAGATGTTAAAACGGATTGAGAATCAAGTATCGACACCTGATGTATTACTCGGTAACCTAAAGAGAAAGGCCATCTTCCAAAACAACACACCATCTAGTTGGTTGCAAGACGCCTTTTTGTTTCTTGAAGAAAACAAGCATAAGATTGAACATGACGAGTTTGTCGTTTGTCACTGCGACTTGAATCATAACAATTGGATTATGGAAAAGGACGATTCGTTATTTCTAATTGACTGGGACGGAGCTTCTGTCGCCGACCCTGCACTTGATCTTAGTGTTCTTTTGCATTGGTACGTGCCAAAGAACAAATGGCTTGACTGGTTAAGTCACTATGGATTAGAACTTGATGATTCGATCAAGAAACGAATGCATTGGTACATTGTGATGCACACGGTTGAGTATATTCTCGACTTGAACGAGAACGACCATGATGAAGTGAACAGCTGGAAGCGCTATTTAGCATCACTGCTCACACCCATTACGAATAAATAATACGAGAAGATACATGTGAAAAATCTTTAGTAGAACAACCTATAGCCCCGAGGGTGCTCTCGCTCTGTTGAGCTAGCATACCTCGGGGATCTTTCGTCATGAAGCCTACGACGAAACTGTTTGACGTGTGTACCTCGAGAAAGGTGAAATAACAGTAAGAAAAAGGGTGAAAGAAAGTCATGAGATTAAGAAAAAAGCCTGGGGCACTTGAGAAGCTAAGTGAACATCCTAGCATTGTTATTCCTGACCCAAAACAATACAAAGGGCGCTGGTTTGAGGCGTTTGAAGGAAGGAACGACCGAGAATTGCATGTGGAATTTGGCACAGGGAAAGGCCAATTTCTTCGCGACATGTCGGACCACTTTCCGGATGTCAATTATATCGGTGTAGAAAAGTATGAAAGTGTACTCGTCACAGCACTTGAGAAGAACATCGAAAATCATCGTGGTAAAGTGTGCTTTATTCATGGAGATGTTCGAGATGCAACAACCATTTTTGCGCGAGGTGAAATTGATCGGATCTACTTAAACTTTATGGATCCATGGCCAAAAGCCCGCCACAGTAAACGTCGGCTTACGCATAAGGATTTTTTGGAAATGTATCAAACGTTGCTGCATGAGAATGGAGAAATCCACCTCAAAACAGATAATGAAGGATTGTTTGAGTACTCGTTGCAGTCGTTTACTGAGAACGGCTACCAATTAAAAAATATTCGAGTAAATTTACATCGAAACGAGCCTGAAGATAATGTTCGTACCGAATATGAGGAGAAGTTTTCAACGAAGGGACAACCGATTTTTCGAACAGAAGCTTTTCTTCCTAAATGAATAAAAATGGGCGGACCGTCACTTTTACCGTGACGGTCCGCCCATCTTCTCGTTCGTTATTGTTTTTCTAATTCAAGGATCGTACCCGTTTTAGCATCAACGACGAAATCCATTTGCTTCGTTTCACCTGCAGCTGTACTGGAGATTCCACCGCGATAAACATTATAGTCCAGCTCATTCTTCTCATAATGTTCTGGATTCATATGAATCCACGAACCGCTAATTGGAATGCGATGAGAGACGCTTTCCTTCACTTGTTTGAGTGCTTTTTCTGGAGAGACGGATTTGGCTGCGCAGGCTTCTTTCACTGCATATCCAGCGGCAAAACCTATCGCTGCTCCAACTAGTAGATCTTTCACCTTCATCTTCATCAACCGCCTTTTTACTTCATGATTAGTCTTAGTATATCGAGATCTCTTCGATTTGTCCAAGCGAACAAAATGTCCACGACTAGAATTTATCCGATCTTTTCGATACAATGAAACACGGATAAGTGTAGAGTGCATAAACACGGTTTGTGATTACATATGGAAAGGATGTGAAGGTCGGATCATTCGATGACCGGCTGAAAAAAATGAATAATGAGACGAAACAGATGTTTAAAACTTTGACTGAGATGGCAGGCCCTCCAGGCTTTGAGCATGACATTAGAAATTACATGAAAAAGGAACTGTCTAAATACGCAGATGACGTCATTCAGGATAAACTGGGAAGCGTTTTTGGCGTGAAAAATGGAGAGAAAGACGCACCGAAAGTAATGGTCGCGGGTCACATGGATGAAGTAGGCTTTATGGTGACTTCGATCTCTGAAAATGGCCTCATTCGCTTTCAAACGCTTGGTGGATGGTGGAGCCAAGTAATGCTCGCACAACAAGTACAGGTAATGACAGACAACGGGCCGATTCCTGGTGTGATCGGTTCAACACCTCCACACCTTCTTGATGACCAAACGCGAAACAAACCGATGCCAATCAAAGAAATGTACATTGATATTGGTGCAGATGACCGCGACGACGCCAAACAGATTGGGGTTCGACCTGGACAAGCAATCGTGCCTGTTTGTGAATTTACGCCGATGGCAAACCCGAATAAAATTATGGCAAAAGCATGGGATAATCGCTACGGTGTTGGTTTGGCTCTCGAATTGATGAAAGAAGTGCAAAATGAGTCGTTGCCAAATACGTTATATTCTGGTGCAACCGTTCAAGAAGAAGTGGGACTCCGAGGGGCAGAGACTGCTGCAAATATGATTCAACCTGACCTCTTTTTTGCGTTAGATGCAAGCCCTGCCAACGATACATCCGGAAAGAAAGATCAGTTCGGTAAATTAGGTGAGGGAGCGCTGCTCCGGATCTATGACCGAACGATGATTACACACCGAGGGATGCGCGAGTGGATTTTAGATACGGCAGAAACTGAAAGCATCCCATATCAGTACTTTATTTCTCCAGGTGGGACGGACGCCGGGAAAGTGCATACGTCAAATGAAGGTGTACCGTCAGCCGTTGTTGGGGTATGTTCACGCTACATTCATACGGGTGCATCAATCTTAAACGTGAAAGATTATGAAGCCGCGAAGGCACTCATTACTACGCTCGTAAGAAAAGCGGATCGCTCCACAGTGAAGACCATCCGCTCAAATGTATAACTATTCCGTTTCAAAAATATAAGTCAACGCTTGCAATGCTTGATCGATCGTCTCAACAACGAGTTGCGATTGATTTGCCATCTCTTTTGATGGATGGTGCAAAGACTCTGGTCGGACAAGAATGACAGGCAGATTCATGGCGGCAGCTTGTCCGACGTCCATCGCAGCATTCCATTGTTTATAGTCTTCACCAAACAAGGCAATGACAACGTCAGACTTGTTTAAGAGAACTCTCGTACGCAAGTTATTTACTGCTGATGCGGCTTCATCTTTTAACACAGGGTTTGGCTGCTCACCGAGAATTTCTTCTCCGATGTTATCGGAGCGATCGTGGTGGGTCATCGGTTCAAAGAATGTGAGCGGAAGATTCTTTTCGATTGCCTTTTTCTTCACTTGTTCACGCCAGTCATCATGAATCTGACCGGCTAGGTATACATTTAGTTCCATTGCAATTCACCTCTTGTCTATAATCATCGGCTTACATGTTATACTATATCCCCGACTTTTAAAAGAAATAAACGATCATCCAACAATCGAATGAAAGCCATTAAGGAGGCAATACTATGAGAAAAGTCGATCAGAAAGAAACGTTTGAACAAGCGATTCAAGGAGAACGAGTGATCGTGATGTTTAGTGCGGATTGGTGTCCGGATTGCCATGTCATTGAGCCCGCATTGCCTCGGATTGAAGCGGACTATCCCGAAATTGACTTTATTCATGCCGACCGAGACGCATTAATTGACGTGTGTCAGCAATATGATATCTTTGGAATTCCGAGCTTTATCGGGTTTAAACACGGAAAAGAAGTCGATCGGTTTGTGGATAAAAACCGTAAAACCGAAGAAGAAGTGACAAACTTTATCGACGGTTATTTGGAGAAGTAAAAGCAGGAGGAATACCGATGTCAAACGCTCAGTCGAAATTGATCAAACAACTAAAAAACCGCTTTGAGACATTTGATGTGTCTGTCGATGAGGAAAACGAACAGATGCGCATCACTCATCCACGTTTAGATTCAGGCCTAAACCTCGATCTCGCTCGTCTTGAAACGAAATTTAACCAAAAAGGCGTTTCGGGACTCGAAGAGACGTTCAACTTTGTGGAAACTTCATTTCAAGCTATGGAGAAGAAAAAGGAGCTCAGAGGGCAGTTACAATCAATCTATCCAGTCATTCGCTCCACGTCTTTTCCAGTAGAAACGAAAGAAGGTAAGACGCTCGTCTACGATGACCACACAGCGGAAACAAGAGTCTATTACGCACTTGACCAAGGCAATACGTATGCGCTTATCGATGACGGTCTCCTTGAGGAACAAGCCATTCAAAAGCAAGAAATAAAAGAAGCGGCAACGTTTAACCTTCGCGCTTTGCCAACGAGTGTGAAAGTGGATGAAGTCGCAGGCAATCGCTTTTATTTCATGAATACGAATGATGGGTATGATGCGAGCCGAATCCTTAATGAGGCATGGCTAAAACAGATAGCGAGTGAAATGACAGGAGAAGCCGTTTTTAGTGTTCCACATCAAGATGTGTTAATTGCTGGAGACATACAGAATGATCAAGGCTATGACGTACTCGGGCAGATGACGTTTCAATTTTTTAATGATGGAAGAGTACCGGTGACAGCACTTCCTTTTGCGTATCGGGATGGTGTGTTGGAGCCGATCTTTATATTGGCACGTAAAAAACCAAAAGGTGACTAAAGGAGTTCATGATGAACGTATTTTATAATGAGAAGGGCATGGGAGATGTTCTGCTCGTCACGCTAAAAGAGATTGCAATGGAGCAACGTGAAGTTGAGCGTAAAGGAGACATTGCGCGCTTATTTCATGTTGAGAGCGGCGAAACCGTCGGCTACCACTTATTTAACGTCAATCAATATGGTGGATATAAAAAGACAGGGATGCTCTCCGTTGATGATGAGCTGATCGAGCTAATGAACCGTATCTTTAAGGAGAATGATTGGGACCATGAATTTCGTGCACCCACGTCATCTTCTTTCGTCGTAGGGCATGTGGATGAGATTGATCGTCACCCTAACGCCGATAAACTGAACGTATGCCAAGTGAATGTCGGTCATGAACAGCTTCAAATCGTATGTGGCGCTAAAAATGTTGACGAAGGACAGCGAGTCGTCGTTGCGCTTCCAGGTGCATACATGCCGAGTGGCATGAAGATCCGCCCGTCAAAACTTCGTGGAGAACCGTCAAATGGTATGATCTGCTCAATTAAAGAGCTTGCCATACCGATGCCTCAAGAAGAGCCAGGTATTCTCGTCTTATCCGATGAGTACGAGATTGGTGAAGACTTTTTGGCGAAATATCATCAAAATGTTTAAGCTTGAGCACAATGTTTGAATACGAATCGTACGACACTCCAAACGGTACCGTTTGGAGTGTTTTTTTCGGCAATTTTCACGCCTAGGCGAATGTTGCTTTAAAGTGGCCGTTAAATAAGCTCGAAAGAGTGATTGCATGATCACGGCATGACGTAAGGCGAGATTATGTCGGCGTTTATCGTAAAGGACCGTCCACGTCATCGGACCCAGAGAGGATTCTTTTCATTCAATTGAGATTATAATCATACGCCAACCCTCTCGTAAGGGGTTGTTAGTATCGGTAAATGAGCAAGGAGATCGCCATTTTATCTAAGGTGATCACATAGGAATGACTTTCACTCACTTTTTTATTCAGATCTTCGATAAATCTTTCATTTGGAGGTGTTCGGAACCGATTTGCTTCTGTAAAATGGAACTTGATCCATAATTTGATAGATAGCAGGTGAATAATGATGCCAAAGAAAAAATTCGGCAGCATTTTAAATAAAATGAATCAATACTTTTTCGGCAATGACGATCGATTGCAAAAGCAAGAGGATCGAACACCCCCCACTCGTCAGGCTGCTGTACGTAAGCCGATGAACAACAAGGATGTGCAGGAGACGAAGGCGAAGGTCATTCATAAATACCCGAAAAATGGAGAATTCCGCTTTCCGGTGGACATGGATGAGCGGCACGTTAAAAAAGAGACGCCAACCCGAATGCAGCGGCGTGAGGCGCCTGAGAAAAAGCAACATCGAAAAGAACGAGAAACGACGAGGCGTAAAGAGCAGAACGAACAAAAGGAAGTGCCGAAAAAACAATACTTCAACAATCCGCATTTTTCTGTGCAAAACATTCCATCACCGGTGTATGGGTTTACGAGAGATCGGACATACAAAAGCGAGCCGCCCGAGCCGTCAGAGGAACTCACGCTCAGCAATCTTTCACAAAAACTGGCAGGAGACGTTCCTCCACCAGCAATGCAAATGGAAGATACACCCCCCGTACAGCAGGAAGTCGATGAAACGATGGACGAAGGTGCGAGTATTGAGCAACCATTTGGCGATGAAAATGCAGAGGAAGCGACCGAGCCAGTAGTCACAGAACCCACCTCACTTGAAGAGGACTCGTTACAACCAATGGAGCCGGTCGCACGAGAGGAAGGTCGCGGGCAAGAAGAAGTCGCTGCAACAGCAGCCCTTGACCGTGCTGAAGAAGATCAAGAAGAGATGAAGCGACAAGAACATTCGAAGAAAAGACGCTCGTTTGCCAAGCGGACCGAGTCGAAAAAACCGTCTTCCCTCGTTCCATATAATGTGATGATGACCCCCGCTGATCGTGCTCGGCAAATGAACCGCCCGGCGTACGAACGAAAAAAAGAAGCGATGAAGGAGAAGCCTGTTGAGGACCAAGCCGTTCACCAACCGGCTGCAACGACTGAACCTAGAGATGTAACACTTCCTCCTGTTGAATTATTAAGTGAACCTGCGCTGCGTCTCGAAGGAAGTGAGAATGACCTAGCAGCTCAACGAGAACAGCTCGAAGCAACGTTGAAACACTTTCACGTCGATGCCCGTGTAACGGATGTGACCGAAGGTCCGTCTGTCGTTCGGTTTGAAGTACAACCTGCCCCAGGCGTAAAAGTGAATAAAGTGACGAATTTGACCGATGACTTGAAACTAGCGATGGCAGCGATTGATCTTAGAATGGAAGCACCGATTCCTGGGAAAAACGCCATCGGTATTGAGGTTCCAAAGCAAAATCGTTCCCCTGTCGTCTTACGTGAAATTCTTGAAACAGATGAATTTCGCCAACATCCGAGTCCGCTCGCTGTTGCTCTCGGGCTTGATATTACTGGTCATCCGTCCGTCATTGATTTAAATGCGATGCCACATGGATTAATTGCCGGTTCTACAGGCTCTGGCAAAAGTGTGTGCATTAACTCAATTTTACTCAGTTTGTTATACAAATCTTCACCTGATGAAGTGAAGCTATTGTTAATTGATCCGAAAGTCGTTGAACTCGCTTTCTACGAAAATATTCCTCACTTGGCGGCCCCGGTTGTCACGGATCCGAAAGAGGCAACGATGACGCTCAAGTGGAGTGTTCAAGAGATGGAAAGGCGTTATCAATTATTTGCGAGCGCTGGCGTTCGTGATATTAAAGGATACAATCGAAAAGAAGATAAGGAGGAGCACTTGCCGTATCTCGTCATCGTTATCGATGAGCTTGCCGATTTAATGATGATTGCTCCCCAAGATGTAGAGGAGAGCATTTGCCGGATCGCCCAAAAAGCAAGAGCTTGTGGTATTCATTTACTCGTTGCTACCCAGCGCCCGTCCGTCGACGTTATTACGGGGTTAATTAAAGCGAATATCCCGACACGTGCCGCTTTTGCCGTTTCTTCCATGGCGGATTCCAGAACGATTCTAGACGCTGGTGGTGCAGAACGGTTAATCGGTCGGGGGGATATGCTGTTCAGTGAAAACGGCGCATCGCGTTTCGTTCGCCTGCAAGGCACATATGTTGCAGATGAGGAAATCGAACGCGTTACAGCGTACTGGAAAGATCGAGCAAAACCTGAGTATTTGTTTAATAAGGAAGAGCTCGTGAAACAAGAACCGGCTCACCATAGCTCGGATGAACTTTTAGAAGAAGTGAGTTACTTTGTCGTTCATCAAGGAAGTGCATCCACATCAATGATTCAGCGTCGCTACCATATTGGGTACAACCGTGCGGCACGATTAATGGATATGTTGGAGGAGCGTGGCATTGTATCTGAAGCCGTTGGAACGAAGCCACGACACGTACTCGTTTCAGAAGAATCATTAGAAGAAATTTATGGAGCATAAGGGTAGAGATTTTTTCAATCTGGTGCTTCTCTTGTGAAATAAGACACAATCTACTATCATGAAACATACATGTAATTCATTTCTGTTATTTTTGTGCAAGGAGACGAAACGTGACAATGAAGGAAATTGAATTAAAACTACAAGGTCAAATCAAACGATTAACAAATCGAACATTTAAGTTTGACGAACGTGTTGGCGATGGTTGGTTTTCAGCAGTCTATTTTTTAAAGACGAGAGAAATTGTTCGTAAATATAAACCCGATCATATTGTGACGATGCAATTTTTCCAGAAGAGTCACGCGGTGCTCTGCGGAACCGATGAAGCGATTGCACTCGTTCAAACGTTTGCAGACAACCCAGATGAGCTTGAGATCCATTCATTAAAAGACGGTGATAAGATTGAGCCATTTGAAACAGTCATGACCATTAAAGGCCGTTATCATGACTTTGGCTTTTTAGAAGGGGTGATTGATGGGATTTTTTCCCGTCGAACATCGGTTGCAACGAATGTATATGAAGTCGTGAGAGCGGCGCGGTCTTCTGGAGAGCAAAAGCCGGTCATTTTTATGGGAGACCGGGATGATCATTTCACACAACAAGCTGGGGATGGCTATGCGGCGTTTATCGGTGGTTCAAAAGCACAAGCAACCCATGCCATGAATGAATGGTGGGGCAAAGAAGGCATGGGAACGATGCCTCATGCTCTTATCCAGTTGTTTAATGGCGATCTTGTTGCTGCAAGTCATGCGTATCGGGAAATGTTTCCTGATGATCAACTGATGGCGCTTGTGGATTACAACAATGATGCGATTACCGACGCACTTCGGGTGGCCCGGGAGTTTGGCAATGATTTGAATGCTGTTCGGATCGACACATCCAATTCAATGGTCGATCAATTCTTTTGTCGAAACCCAGAAAAGATGGGCGATTTTGACCCAACGGGTGTGAACGCCCCGCTCGTTATCGCACTTCGAGAAGCATTGGACAATGAAGGATTCCAGCATGTTCGTATATCTGTAAGTGGTGGATTTACAGCAGAGAGAATCGAGGCGTATGAAAAGGCGGGTGTACCTGTGGATATGTACGGAGTTGGACGCAGTCTGCTCTCTAAAAATATCGGCTTTACGGGTGACA
Organism: Geomicrobium sp. JSM 1781026; assembly: GCF_041949955.1. NCBI lineage: Bacteria > Bacillati > Bacillota > Bacilli > Caryophanales > Geomicrobium > Geomicrobium sp. JSM 1781026. The sequence goes on along the minus strand of NZ_JBHFQF010000004.1, from coordinate 147,057 downwards.
ATGTTTTGCTAAATGGACATCATGAAGCAAAGGCTGGAAGGAAGTTACGGGAGAACTCGAGATTGGAACGAATTGAATAAATCCTGAAGTGACCAATCTCCAATTCGTGTCTGCTACATAAGATAGTCAATAATTCACGGATGTTGCAGAGCGACGATTCCTACTTGAGGTATATTTTGTTCTTGAGATTGTTTTTGCTATAATATATGCGCGAAAGAAACCATGATGAATAAATGATTGGATAGAATCATCCCTACTCACTCTGGCTGGGGATGGGTCAAGTTTGGAGGTCCGGAGTCATGACAAGTTACCATTTTATCGGTATAAAGGGATCTGGCATGAGCGCGCTTGCACAAATCCTGCACGACATGGATGAAGATGTGCAAGGTTCTGATGTGGACCAATATTTTTTCACGCAACATCCGCTTGAAGAGCGCGGAATTCCCATTTTATCTTTTGAAAAAGACAATGTTTCCCCCGATCATAAAATTGTCGCATCAGCGGCATATAACGCAGATAATGAAGAGATACAAGCCGCAACTGATCGTGGTCTTGATGTGCATCGCTATCCGACGTTTCTTGGGGAATTTGCATCGCAATTTACATCTATTGCGGTGTCAGGGGCCCACGGGAAAACAACAACGACAGGTTTGTTGTCACATGTTCTCGGTGCTTATCGCCCGACATCTTATCTAATTGGAGATGGCACAGGCAAAGGGGAAAAAGACAGTACGTTCTTTGTGTTTGAAGCTTGCGAATATCGCCGACATTTCTTGAATTACCACCCTGATTATTGCTTGATGATCAATATCGATTTTGATCATCCCGATTACTTCAAAAATATTGAAGACGTCGTAAGTGCATTTGATGAGATGGCGTCCCAAGTAAACAAAGCAATTATTGCATGTGGTGACGATGAATACTTGCAAACGCTAAACGCCCCCGTACCGATTGTTTATTACGGGATAGAAGGAAAACATGACTTCAATGCCGAAAATATAACAACAGACGAATCGGGCACGCACTTCGATGTGACCATCCGAGGTGATTACTATGAACGATTCAGTATTCCAGGCTACGGTAACCATCACGTATTAAACGCACTTGCAGTCATTGCGTTATGCCATTATGAAGAAGTGCCGGCGAGTGTAATGAAAGAGCGCTTGGCGACGTTCCCTGGTGTGAAGCGAAGATTCACCGAAAAAGAGTGGGGAACGCAAACGCTCATCGATGATTATGCGCATCATCCAACCGAGATCAAAGCGACAATTGCATCTGCGAAAGCGAAATATCCGAATCGAGAGGTTGTTGCTGTCTTCCAGCCGCACACGTTCACACGTACGTTTGCTTTTCTCCAAGAGTTTGCAGATGCCCTTTCTCAAGCTGATTCCGTGTATTTGTGTGATATTTTCGGTTCAACTCGGGAAAAACAAGGAACATTAACCGTAGAAGATTTGCAACAGCGAGTTGATGGGTCAGTGTTACTTTCAGAAAAAGATATTTCTCCTTTGAACGATCACGAAAACAGCGTGATTCTCTTTATGGGAGCAGGGGATGTATCGAAATATCAAAAAGCGTACGAACGAGAATTTCCAAAACCATAATCAGTTTCATATAGGCAGTCATCAGTGGCTGCCTCTTTTACATCACTGTTTATTTTATGTAAAATATGGACAAACTCGGTTTCTAAAGAGAAGAAGTTTGCGTTTGAAAGTATCTATTCGTGGGAAATGATTGTTATAGGAGGTGAGTGTGGGTGACTGCAGTTTACATAAGTGTTGTGATTGTAGCCGTGGCAATCGTTGTTCTTATCTTTTACCTTATTCAAACACTTAAGTCCGTTCAGGGGGTGGTTGAGCAATTAGGCAAAACAACCAGTGCGGCCGAACAACAGCTGCAAGGAATTACGACAGAAGTTGATCACTTAATGAAAACATCCAACCGTCTTGCTGAAGATTTAGAAGGAAAGGCAGAGTCATTGGATGGACTGTTTCATACTGCTGATGAGGTAGGGAAAATCTCAGAACGATTAAATGAATCACTTCAAACGATTACGAAGAAAGCGTCACATGAAGCTGAGAAAAGTGCACCACAAGTAACTCAATTTATGCAATGGGGCAATGCCGCAATGGATTTGTATTCCAAATGGCAAAACCGTAAACATTCAGGGAACACATGAGCAAAGAATACTAATTTAGGAGGAAATGAACATGAGTGATATGAATACAAAAGATTTTCTTATTGGAACATTGATTGGAGGAATTGTAGGAGCGTCAGCAGCATTGTTGTTCGCACCTAAATCAGGCAAAGAACTTCGTGAAGACATTACTGAAGGTGCGGCAACGGCAAAAGATAAAACATACGAGTTCACAAATGCTGCATATGAAAAAGGAAGCGACATTGCGAACACTGCCATTGATAACACGAAAAACGTGGCAAAAAGCGTTTCTGATCAATCTTCACAAGTGGTTGATAAGATCAAAGATGCAACGGGTCAGTTGAAAGACGATGCAAGTGCAGCGAAGAAATCTGCTGAAGAGCTTGCCGATGATCTATCTCAAGAACTAAAGAATTCTGGGGAAGAAATCGAAGATTCCGTTAAAGAAGAAGTGGCTAACCTTAAAGACAAAGTGAAAAACTAAATCATTTCTTTAGTTAGGAGTTCGACATGCAACAGATTCATGAAGAACAACAAATCGTAGATGCACTTGAATCAAATGATCGTGTTTTGCTGTTTAAAAATAGTACAACATGCCCGATCAGTTCAGCTGCTTTTGAAGAACTTCGAGCATTTGATCAAGAGAATAGCACAGTGCCAATTTTGTATTTGAATGTCCAAGAGTCACGGGAGCTTTCGAACTACGTTGCGAAAGAGTGGCGAGTAAAGCATGAATCTCCTCAAGCACTTTTGATTAATAAAGAAAGTGCAGAGTGGTTCAAGTCCCATAACAACATTACGAAGACGAGTCTTGAAGAGGCTGTCAATTAAATAAACGGGTATAGGGAATGCCTCCCTATGCCCGTTTATTTGTCCGTAGTGGAAGGCGTAAGAGCACGAAACTACTCGTATCTGCATATTGTTTGGAGGAAGAAGTATGTGCAATTTCACTTTAGTGCTTAAAAGCGTTTAATCAACAAAGAAAAAGTTCGTGACAACTGGTGAACCATCAGTTATAATGACTCTAATTCATTATAAAAGTTGAATATAGAAATAGGAGAGGATCATATGAGTAACGAAGAACTGGAACAGCTAAGATCAGACCTCGATGCGAAAAACATGGAGCTCCTGAAGTTATTGAATGAGCGTGGAGCGATTGTTAAACAAATTGGTGAAGTGAAAAGCAAGTCAGGGACGAAACGGTTTGATCCGATTCGTGAGCGGAAGATGCTTGACCTAATCTCAGAAGAAAACTCAGGGCCATTCCAAACGGCGACGCTTCAGCACCTTTTCAAGCAAGTGTTCAAAGCAAGTCTTGAGCTGATGGGTGAAGATGAGCAGAAATCGTTGCTCGTATCAAGAAAGCGCCAGCCGAATAATACAGTTGTTCACGCGAAAGATATTGCGATTGGCGACGGTGTCCAAAAACTGATTGCCGGACCGTGTTCTGTTGAGAGTGAAGAGCAAGTGTTTACTGTCGCAAGAGCGTTAAAAGACCAAGGTGTACGTTTGTTACGAGGAGGAGCGTTCAAACCGAGAACATCCCCATATGACTTCCAAGGGCTTGGCCTTGAAGGATTGAAGATCCTTAAAAAGGCGGGCGATGAATTTGACATGGCCGTGATTAGTGAAATTGTCACACCAAAAGATGTGGAGACGTCACTCGACTATGTTGATGTCATTCAGATTGGTGCACGGAACATGCATAACTTTGAATTGCTAAAAGAAGTTGGAATGACGAACAAGCCAGTCTTACTAAAGCGTGGATTATCCGCGACAATCTCAGAATTCATACATGCGGCGGAATACGTGCTTTCAAGAGGAAACACGAACTTGATGCTCTGTGAGCGAGGCATTCGCACATATGAAACCGCGACGAGAAATACGCTAGACATTTCAGCAATTCCAATCCTTAAGCAAGAAACTCACTTGCCAGTGCTTGCAGATGTGACTCATTCAACAGGGAGAAGAGATCTGCTCCTTCCAACAGCGAAAGCCGCGCTCGCAATTGGTGCAGATGCAGTTATGGCGGAAGTACACCCAGACCCGGCTGTCGCATTGTCTGATTCTGCACAGCAGATGGATATACCCACATTCAATGAGTTTGTTGGGACTCTAAGAAGCTCCAACCTTTTAAATGATATAAACAAAGCAGCAACCCGCTAATAAAAAGTGCAAGTGCTCGGTTTGTGAGCACTTGCACTTTTTTTATGAATAATTCTTCTTACGATAAGCGGCCATGAAGATGCCGACAATTCCAGTAATGATATACAGAATTAAGTAGATCCATGTACTTACATTTCCAAAGGACATGCCGTTAATAAAAACAATAAACAAGTGAAACAGTGTAAAAATAACAACACCGACAATCCATTTTATGTTTCGATTGTTTAAGGAGTTTCCGACGACAAAACCAATGAGAAATGTAATAAGTGGATTAAAAACAGTAAACAGTACAACCGGTGGAATGGAAATCACCTCTTTTGTTAATCAATCACATTCTCTATCATATCAGAAACGATATAGAAAAATACTTGTTTTACTGAAAAACAAACAGAGGGAAATAAAATTGTCAAAATATCGGTGAATTTAAGCGTCATGGACGTGCTTTTCAAGGAAAAAGGTTTGCAAATAAGGCGTATCGGAAACAATAAGCACAGGTCTGCATACAAATCAGGATTAAACATATGATTTTTCGTGTCGATATAAAGGAAGAAGCAATTGCAGACCTCCAGCAGTTATCGTATGATAGCAATAGCCTATGAAAACGTCATGAAAGCGAATAGAGGAGGTCTTTCCGTGAGTACAACAATTTATGATGTTGCAGCTGAAGCAGGGGTCTCCATGGCTACTGTGTCACGTGTAGTAAATGGAAATCCAAATGTGAAGCCAGCAACAAGAAAGAAAGTTTTAGATGCAATAGAGAAATTAGAATACCGCCCGAATGCAGTTGCTAGAGGGTTAGCTAGTAAAAGAACAACGACCGTTGGTGTCATTATTCCGGATATTTCGAGCATCTTCTTTTCTGAGTTGGCAAGAGGAATTGAAGATATTGCCACGATGTATAAATATAACATCATTTTATGTAATTCGGATAATAACAAAGAAAAAGAGATTCATCTTGTGAATACCTTGCTAGAGAAGCAAGTTGATGGCATCTTATTTATGGGTGGCGAAGTTACACCTGAACACGCCGAACACTTGAACCGTTCACACGTACCTGTAGTACTTGCGGCTACGTATCATGAGGACGGCGACTTTCCGTCAGTAAACATTGATTATAAACAAGCAGCACATGACGCCATTTCCATGCTAATTGAAAAAGGTCACACTCGCATCGGGATGGTATCGGGCTCTCTTGAAGACCCTGTGAACGGCTATCAGAAGTTTAAAGGCTACAAAGATGCGTTGGCGTCAGGAGGACAAACGTTTGATGAGTCCCTCATTGCGATCGCTGATTATACGTATGATTCAGCGATGGAAGCAGTCAGCCAGCTCTTAGATGAAGGGGACAAGCCAACAGCGATTTTCTCAGCAACCGATGAAATGGCTCTAGGAGTTATCCATGGTTTACAAGATCGTGGGCTAAGCGTTCCGGATGATGTAGAAGTAGTTGGGTTTGATAATACGCGTCTAGCAACGATGGTCAGACCGACGCTTACAACGGTTGTTCAACCGATGTATGATATTGGCGCTGTCTCCATGCGTCTGCTCACGAAATTTATGAATAAAGAAGACGTGGCCGAAGAGATTGTCGTCTTACCGCACAGTTTAGAATACCGGAATTCGACGAAATAAAACGGACATAAATAGGGGGCTTTTCTTATATGAAGAAGGTAGACATATTAACGCCAATTGGAATACTCATCGGTTTGTTGGTTGTAACGATGGCGATTTACACCATCACCGGTTTGAGTGGTGTCGTACTCTTTATACAGTTGGCCTCCGTATTTATCGTCTTTGGAGGAATCATGGCCGCATTACTCGTCAATTTTTCTTGGCAGGAGTTGAAACGATTACCTGCCATAATGCGGCAAGGGTTTCGACGAGAAGAGATGGAGTTGCATGAACTAAACGAAACGTTTGTCGATCTTTCAACAAAGGCAAGGCGAGAAGGGCTACTTGCTCTGGACATACATATGGATAATGAAGTCGATCACCCATTTATTAGAAAGGGTGTAAGCCTAGCGGTTGACGGCATTGAACCAGAGATCATCCAAGACATCATGATGGCAGAGGTAATCTCTATGGAAGAGCGGCACCGAAGAGGTCGTCGAATTCTAGAAAAAGCAGGAGAGTATGCACCTGCATGGGGGATGGTCGGAACGATTGTAGCGCTTGTCATCATGCTTAATGATATGGATGACCCTGCGGCTCTTGGCCCGAGCATGGCCCTAGCGATGCTCACGACATTATACGGATCACTTGCTGCGAACCTTTTCTTCAATCCAATTGCAAGCAAATTGGAAATGAAAACAGAATTAGAAGTTTTTGAAAAAGAGATTATTATCGAAGGTGTTATCGGTGTACAATCAGGACAAAATCCTAAGATTCTTGAAGAAAAGCTACAAGCATTTGTAAGGAAAGAAAAGCAGCGAGTGGAGAAACTGAAAGACGCCGGAGCGATAGCAAATGAGGCGTAGAAGTAAATCGACGACGGATCAATCCAAAAGTTGGCTAGTGACCTTTACGGATATGGTACTCATCATTCTCGTGTTTTTCATCATGTTGTTTTCCATCTCAGTCGTGGATGCTCAGAGGTTCCAAGCATTGACGGACTCTTTGCAAGGCAACAACATTCTCGATGACCTTTCGTCAGTGACCGATTATGAATTAGAGAATTTCGATCCTGCCGATGATCAAGATGTAGACGAAGATACAGATCCTCTTACGGAAGTGAAAGAATATATTGATCAGTACCTCATTGATCACGATCTTGAGGATATGATTACAGCGACGAGAGAGGAACAAGGAATCGTTCTTGTTCTTCAAGAGCAGTTGCTTTTTAATACGGGTGAAGCGTATATTCTTGAAGATGCTGAGCCGTTTTTGGATGAGATGGCGATGATTCTTGAAGGCATTCCTGATCACCAAATCGAAGTCGAAGGACACACAGACCACCGCCCAATCCAAACGTATCGCTATCCATCGAATTGGGAACTATCTGCAGCGCGAGCGAGTAGTGTCATCCGCTACTTAATTGATGGTGGGGACTCCCTTCAGGAAGATCGTTTCTTGGCCAAAGGATATGCAGATACGAGACCGATGGTACCGAATGATTCCCGTGAGAACATGCAAGAGAATCGACGAGTTGTCGTAATGATCTCTGACCCTGAATTTGATGAAGAAGGAACAGAAAACACATGAGCCGAAGTGCTTCATGTGTTTTCTCGTATATAATAGAGTGCTTTTTCCAAAGTATTGCCATTCTTTTCATTAATAGCTTCTCTTCTAGGAATATGAGGGTGATCCACTTCTCTTTCCAACCACGTAGAAGGTAATGTATAGCTTTTGGCGGCCTGTTTCCAGTGATCGCGCCACTTGCTCGGGATCGGTTCATTCACGACGTCCATCCGCTCGTTCATTTCGAGCCAAACAAGTGACCAAGCGAGAGGAACGACACGAAACCAATCATATCCGCCCCCACCAACAGCAACCCAGCGACCTTCGCAATATTCATGAGCAAGACGGTGGGCGAGCTTAGGAATTTCGTGAAATGTTCTCATCGTTGTTGATAAATGGGTAAGTGGATCAAAGTGATGCGCATCAGCGCCATTTTGTGTCAAGATGACGTCAGGTTTAAAAAAAGCACATGCTTCTGAGACAGCGGTTTCATAACAATGAAGAAATGATTCGTCTTCTGTAAAGGCGTCCAAAGGAATGTTTAAGGAATATCCATATCCGTACCCGTTGCCTTTTTCGGTTATTGCCCCAGTTCCTGGAAACAGATACCTTCCGGTTTCATGAATGGACACGGTCATCACATTAGGATCATCATAAAATGCCCACTGTACGCCGTCACCGTGATGAGCATCGGTATCAATATACAAAACCCGCGCATCATAATGTTTGCGAATGTAATGAATCGCAATGGCTGTATCATTATACACACAAAACCCAGACGCTTTGCCCCGGAATCCATGGTGTAAACCTCCACCGAGGTGAGCAGCGTGCAATGTCCGTCCTTCCATGACCTCTTTTGCGGCTTGGATGGTACCGCCGACGAGTTGCGCTGAAGCTTCGTGCATATTGTAGAAAACCGGTGTATCTTCTGTGCCAAGACCGTACTTGTTAAGAGAACCATCCGACATTTTCCCGTGTCCGGCTAGTGTGACTGCTTCTACAAAGTCTGGATCATGAAACAAGAGCAAATCTTCGTCTGTTGCGCTAGCTGGATGGACAATTTGATCAATGGACAATGTGTCTAGTGACCGAAGCAGGTCGACGGTCATTTCTAATCGTAATGGACTAAAAGGGTGATTCTCATTGAACTTATATTGAAGCTGTTTTTCGTTTAATACAAACGTCGCGTGTGATGTTTTCATTGCTCAAACCCTGGTACCGACGGGCTAATAAGCTCGTACCCTTTTTCTTGAAGCTCATGGATTGCAGGTCTTGGATCCATCGTTTGAATGCGAAATGTCAGCACTTTATCAGCAGTTTCTTTATGAGGGTATACGAGGACACTCGTAATGTTCACCCCATGTTTATGAAATATGCCCGAAGCTTCTGCGAGCTTGCCGCTCAAATCAGAAACTTTAATTTCTAACTGGGTGCTTGGTTGGTCTGCCCCTGTTAGGCGTACGAGTGTATCGAGGAGGTCTCTGCCTGTGATCATACCCACGAGCTTGTTGCCGAGGGTTACTGGCGCTGCACTAATTTGTTGTTCACTTAGCATCGAGGCAATGTCTTCAACAAAATCGAGGGGATGTGCCGTATACACATCCCGTTTCATGATGTGTTCGAGTGGCGTTGATAATATGTCTTCACTCGGCTGTTGTTGTAATATGGAATGCTTGCTATCACGAATGTCACGATCTGAAACGATGCCGATTAAAGCCTTGTTAGCATCGACAATCGGGATGTGGCGAATGCGCTTGGATTCCATGAGTTCGACAGCCTGTTCAATTGAATCTTTCGCATGGAGTGTATGGATGGTTGTTCTCATCATATCTTCTACAAGCATTGTTGCACCTCACTTCTCAATTAGTACATAAACCGGTTCACAAAGCGGATGTTATCAAATTCTTGCACATCTTCCATAGGAACGCGAGAGCCTATTCGTACCATTAAACAGTTTGCTGGGTGTGAACTGATCTCAGGGTCATCGGTTGCCATCCAATATAACCCACCAGAGTTCATCATTTTCTCCATTAGCTTTCGGTATTCCCATACAGACAGTCCAGTTGACTTTAAGTCCCAATGCCAATAGTACTCGGTCGTAATAATGATGTAATCTTCCATGGCATCGTCTCTCATAGACAATTGAATAAGTTTACTGCCAACTTTGCCGCCGCGATACTCGTAAGCGACTTCAACAGCGCCGAGCTCTAACAGATTATCAAGTGGACTTTCAGACCAACGTTCAAGAGGGTCTGGATATACGTACGTAACATACCCGACAACCATGCCGTCATCGACGGCGACGATAATCCTTCCTTCCGGTAGGTCTGCGATGCTTGCAAGTGCTTTTTGCTGGTCTTCTGGCGGCCTGAAAGCAACAAGTCCAGGGTGAAACTGATAATCTAATACGGCCTGGCTTGAAATGGGGCCTTCCAACAAAATCGTTTTGTTGTTAACGATGAGTTCTTCACGGTCGTAGGTTTTTGAGTGCTTCATTCCATCACCTTTTAGGGTAAGCGTTACAAACAGTATACTATATTTACGTGTTAAAAATGGGTGATAACCACTCAAAATAAAGGCAGTTTTTTTAAACTTTTTCGTCAACAACACCCGTAATGAGAGAAATATGACAAATTCTCAACAGTTTCAAATTGATTCAAGTATGAATTGTGCGTATAATATAACACATCATATGCCACTCGTAACGATTCGAGGGAGTCATGATCGCAATAAGGCATGGAGTAAACTAAGCAATAGAAAGGGAGATCGTTGATGGAACTGCAAACGCTTCCACCTAAAGGTGGCAATCCAAATCTAGAAAACTATGAAGACGCAGCAAGAGAATTTGATTGGTCAAAAGCAGAAGAAGCCTTTTCTTTTCATAAGACCGGAAATGTTAATTTAGCTTATGAGGCGATTGACCGCCATGCCGAAGATGCAAAAACGAAAGATAAGATCGCACTTTTTTACAGCGATGCAAAACGAGATGAGTCGTATACATTTGAAGATATGAAACGAATGACAAACCGGGCAGCGAATGTGTTTAAAGAAGCAGGTATTCAAAAGGGTGACCGGGTGTTTATTTTCATGTCTCGTTCTCCAGAATTGTATTTTGCCGCACTTGGAGCCATTAAGGTTGGGGCCATAATTGGACCTTTGTTTGAAGCATTTATGGAAGGTGCGGTTAGAGATCGGTTGGAAAATAGTGACGCAAAAGCAATCGTGACAACACCGGAGCTAATTGAGCGTGTGCCTGTTGATGAGCTACCAGCATTAGAAACCGTATTTATGCAAGGTGACGATGTGAGCGAAGAAGGTGCGGTCATTGATTTTAAGAAAAGTATGGATCGTGCTAGTGAAGAGCTCGAAATCACTTGGGTAGATAAAGAAGATGGCTTGATTCTTCATTACACATCAGGGTCTACGGGCATGCCTAAAGGGGTATTACACGTTCACGGGGCGATGCTGCAACACTATCAAACGGCCAAATGGGTACTCGACCTAAAAGAAGATGATGTATACTGGTGTACCGCAGATCCTGGCTGGGTTACAGGTACTTCATATGGCATCTTCGGTCCGTGGTTAAACGGAATCACCAATGTTGTTCGAGGTGGTCGGTTTAGCCCAGAAGATTGGTACGGGACGATTGAAAAGTACAACGTGACCGTTTGGTACAGCGCACCGACGGCATTTCGAATGCTGATGAGCGCTGGCGAAGATGTTGTAAAGAAATTTGATTTATCTAGCTTGCGACACATTTTGAGTGTAGGTGAGCCACTGAATGCCGAAGTCGTTCGTTGGGGAGATGAAGTGTTTGAGTTACGCATCCATGATACGTGGTGGATGACAGAAACGGGTGGGATGATGATTGCCAACTATCCAGCAATGACGATCAAGCCAGGCTCAATGGGTAAACCATTCCCTGGTTTGAAAGCAGCCATTATTGATGATCAAGGAAATGAATTGCCTCCGAATCGCATGGGCAACTTGGCCATTGAAAAAGGTTGGCCTTCGATGATGCGCTCGATTTGGAAAAACGAAGAGAAGTATGAAAGCTACTTTGAAATTGAAGGATGGTATGTATCCGGAGATTCCGCTTACATGGATGAAGACGGATACTTCTGGTTCCAAGGCCGAGTGGATGATGTCATTATGACTTCAGGTGAACGCGTTGGTCCGTTTGAAGTAGAAAGCAAACTCGTTGAACATCCAGCCGTCGCAGAAGCAGGGGTCATTGGAAAGCCAGATCCTGTTCGTGGAGAAATCATTAAAGCATTTGTTGCCTTACGCTCAGGTTATGATGTGAGTGATGAATTGAAAGAAGACATTCGTGTTTTCGTAAAGAAAGGTCTCGCCGCACACGCTGCACCTCGCGAAATAGAATTTCGTGATAAGTTACCAAAAACAAGAAGTGGAAAGATTATGCGCCGCGTCTTGAAAGCTTGGGAGCTTGATTTACCAACCGGTGATCTTTCAACAATGGATGATGATTAAGATGTATTCGAGGGGGCTGTCTCAAAAGCCTCAAAAGTAAAATCGGAGTACAGATCGTTTTTGATCTGTACTCCGATTTTTGTATGAAGCGTTTTGTAGGGAACGGCCCGCCATCATCTTCAAATTGTGGACCAGTCCGACTGATGGGAACGAATGGGTGTGACTCCTGCGGATCCAGTGCCTGAACGAGCCCTAGCAGGTTAAACGAAAGAAATTCATGGGATGCTAGCATGAAGAGAATCCATCGTAATTTCATACGAATGGACCGTTATGACTAAAGTGGAATCACTATAAGGGCGTTTATACCGGGTGGTGCAGGGCGTGGTTCGCATTGTGCGCGCAAGTCTTCATTTTCTGCGATCAAGTTTGCTTTCTTTGGCGATTTTAGCACTTATTTCGTAAAACTTGCGCGCAGTTTGTTCCACCTGGAGCGAAGATTGGACTAAACCTAACATTTTGGAACCGTTCGGCCCCAGTGGGGCCGAACCGAAATCGGTCTCGATTCGGCGCGATTTGCGCAGACAGAATTTTCAGTTTTAAAAACGGTGTTCGGGGCAGGGCGTACGACTCAATGAACATCGCTTTGGAACTAGATTGCCGTGCATTTTATTTAAAGTGCTGAATTTGATTCCATTAAAAGATTTTTGGATGTAGATGCCGATCGATTGGAATTAGAAATAGGCAAAACGGTCACCAATGAGTGAATCTGATTCCAATCGGTGGCGCTTTGGAACTAGGTTGCCTGTTCCGCGCACAAAACCGTTCATCTCAGAAGAAATCTTACCATAGAAGCTCCTATATTTAGATTTCTCTCAGGGTGTTGCTAATCCTGCCAAAGAAACTGAAAATCTCACCATAGAGCAAACAATGGTAAGGTTTTAGTTAAATCGGCTTACTAAATGAAAAAATCCTACCATAGCCATTACGAATCTGCCTACGTAAAAGCGCTAAGATACTAAAAAGCGTAGCACTTTCGTTCACACCAACGATCCCGACCAGACCTATTTCGACAAGTCAATTTCCAAAATCTCATTATCAGATTTGTAATGATGAATCGTTTGCTCGTTTGTCTTTCCTTTTCTCTAGGTAGATGACAAAGAAAACGGTGACGAGTACTGAGATGAGAATATTCAACAAATCGAAGATCGGTAAGTAATAGACGATCACACCAATAATCAGTGCGAGTAAACCATACAACGGTCGTTTATAGGCAAATTGACCAAGAACGGCTCCGAAGATTGCAGGCAGAACACAAAGGAACGCAGTCTCAACAGCAGGTGGCAAAATGGAAATAAGAAAAGAGCCAGTAATAACCGTCGTTGCGATGATGAACATGTTTACAAGGCAAGCAACGGCGATGCCGATTGTACCTGCAATTTCCGCCTTATCAGACCCGGTCTCAGCGTTCACTGCACTTTGTGCAGCTGTGGAGCAAGGTAAGCACAAATTCGCGATATTGCCTTGCATAAATGCAAGGTACGTCCCAGATACTCCGAGTGTTGGATAATAGGTAATCGGCTCTAATGCCCACATAATTCCAATGAAACTTGCATAACCAATAATTCCAGCGATGATAACGTCCCATCCAGGGTGTGCGCCGACGACGAATGATAGATAGAAAGGTGCCAGAAATGTCGCGATAATCATACTAAGCAGTGTCACACGCCCCCAAAAATGTGATCGGCTATGAAAAACTTTCATCGTATACCCCTCCGTTATAATAGTGTCGTCACATAACCAACGGTCATTCCGATGATAAGCGAAAAACCAAGTGCCCATTCTTTCAACCACAGTTTCCCAACTCGATCGGCAACGATCATGATGATGACCATAGCTCCAGCTGCTGAGAGTGCTGTTAGCGCATGGTTCATGCTCTGGACCATTTCCTCTGTTGTCAAGAAGCCGAATACACCGAGCAACGCTCCTAAAGAAACGAGAGACATCATTTTTGTACTTGTCTTCGAAACTTTCTCCTGAATTTTCCCTAAGGATTTCGTAAATAGCAATGTAAATAAGAGCCAACCGGTTCCACCGAGACACATCGTCCAGACGACAGAGGTTAACGCTTCATATGAAAAATTTTCGCCGCCTAATTGTACTCCATACGTACTTGCGCCAATTCCAGCGGCAGCTGTTTCAGTCGCTTCCGAACCAATAATTCCGATTCTCATCAGTGTAAGTGGAGACCCAATTAATGTAATGATTGCAATGACAACAATTGCGATGCCAAGTGATGGACCTACACCGCTAATCAGTCCAGTCTTCGCTGCGCTTCGCATATCTTTGGATTGCAACCCGACGGCTTTACCGGCTTGAACGGATATGAGTAAAAACATGATTGCTTGAAAAATAACGAGAGCGACGACGATAAATGCAATGAGCCAAAGTACAGTGCTGTTCGCTAACTCCATCGTTTCTTGCATGCACCGATCCCATTCCTTTCTTTAGAAATGATTGATTTTTAATTATCTGAATATAATGCTGTATCATACACTTTCATAGAGGAAGAGTAAATAAAAGGAAAGGTAGATCATTATTTTGTTCGTAATTATCAAGATCTAAGACTATAAGCCATATTTACTTTTTTGTAGCAATCGATTCGTCAAGACGATCAAAATGAATAGAAGTCGAATGGGTTAGCGGGGTTAAGCGAATGCTCTTGATATGTGTATTTGAATAAAAGTATAGATGATCTATTTTTACACCTTAAACAATCAAACAATAGAACCTATTTTAAGGACAGGTTATCAATCATCAATAGGGAATTTTGTTCAGTTTTTTAATAATCATACGAGAGATTTTCGTTTTAGAATAAATACCTAATTTTTAAAATTTTATTATTAGTGTTACGATCTGTTTACCAAAAGATAAAAAAAGTAATAATTAGTAAAGTAATCAATGATAATGTGGTGATTCAAGTGATGTTCATGCGTAAGAGTAATTCTGTTGTAAAGGGATGTATTTTTTTAAGTTTATTTATTTACATATTATTTTTTATTTTCTATCTTTTATTTTCTCCTACTTTTGCAACATTTGAAGACCGAATTGAAGTAGAGATTGAGTTCTCAATTCAAGGTGAAGAAGTGAAATAAATGGATAGGTGGGATGCTTGTGTTGGCACGTATTGGAAAGTGGACGAGCAGTTTGATTACAGGAATGATGTTTGTATTGTTACTCGCTACACTATTTACGGTCATTACTTCACATGCGTCAGAAGGCGAACCGTCGCTATTCGGATATGAGATTAAGACCGTTTTGTCTGGATCGATGGAGCCGGGCATCCAAACCGGTTCGATTATCGCCATTGAGCAACAAGAAATAACGACGAACTTTAACAGAGGAGATGTCGTGACGTTTTTTGGGCCTGAGGGGGTACTTGTCACCCACCGTGTTCACGAAGTCATTGATAACGGTCAAAGCTATATTACAAAAGGGGATAACAACAATGCTCCAGATACGTCCCCAGTGATGGCGGAAGATATTGTCGGAAAATATACTGGGTTTACGGTTCCATTTATCGGTTCTGTCATTATGTTTGCCACATCTGAGTTAGGAGCCGTGCTGTTGTTGATTGTTCCAGGTGTGCTATGTGTCATTTACTCAATAATCATTATTTTTAAGGCGTTAGATCAAGTTGATCAGATGGCTAAAGGTAATGCTGATGTAACCCCTTCGGTGTCTACGTCTGAACATGAGACGTTACATAAATAAATCTCTAGGAGGAAGCAATCATGACGGTAAAAAAACAGCTTGGGATGGGAGTTGCAACTGCAGCTCTTGGGTTGACGCTAATCGGTGGTGGAACGTATGCATTTTTTAGCGACAGTGTCACAACGAACAACACGTTTGCAGCGGGTACGTTAGATTTAACTGCAGAGCCTACGGAAGTGATTAATGTGGATAACATTAAGCCTGGAGATTCTATGATTCGAGACTTTGAGTTAGGCAATGATGGGTCATTAGACATTGGACTCGTCACGTTAGAGACGGATTATCGCGTGATTGATGCACAAGGAAACAACACAGATGATTTTGGAAACTTTATTGAGGTGGAATTTTTATACAATGTGGACAATCTCGATGAAGTGATCTACCAAACGACACTTAGCGAGCTACAAGACATGTCACCGGAAGCCATTAGTGAAAACATCTTCTATCCTGAATTAGGAGATCAAGGACTACCTGTTGGTGAAACGCATGACCTCGTTGTCCAATTTAATTTCTTATCAGATGTAGAAGAAGATTTAAATCAGTTCCAAGGAGATTCATTACAACTCGAATGGACATTTGTGGCAACACAAACGACGGGCGACGATAACCGTTAATTTAACTTCACTTATCATTCATTTGGCCCTCGTGATTAATCAATGTCACAGGGCTTTATTCAAACAGTAAAGGAGGGGCAATATTGAAGAAAATAATCGTTTCTGCAGCACTAGTGGTAAGTTTACACGTTCCGAATTTTGTGCAGGCCAGTGAAGGTTTGAGTGAATTTCCAAATCCAACAGACGAAGAGTCCTGGCAGTTACCAAGAGACATGACGTGGGATGATTATAAACCAGTCCCTGGCATTGACTGGCATAACCCTGAGGTGGAAGCAGATCGAGAAATACGTGGCGCTTTAATTTTAGTTGATTTTCCAGATCAAGAGTTTATTTTGACAAACGAGCAAGGGAGTGACCCAGCTGGAAATCCTATTGGCGCAAGCGAGATTTCCGAAGAAGAGCTTGGGCAATGGTGGGTCGACTTTTTGAACACACCCCAAGACTTAAATAATGGACGTACCGTAGATGAGTTTTGGCGTGAAAACTCGTATGGGAAATGGAGTGTTGAACTCGATGCGTTCGGAGTCTATACAATGGATCATAAAGAGTTTCAATACGGATTGAATGAATTTGGTCAGCAGCAACATTTACCTGAAGGATATGGACCCCAGCGTCTCGTTCCTGATGCACAAGCAGCTGCTCGTGAGGATCTTGAGGCATCAGGTGAGGATTATGACTTTGAGTTCATCATTCATGCAGGTTATGATGAATCCGCACTTTGGCAAGAGTTTGGTGAGATGATGTTTGAAACAGCACAAGATGTGAGCGATGAATTTGGCTCACCGTTCGAGGATCATCCAAACTATACGACGACGCGTTATGTAGATTGGACGTCTTGGTTTGCAGCGAGAAGCATCTGGTCACATGCGTACCGGGGAGGGTCTGTACAAGCGGAAAATAGTGGTCAGTCGGTGTTTGCTCATGAGTTTGGCCATATCGAAGGGTTGGGAGATAACTATAACAACCCGTATGCAAACCCAGTGTCTAGGTCTTATTCAGGACCGTGGGAATTAATGAGCCGAGGCGCATTTAATGGACCAGGTGGTCCGCACACACGTTGGATGATCCCAGCAGTTGAAGGGTCTAGTTCGCCGTCTCACCACATGTTACGGAATAAAATTAAGCAAGATTTCGTGACGGAAGGTGAAGAGTATTTGCAAATTGATCGCGATGACCTCAAGGACGGTCCAGTCTTTGAAAACATTTTGACAAGAGCCGTTCCAACGGGTGAGAAATTTGGGCGGGATGACTATATCGGCATCAACATTACGATGGACGAAGACAAAACGCCTAGAAATTATTTGGAAGATGACTGGCGTGCCGATATGCAACAAGGGGAAGATTGGTACGATAATTACACGTTAGAAGTCGTTGACCAAGTCGGTTTTGATTCATTTCAAATGGACTCCGGTGTGTTGGTAGCAAAAACGAAGGATGAAGAGCGAGCACCATTTATTTGGGTCGTTGATGCACATCCGGAAGATATTCAAGAGGTCGATTTTGTTCGACCGAACGGCACCATTCAAATGTTGTCCAAAGGGGATTATCAGCAGTTAGCGGATGCATTATTCAAAGCAGGCACCGGCGAAGGTGTTGTAAGTGAATATGTGGATGAACATAATCGCCTCCATTTTTATGTATTGGACAAGCATTATGATGATGTTGGTGCTTTATCTTATCGTACGGCCGTTCGTCATCTTGATTATGGCGGGGATTACACGAGAGAAATGAATGCGACTCATCAAACCATTGACCATGCTTCACCTGGGAACATTGAAACCCACACATTTACGGTTACAAATGATGGAGAAGCGACAGACCTTTACCGGTTGAATGTCGATGTCGATGAAGAAGTTGAATATACGTTCGACCATCACGTCATTGAAGTGGATGCTGGTGAAACTGTGGAAGTACCCCTTTACGTTCGGGTTCCAGAGGAGATTGATGCTGCCATTGAATATACGTTAACCATTGCTTCAGAAACAGATGCAGACGTCGTCGAATCAATCCAACAAGATATTGGTGTATCAGCCAGTACAATTTTAGCATTGGTTGATGAGTTAGAAGAATCCGCTTTTCATTCCGAACAAGCTTACCGGATCGCGAGAACTCATATGACCGCAGTTACTCACTTTGAGAATCGCTCGAACAGCACGAAAGTTGTGGAGCATACGAGAGGCTTTCAAGCGTTGATCGCGCACCAAATGAATCAAGGAAATCTTGAAGAAACGGCTTTCGAGCGACTTGATCGGTTATCAGAAACGTTAATTACTAGATGGGAATAGATAAAGATTGGAGACATGATCTATGAAACTACGAAAAGCAACGCTTGCTGCTCTTGTAACTCTCCCAGCTCTATATCATCTTCACGAGACAGCAATCGCAGAAACGGCGGTATCTGATCATGTAATTGACGAGGGTGTATCCCAGCCGGTCTTCTCTTATGAAGATGCGATCAGAGAAACCATTTATGTGGAAACGGATTTAGACACAGATGGTGATGGTAAAAACGACCGAATCGCTGCCGATATTATCCGTCCCGCTGAAAGTGAAGAAGGATTAGAAGTACCTGTCATCATGGTCGCTAGTCCATACAACGAAAACATGGGTCGCGGTGAGGAGTCGCAGTTAAAAGAGTATATTGATGGCAAGCCGGTTTCATTTCCGTTATTTTATGACAACTATTTTGTTCCGCGTGGCTACGCCGTTGTACACGTTGATATGATTGGGACAAGCCTTTCGGACGGTTGTCCAACGACAGGAGGGTATGAAGAAACTGAAAGTGTAACGGCCGTCATTGATTGGTTGAATGATAATGCGGATGGTTATGACATTCATGATGAAACCGCAGTTGCAGATTGGAGCACTGGCAAAGTAGGGATGTATGGGAAGTCATACGATGGTACACTTGCAAATGCAGCAGCAGCAACAAATGTCGAAGGGCTTGAAACCATTATTCCTGTTACGGCAATCAGTAGCTGGTACGACTACTATCGTGCAAATGGCAGCATCTACTATTTGAATGGACCGAACGGTTTGGCCAATCGCGTGGTGAACTCAGAACGTAGGGGAGCTTGTCAGTTTGTATTCAATGGCATGAGGGATTTAATGGACGACGAATTTGGTGATTATAATGAATTTTGGGAAGAAAGAAATTACGTACCAGATGCGGATAACGTTACAGCGAGTGTTTTTCTCATCCATGGTCTGAATGATCTGAATGTAAAAACGAATCATTTCGGACAATGGTGGGAACAATTAGAGGAACATGATGTCGATCGGAAAATATGGTTGGCGCAAACGGCTCATGCTGAACCTTTCGATTATCGGCGAGATGAGTGGGTAAGCACCGTCCATAGATGGTTTGACCATGAGCTTTTAGGTATTGATAATGGCATAATGGACGAGCCGATGGCTGATGTAGAGCATGCAGCCAATGAATGGACGACGTATGACTCGTGGCCAGAAAGTAGTACAGAAGATGTAAAGCTAACGATTGGACAAGGTGATGAGCACGGTCATTTGACCGATGTGCCGGTTCCATCAGGAGAAGAGCTTAGTTTTCGCAACCTTCCACTAACGGAGAGGCAACTTGCCGAAGATCCTTTAGCCGATCATGACCATCGTCTTGCATTTTTATCACCTGAGCTTGAAGAGGAAGTTCGAATAAGTGGAACTCCAGAAATTGAACTGACAGCTTCGGTAAATGGAGAAAGAGTAAACCTTTCTGCACTTATCGTTGATTATGGAACCGATGAACGGCTGGATCATCGGAGTGGTTCTAGCGGTATGCAAATGATTGATGAGCAAACATGTTGGGGCGAAAGTTCTGAACATGACAGCGCTTGTTACTATGAACATGATTTGCTTACTCACGTGCAAGATTATGAAATTGTGTCCAGAGGATGGATGGATGCAAGAAATTATGAATCGGTTTGGGAAAGTCAATCGCTCGTTCCAGGTGAAACGTATTCGTTTAGTTGGAACACGATGACTCATGATTACGTGTTTAAGCCAGGACACCGGATTGGTGTTATTATTTCAGGCAGTAACCGCACACATACACGCGCTGAACATAGCGATGTTGAGGTAACAGTAGATTTGAGTGAAAGCCTCATTTCATTGCCAGTTGTTGGCGGTAGTGACTCCATTGATTTTGGTTTAAGTGTAGAGAGTCTCATTGAACAAGTAGAGCAATTCAACCTTGAAGGCGCATTTTCTAATGAACGATCTGTACGCCAATTGCTTACACATCTGACCGCAGTCAAACATTTTGAAAAGCGAGAAGACCGCGAGCGAGCAGTGCAGCACCTCGGTTCATTCCACCATCTACTACAAGGGCAACTCAACAATGGGGTCATTAATGAACAAACGTATGACGATTTAATCGCTCATACCAACGCTTTGCAATACAAATGGGAATAACAGATGGTCGCCGGCCTTACGCCGGCGGCTTTTCGTGTGAGAAAGTGTAAGAATTACATATGAGGAATGTTCATTGAGCGAGAGTATACCGTGATGAGGAGTTGTTGTACTGTCGTCGGAGCAGGTTAAAACTAAAATATCGGAGAGTGAGTATATGTTAGAGCTTAGACCAAAAAAATACACATTGGTACAATTTCTCGTTTCTATGGGAGGATCTTCAACAATATACACGTCGTAAAACAAAAAATCTCACCATAGATCGTTCTATGGTGAGATTTTCGTCCCGCCCCTGCCACGCCCCGCGGGCGTGGCGGGATAAGCTGACCCCGAGGGTAGACTTGCCTCGTTTAAGAATCGTCTTCACCTTCTGGTGGGTCGTTTTCTTCTGGCGGTGGGGTTTCATTATCCTCACCGTCTTCTTGCTCATCAGGCTGTTCGTTATCCTGGTCAGAACTCCCGTTGTTTTCACCTTCGCCAGTTGGGTCACTTTCTTCTGGCTCTTGACCTTCAGTAGGGTCTTCTTCTGGCTCTTCAGGTGTTGGAGCGCTTTCGGTCGGGTTCGACGGGTTCGATTCTCGGCCCATCGTGTCAACTGCGGCTACGTAGTAGCCTTGGGCAGGGTTAATGCCAGAAAAGCTCGTCGACGTATTTCCTTTCACTGAACCAACGAGACTGCCTGCTGCTGTATATACACGGTAACCGACGATGTCGCCATCAGAATGTTGCGCCCAGCTGATTGTTCCGCCACTTGATGACACTCCAGAAACTGCAGCTGGAGTATGGTCAAGTGCAGGGGCGTTTCGGTCAGGTACTAAATTCCCGGACAAACTGTCTGGCAAATAATCTTGGATATTCACACCGTCGAAGAACGTTGAGTTTACGGAAAAACCGGTGTCCGTAAATTCGGCAGGTGTTTGTTCATACGCAAGATAACTTTGACCACTAATCGTTACGTAGCGTGCGCCTTCTAGTGAGTCATCGGTTTGAGATGGCAAGTAGTTGCTATTAAACAAATCGGTATTCACAAGTCCAGCGTCGTAACAACTTTGGGAAGGAAGTAATCCGCTCACGCCACAAATTGACTGTCGTACAATTCCTTCGGGTTGCTCGAACCGTGAATCTGTCAAGACGACGTCACTGTTTGTTTCCACAGTGCGATTCATAAGCGTTGCCCAAAGCTGTTGTTGACGTTGACTGTATTCGCCTTGGAGCGGTTGGTTATCTCCGTAGCCGATCCATAAGCCGAAGCTCACTTTCGGGTTCATGCCGACGAACCAATAGTCACGCGCACCTTGCGACGTCCCGGTTTTTCCGGCCCAATCCCCACCGAAGTTTAACAGGCTAGGAATGCGTGATGCGGTTCCGTTTGAGAGGACATCTCGCATCATATCAATGGAAAGGTACGCCGTTTGCGGGGAGAACACGTCAACTTGATTGTGTTCATGCTCATAGATCACTTCACCCGTATGCGTCTCAATCCGCTCAATCATATACGATTCATTCCGCGTACCACCGGTCGCAAGCGTCGATAATGCGTTCGTATTTTCTTCAACCGTTGCATCAAAAGAACCGAGTGCGAACGACTCCGCAGCATAGTCAAGGTGCGGGGTGTAGCCAAGTTTTATCATATCATCGTACAAATCTTCTTCTGGCACTTGCCAAAATGTCCGTACCGATGGGGTGTTTCGTGAGTTCGTAATCGTATCTCGCACGGAAGGGATACCGGCGTAAGAACTACCAAAGTTACTTACGGGGTCTTGATCTCCCCCACGGTAATTCGTTGGCACATCGGGAACGACGATGCCCGGTTGCACAACCCCGCGCTCCATCGCAGATCCGAACGGCATGAGCGGCTTAATCGTTGAGCCTACGGATCGGCCTTCACCTGTCGTAGCGTGGTTCCATGATTCTTTTTCAAAGTCACGTCCACCGATAAAGCTTAAAATCGCTCCTGTTTCATTATCTTGTAACAAACCGCCCACCTGTTCAGGTTGTCCGTCATTCGTATTCGGACCGAACAAGTCACTGTTGGCGATCGTGTCTTCCATCGTGTCATAAATGTCTTTATGAATGGTAGTATGAATGCGGTATCCGCCAAGACGAAGTTCTGTACTTGCGCGCTCGGTGTATTGTTGGACGGTTTGTGCACGGTCTTCGTCTTCCATGTCGCTCAAGTCAACCCCGTCTTTGTCCAATAAATAATCTCTAAGAATGGGGACGGCTCTGCGTTCTGTTTCGTTCGTAACGTACGGATAACTTTCAAAGCTATTTTCTGGTGCATAATCCGTAATGTCTTCCATTAGGTCGTACTCTCGAGCTGCTTCGTACTCTTCCTCGGTAATCGTTCCAGAGTCTAACATCCGGTAAAGGACGATATTCTTTCGTTGCATTCCAGCAGTCAAGTCCTCTTTCAAATCCCCATCGGACGTGAAGGGAGTGTATGAAAAAGGATTTTGTGGAATGCCGGCAATATACGCAGCTTGAGGTAACGAAAGTTCCGATGCCTCGACATCAAAAATTCCATTTGCTGCAGCCTGAATGCCTGCAATTTGCGTACCGGCCGCATTTCTGCCGAATGGTACGATGTTTAAGTATGCTTCAAGAATTTCATCTTTGTCCATATAATTCTCTAAACGCATCGCAATTAAGATCTCTCTTGCCTTGCGGTCAAAAGAAACTTCGTTAGATAGCATTTGGTTTTTCACAATTTGTTGGGTGAGCGTACTTCCTCCCGTTTGCATGCCTGTGTCGACAAACTCTTGAAACACTGCGCGCATAACAGCTTTTGGAACGATGCCGTTATGTTCAAAGAAATATTCGTCTTCTGTCGCAATTAACGCGTCTTTCACGTGCGTAGACACTTCGTCCAAGCTTACTTCTCTTCGCTCAAGAATTGAAGGAAGTTCGCCTAAATATACGTCATCGGCGAAGTAAACGACACTTGTTTCTTCATAATTGTAGATGTCTGCACGAATTTCTTCTTGTGTATATTCCGGCTCATCTTCTACTAAAGAAACGAAGTAGCCAGCACCGGCTGCGCCGACAAATGTCGTTCCGAGCAAGATCGTCACGCTTAAAAGAATGAGAATGTTCCAAGCGACAAGGCTTGTAATATTTAACCCTTGTACATAGCGATTGTTTTGTATGAAATCAGCCCAGCGGTTAAACCTCTGTAATATATTTTTCATCGTTCACCCCCTAAGAAGATCACGCATATTATAGCATACTTTGTTATAGACTAAAGAACCGCTATCCAGGTTATTCGTGATGAATATGTACAATTCCTCTTCTGACCTTTCGTTCTTACGTGTAGGTTGCCTTATCGATCGGGTTTACATACAGTTGACAGTGAACAATTGGCATGGTATAAAAAGATCATTGTCAATATAGGTAACGCGATGATGGCAACGAAGTAATTTCTTGTGTACAGGTTCAGAGAGTCGACGGTCGCTGCAAGTCGATCCGGCGCAAGAGATGAATTACATTGCTTGAGCTTTCTAGGAAACGTATACTCTGCGTTAAAGAGCCGAGTGGAGAGCGGAAGTTCTCAACAAGGGTGGTACCGCGATACGTTCGTCCCTTTTTAGGGAGGGGCTTTTTTTTATGGACAAAAATAATAGGAGGACGAAGATATGACAAGCGAATGGACATTAACAACAGAACAAAAGGAAGAAGCGAATCGCCAAGTCGAGGCGCTTATGAGAGGTGTTGTGGAGATTGTGCCTGAAGAGGCGTTCCGAGGGAAAATTGAGAAATCAATTGCAACAGGTAAACCGCTCAACATTAAGCTAGGCATGGACCCTTCGGCCCCGGACGTGCACATTGGCCACACCGTCGTTCTTCATAAGCTTCGCCAATTCCAAGAATTTGGACATCACGTACAAATGCTTATCGGCGACTTTACAGGTAGAATTGGTGACCCAAGTGGTAAATCAGAAACGAGAAAAGTATTAACGAGTGAACAAGTAGCTGAAAACGCCAAAACGTACGTCGAGCAGTACGGCAAAGTGTTGGATATGGACAAAGCAACGCTCTACTACAATTCGGAATGGTTAAGCCAGCTAAACTTTGAAGATGTCATCAACTTAGCTGGGAATTTAACAGTGGCAAGAATGCTTGAACGTGAAGATTTCAATAACCGGTACAAGAACAACCAACCAATTTCCATACATGAGTTCTTCTATCCATTAATGCAAGGCTATGATTCGGTGGCGATGGATACCGATATTGAGGTTGGGGGTACTGACCAAACGTTTAACCTTATGATGGGACGCCAGCTTCAAGATGCGTACGGGAAAGATAAGCAAGTTGCCCTAACGCTTCCGCTCATTGAAGGGTTGGACGGTGTGCGTAAAATGTCGAAGTCATTAAACAACTACATTGGAATCGATGAAGAACCGAATGAGATTTTTGGTAAATCAATGAGCATTCCTGATGAGCTGATGGTGAAGTATTACAAACTGGCAACCGATATTCCGATGGAAGAGGTTGAAGCTTTGGAGAAAGGACTTGGTGAGGGTAGCATTCACCCAAGAGATGCCAAACAACGACTTGGCCGCCGTTTTGTTGAAATGTACCACGGGGAAGCTGCAGCTGCCGAAGCTGAAAAGTACTTCCAGACGGTGTTTACGAAACGTGCACTTCCTGAGGATTTGCCGGTCGTTGAGTGGAAAGGTGAGCCGATCGTGTCCATTATTGATTTGCTCGTTGAGCTGGAATTACAACCGTCGAAAGGTGAAGCACGGCGCATGATTAAAAATGGCGGTGTGAAAATTGATGAGCAAAAAGTCGAAGACATTCATGCAGAGATTACAATTGCAGACGATATGATCGTGCAAGTCGGCAAACGGAAGTTTGCTCAACTTAAGAAATGACCAAAAAAGATGGGGAGCATCCCCATCTTTTTTCTTGCTAAACGAACGTCTCTATGGAAGAATAAAGCGAAATAGGTGAGGAGGAGCGGTGATGTATAACAAAGCGTATTCAAGCCGATTGGAAGAATTCAAATCGTTAGCTCCAGAAGCCTTTGCTGCCTTCATCGCATTCGACAACGAAGCGCTCGCGCCAGGAAAGTTGCAGCCAAAGTTGAAGGAATTGATTGCTGTAGCGGTTGCGCATACGACCGGGTGTCCGTATTGCATTGAGTTACATGTCAATCAAGCGAAGAAACAAGGGGCAAAGAAAGAAGAAGTGGCAGAAGCCATCATGGTGGCGACCGCTTTAAAAGCGGGATCAGCGATCGCGCATAGTGTCAATGCATGGAATGCTTATGATGGAAACGGCGCAGATGAATTGTACAAATCTTCTTACTTCAATCGCTTAGAGGAATTGAAAACGTATAATGAAGAAGTTTTTCAGAAATTTCTTTCGTTTGATCAAGCAGCTCTTCAAACAGGTACATTAACGGTGAAAGAAAAAGAACTCATCGCTATTGCCGTCGCACACACGACAGGTTGTCCATATTGCATTGAGCTGCACACAGCAGCCGTAAAAGTTGCAGGAGCAAGCCGCGAAGAAGTTGCCGAGTCTGTACTTGTTGCAACAGCTCTAAAAGCTGAGTCTGCCCTTGCCCACGGAGTGAACGCACTAAATGCCTACGATCAGTAAACGAGGAGGTGACAATCGAATGAGTTTAATGTGAATCATTTTGCTTCATCTACTCTAACTTGATTTGAGTGTCGAGAAACGAATCACTTAATCTTAAGGAGGAGAATGATGAAACAGAATAAGCAAATCGAGCGATTACTGAACGTTCAACGAGATGTGAATTTTTCTGGAGTGATATTCATAAAGGAATACGACGGTGTGTTCGAGCAAGCGTTCGGTTATGCCAACCAGGCCGAACAGATAAGAAACAATCCAAGTACGCGGTTTGGCATCGCATCTGGAGCAAAGGTATTCACGAGCGCAGCCATTTGCAGACTCGTTGAAGAAGGTAAACTTTCATTTAATACGCGTTTACAGCAATGTGTAGACATCTCATTCCCACACTTTCATGAGGACATTACGATACATCATTTGCTTACGCATACGTCAGGCATTCCCGATTATTTTGATGAAGAAATGATGGATGATTTTTCTGCATTGTGGGATGAAAAGCCGATGTACAGCATGAGGGAAGGCAAGGATTTTTTGCCAATGTTTCAACACGAACCGATGAAGTTCCATCCTGGTGAACGGTTTCATTATAATAACGCAGGTTATATTGTGCTAGGTCAAATCGTTGAGGCGGTATCGGGACGACCGTTTGACCGATTTGTTGAAGAAGAAATCTTTCAAAAGGTGGGCATGGACAAGTCAGGTTATTTTCAACTTG
Organism: Geomicrobium sp. JSM 1781026; assembly: GCF_041949955.1. Lineage (NCBI taxonomy): Bacteria > Bacillati > Bacillota > Bacilli > Caryophanales > Geomicrobium > Geomicrobium sp. JSM 1781026. The sequence continues at coordinate 119,996 of NZ_JBHFQF010000004.1, read as the reverse complement.
ATCAGTTGCCTGAACAGACTGCGCACGGGTATATCGAAAGCAATCAAACGAATCAATATTGCATTCCGATAAAAGGTGGGGCAGATGGGGGTGTGTTTGTCACCGTAACTGACGTGGAAATGTTTTGGCGGAGTGTCGATAAAGCTGAACTTTTCTCAGAAAAGATGACGGAACAATTTTTACGTCCGAGAGTTCACGTAAATGATACTGTCTTCTATAGTTATTCAGGATATACAATTGAAAGAGAAGACAGTTCAAGAAAACATCTACTCGTCGGGTACGACCCGGGTGTTTGCTTTCGGGCTTCGTTTGAACCCTCCTGTAGTCGTGTTGTTGTCGTGTGCTCAAATCAAAGTGAGGGCGCAGATGAAATGATCGAAGCGATTGGATAATAAAAACCCCCTCTTTATAAAGAGGGGGTTTAGTGTATTAACGAGAGTACCACTCAACGATAAGCGCTTCGGTAATTTCTGAAGAAAGTTCAGAACGCTCTGGAAGGCGTGTGAACGTAACTTCATACTTCTCGCCGTCTACACTGACATATTCAGGTGTGAAGGCAAGGGATTCGCGAGCTTCAGCAATCGAGTTCATGTTGCGTGACTTCTCACGTACACCGATTACTTGTCCTGGCTTAAGCGTGTAAGACGGGATGTCTACGCGCTGACCATCAACAGTAATGTGACCGTGGTTTACGAGTTGGCGCGCCCCACGACGCGTACGAGCAAGACCTGCACGATAAACGAGGTTGTCTAGGCGAGATTCAAGAAGGATCATGAATTCTTCACCGTGTACGCCTCCGCGCTTTGCTGCTTTATCGAATGTGCGCTTAAACTGACGCTCAGTCAATCCGTACATAAAACGTAGTTTTTGCTTCTCTTGAAGCTGGACACCGTACTCTGTCAATTTCTTGCGTTGAGTCGGACCGTGTTCACCCGGAACGTAAGGGCGTTTTTCTAGTTCTTTACCTGTACCGCTTAGTGAAATACCAAGACGGCGTGATTTCTTCCAAGATGGACCTGTATAGCGAGCCATAGTATAGCTCCTCCTTTTATCACGTTTATCGTGAAAAAGACGGGCAGGGGTAATCTCTTAGACGCTCATTTTGTTTTCACACATCTTCGCTCCGACAGCGGGGAGTTAGTGATGCACCTCGATTGTGATCAGCCGCAGTCGAGGAACAAAATGAAAGACGAAGTAAGTTTACCTTGGCTGTCTTTTAGCACAACTATCATTGTATAAAGTCCTTGCATAAAAGTCAACCTCAACGAACGAATAAAAACATGATATAGTGGGGGTGACTGAAAGAATGGAAGGTGAAGAATGATGAACAAATCAACACTCGCATCATACATTGATCATACGTTACTGAAACCTGAAGCATCAAGATCAGCCATTGTTACGCTTTGCGAGGAAGCCAAGACGCATGAGTTTAAAACGGTTTGTGTTCACCCGTATTGGGTAGAAACGGCTGTCGCTCTTTTAGAAGGTAGTCAAGTAGGTGTTACTACAGTCATTGGCTTTCCGCACGGCATGAATGTGCCAGAAGTGAAGGCTTATGAAACAGAAATTGCTATCAAACAAGGCGTGGCAGATGTGGATATGGTTATAAACATGGGAGCGCTCAAGTCTGGGGATGACGATCATGTGCTTCGCGATATTCAAGCCGTCGTAAACGCGGCAGCAAATAAAGCGACAGTGAAAGTAATCATTGAAACGAGTCAGCTTACCGACACTGAAAAAGTAAAAGCTTCTGAGTTGTGTGTACAAGCCGGAGCGGACTTTGTTAAGACATCCACAGGGTTTCACACCGGTGGCGCAACGCTTAGTGACGTTCGTTTAATGAAAGAAACCGTCGGTGATCATGCAAAAATTAAAGCTTCAGGCGGTGTGAAGAATGCGGCCGTCGCTGAAGAATATATTGAAGCAGGGACAGATCGAATTGGGACAAGTTCTGGCATTGCGATTGTTTCAGGTGCCGAGTCAGGAAGCGACTACTAGTCTCGATAAAAGATTTCGGGTTTACAATCGGCGCAAAACAGGAAAATTCTCTATAACAACCTGTAAAGGAGAGAGAACCTGTGTTACTACGTGTCGAGGACTTTAGAGACTTTTCACTGTCAGCTACTGACGATGATTTCGGAGCGGTTGACGATGTGTATTTTGACAGTACGGGTCGTTGGAGAGTTCGTTATATCGTTGGGGATACGCGGCGTTGGTTTTTTGGCGGGAAGGTACTCATCAGCCCAGAGTTGATTACAAGGCTTGAAATTACTGAACAGCTCGTTGATTTAGACGCTACGAAAGACCAAGTGAAGGACAGTCCGAAGCCAGAAACAGATCAGCCAATCTCAAGGCAATATGAAGCAACGTTGCTTGATCATTACGGCCTTCAGCATTACTGGACCGTTTCGCCTGCGACGCCAGCAGGGGTTCCACACTTTCCATATGCAGGGCCAATTGCGCCCGTTTCGGGAACGCCAAGTCCAGATGATGTTGCGGGTTCACGTTTGGACGAAGAGAACTATCATTTGCAAAGTTCAAAAGATCTAACATCCTATTCGGTGTACGCCAACGATGAAAAGATGGGCTCCATATCTGATATTTTGTTCGATAGCACAACGTGGCAAGTCCGCTTTATAGAAATTGAGTCAGATGGCATTATGGAACGCGATCGCTACGTTTTGCCAGTCCAAGTGTTTAAAGACTTTGACCCATTGGAAAGTAGAGCTCATGTGCCGGTTGCTTTGCAAGTCATTGAAGATGCTCCGAAATCGGAGACGTTAACCGATGACGACGAGAAAGAGTTAAACGCATATTATGGTATCAAATAAAAACAAAAGGCAAGCTCCTTCAACCAGGAGCTTGCCTTTCTTCATACTAACGTTGTAAGTGAGGAACAAGGTGCTCAACAAATACAGTGAGTAGGCGACCCTCTTCTTCGGAGAAACGCGCCTTTTCTGGAGAGTCAATATCCAAAACACCATAAACTTGATCGTTAATAATGATCGGGACGACTACCTCCGATTGTGAAGCAGCGTCACAAGCGATGTGGCCAGGAAATTGATGCACGTCCTCAACGACTTGCGTTTCTCGTATCTTCGCTGCGGTACCACACACACCTTTGCCGACTTGAATACGTACACAAGCGGGCAATCCTTGGAAAGGCCCGAGCACCAACTCGCCCTCTTTTAAAAGATAAAAACCGACCCAGTTCGTACGATCTAGAAATTGTTGTAACAAGGCAGCCGCATTGGCTAGGTTCGCTGTAGGATCATCCTCATCTTCAAGCAAGGCATCCAGTTGTTTATAAAGCATGTCATATTTCTTCTGCAAATTTCCGTCGTAATTGACAGGTTCAAACATTCGTGTACACCCTCCCCTATATAACACTGTCTAAACTCATAATAACATGTAGAAAGAGTAAATAAGAAGTCGTAAAGCCTTTGCAGGATCGCACCGTCATAGAGCGAATGTATTCGTTAACCGAGTCATGAAAGGATGGAGCAAGTGAGAACTGAAAAACAAAACACAAAAGAAGCTGTCCAAACCGCAGCCATTGACTTGTTTATGACAAAAGGGTTTACGGGGACATCCGTCCGTGCAGTTGCCGATCGAGCGAACGTGAACGTCGCTTTAATTTCATATTACTTTGGTGGAAAAAAAGGTTTGTTAGAATATATTTTGAATGACTATCTCGCTGGATATTTACAAGCAATTGAAGAAGCCATTTCTTCGTCTGAATCTAGTTTTGATCAGCTATTGTCGATGGTGGAGCGGGCGATGGTGTATCAACAACGGCATGATCGTGCTGCCCGCCTCGTTCTACGTGAATTGACGCTCGATTCAATGCTCGTTCGCGAAGTGATGTCGAGTTATTTCATGAAAGAAAAGCATCTATTTTCTCTCGTCTATGATCAAGGAAGAAAAGCGGGTGTGTTCACGCAAATGCGAAAGGAGTGGGCGATCTTACATTTGCGTGGCATGATTACGATGCCGTTTTTACATGCGCAATATATTCGCGAAGTCTTCCATCTTGAACCGAGAGACGAGACGTTTATTGGCAAGTATATGGGTCATGTTCGTCAGTTTGTGGAGCGACAACTTTGTTCGACGCGCATAGCAGATTCCCCGACTTCAAATCTTGTTTACGTCTAAAGGCACTTGCAGTCGGACGCCTCTTAGCTGCTCTCGTCCTTGACTAAGGCCATGAGGGTGGTGAGCATCGGAGCCGTACACGAGGTGAAGTCCTTCCGCTTCTTTTTCTTTTAGGAACGAAAGAGGCGGATACGGTTCTTGACAGCCAGGTTTATTCACACCTGCACCGTTCACATCCACTTGCATCCCTTCGTTTTTTATACAGAGGAGAGTGTCTCTAATCCATTGATCATCCGTTGGGTATGGCAGACTCTTCTGGAATTTACGAGCCAGTGTTGGATGTCCGATTCGTCTCGGTTTGAATACCCCTAAATGACAAGTGACGGATCGTTGCACTGTTTTATAGTAATGCCACACCGCCTCATCTATAGAGGAAAACTGATTTGCGTACATTTGAAACACTTCTGCACTATAATCAATACAAAAGTAACCCGCACTCGTGTGAATGAAATGAACCGAGAGAATGCTATCATCTAGAAAACGTCCGTATTCATCAAGAAAGGCTTTGGTTTCTGTTTCGTACCCTTCGATATAATCAACTTCTAAACCAACGTTTATCGTCAATTTCGATTCGTATTCTTTTTTCAATTTCTGCAATTCATCCAAGTATTTTGCGAGGGACTCCAGTGTCATTGCACTGTCTGAGTTTGGGGTAGGGTCAACAAACCTTTCAGGAAGAGGCGCATGCTCGCAAAACGTCACCCCTTCATACCCGTCGTGAATGAGGGTCTCAATGTATTCTGATATTGCCGCTGAACTTCCGTGGGGACAATACGGACTGTGAACGTGGCCATCGTATACGATCGATTTCATATTTCTCCCACCTTCTTTCCAATTTTCCACTACTCTATTAGGTTACATGTTAATATAGTAATACACCAGTTCAATTCTCTTCAAAAATCGTCAGCGATGTCGATATAATTTAGAGGAGTTTGGACGTATTTGTTGAATTTTGTAAATGGGTATTATTATATACGAAACTAATTATCGATGGAATATATTGGAGTGAGAGAAATGGTTCCTGTAATCATCATTGCCGTTAGCATCCTTGTCGTTGCTGGAATTGCGTATGGTGCCTGGTCAAGGCGGCGGGTCTACCAAAGTGTAGATGAGTTAGATAAAAGAAAGAACAATGTGATTAATGAACCGATTGCGGATGAGATCAGCCGTGTAAAGGGGTTAACCATTTCTGGGGAAACAGAAGAGAACTTCGAGCGGTGGCGAAAAGCATGGGATTCCATCGTTGAAGATCGTTTTCAAGAAATAGAACTCGACTTGTTTGATATTGAAGAAGCCGCAAATAAATATCAGTTCAAGAAAGCGAAAGAAAAGATTGAAAAGGTTAGCGTAACATTAACTAGCGTAGAAAACGAAATTGTTTCCATCCGTGAAGAAGTGGATGAACTCGTTAGTAGTGAACAACAAAATCGCGATGAAATTGAGGCCGTATCCGAGAAATTAAAAGATACACGTGCGATGTTGTCTCGCCAACAAAAATCGATGGGTGAATCGGTGGAAGCGATTCGTGAAGAAGTGGAACATTGCCGCAGTGAGCTTGACAACTATTACGAAGATACTGCGCAAGGAAACTACATGAGTGCAAGGAGTCGTTTATTAACGATCTCTGAGACGATTGAAAGACTTGACCACTTGATGAATAAGATTCCTGGCATGCTCATGGAAGTTAGCGTCTCCTTGCCAGAAGAAATTCGCAATTTAAGAAGTGGAATCGAAGAGTTATCAGAACAAGGGTTTAACTTTGATCATTTTACGATTGAAGCGGACTTGCGTGAATTGACAACGTCGCTTCCGAAGATTAAAGAAGCGGTTGAAAGTTTGCAAGTAGAATACGGGGAAGAGCAAATTGAACGCTCCAAAGAGCAAATCGAAGAGATGTACCAAACGTTAGAACAAGAAGTCGAAGCCAAGCAACGTGTGGAACATGGCGTGAAGCAACTTGGTGAAAAGTACGAAGCGGTTCGTACAAAACTGGAACACTTAGAAAAAGAACGTCAGAAGGTGAAAGAAAGCTATCAACTTCCTGAAGAAGAAACGAATCTCTATGAACAGATGAAAAAGGAACTAAAAGATGCGGAGAAGGACCAGCAAGTGTTTGCTGATTTGCACGCCAATCGTAGACAGTCTTATATCGACTTAGAGCAGACGATGGTGAAACTTCAAGACAAGCTACAGACAGTTAAAGAAGATATAGATTCATCAATGGAACGACTCGATGAGCTTAGAAGTGAGGAGCTAAGTGCGTATGAGCAATTAACGACGTTACGAAGACGGATGAAGTCGATTCAAATGAAAGTACACAAGAGTCACATCCCTGCTATGCCTGAGCATTTGCTCTCGCAGTTGGATGATGCAGAGAAAGAGTTGGAAAAGGCGAGGGCTCAATTAGACGTGACTCCGCTGCAAATGAAAGCGGTGAAAGAAGCGATTGAGCTCGGTCAGCATCAAGTAGGAAAGGCCGCTCATACGGTTGACGATACGTTGGCGCGTTCCGCTTGGGCAGAGCGGTTGATTCAGTTTGGCAATCGCTATCGCAACGAACATCCTAGTCTCAGACAAGTTCTTGAAGAGAGTGAATGGCAATTTAGGAATGGCTATTATGACGATGCGGTTGAGAACTTGACAGAGGCGTTAACCGAAGCTGTACCTGTCGCACTAGGGAATTTAGAATCGTCTTGGAATGAAAGTGAAGAGAGTGTTTATCAAAACGCTTAAATGAAGATGTGACAAGAAGAGCTGGGCAAACGAGCCTAACGTTGAAGCACAAGTGCGATCATAACGCGCTGTGCTTCTCGTTTGTTTACTCCACTTCTCGGCACACAGGTGAATTTATGATATAATGTTCCGTTGCTAGCGAACAGTTGAAAACAAGAGGTGTCAAGCTCAATGATCTATCTAGATAATAGTGCAACGACAGAACCTTATCCAGAGGTTATTCATACATTTGTAACGGCTAACGAACGTTACTTTGGGAACCCATCTTCATTACACCAAAAAGGTTCTGAAGCAGAGAACCTTCTGCGGGAAGCGAGACGGGCCATCGCTCGACTGCTGAATGCACAACCATCAGAGGTTGTGTTTACTTCAGGCGGCAGTGAAAGCAATAACTTGGCAATCCAAGGAATCGCAAGGGCGAGAGAAAAGCGGGGAAGGCATCTCATCACAACGGCTGTTGAACACCCGTCAGTACTTGAGACGTGCGAGTATCTAGAAACGGTTGGGTTTTCAGTGACGTATTTGCCAGTGAACGAAGAAGGTGTCGTATCTTTAACTGACTTAAAACAGGCAATAACGGAAGAGACAATTCTCGTGTCGGTCATGCATGTAAATCATGAAACGGGGGCTATTCAACCAGTACTAGAGTTCGGCGAATACTTGAAGAAGTTTGAGAAGATCCGTTTTCATGTTGACAACGTCCAAGGGTTCGGGAAGGTCGATCTCGACCTGCAATCTGTGGGCATTGACCTTTGTTCTGTATCCGGGCATAAGATTCATGGCTTAAAAGGGACTGGTTTTTTATACGTTAGAAGCGGAGTGAACATCCAACCGCTTGTATTTGGCGGAGGGCAAGAATTTCAACTTCGTGCCGGTACAGAAAATGTTCCTGCAATTGCTTCACTTGCGAAAGCGGCTCGTATGGCGATGGAGAAAAAGGAAGTACAAAATAGTAAGCTTGCTCGTATGAAAGAGGAACTACTCGAGTGGTTTGACGCTCAAGAAGGGGTGCACGTGAATACCCCGAAAGAAACAAGTGCGCCGCACATTATGAATGTTTCCATCGAGCGGACAATGCCGGAAGTGCTTATCCAAGCCCTCAGTAATAAAGACATTCACGTATCATCAAAATCAGCGTGTGCTTCCAAACAACCGAGCAAAAGTGCAGTACTCCTAGCACAGTTTGGTGAAGAAGACGAAAGAGCAGCGACGGGGTTGCGCGTGAGCATGTCATGGCAAACTTCACAAGCAGACCTGGAAGCTTTAAAAGCCGCATTGAGTCAAATCGTTCCACAGGTGAGAGAAATGAAGGAAGTGAAATCGTGAACATTGAGCATATACTCGTAAGGTATGGAGAAATTGCCTTAAAAGGAAAAAATAGAAATGAATTTGAACGGGCATTAAAAGGGAACATCAACAGTGTGCTTAGAAAGATTGGCTCATCTCGAGCGAAACGAACGTTTGGACGACTTATTGTTGAACTGAACGGCGATGACCCGAATGTTGTAATTTCTAGACTGAAAGATATATTCGGCATTATCTCACTATCAGTGGCAGTAAAAACGAGTCATGACGTCCATGACATCCAAAAAGTTGCGCTGCAACTAATGAAAGAAGAAACCGCAGCGAAGACATTTAAAGTGTCAGCAAGGCGTTCATTTAAGAAAACAGAACTTGACTCACAAGCGCTCAATTATGAAGTCGGTTCCTACGTGCTACGAAACACAGACGATATTACGGTGGATGTGCATAACCCCGACGTTGAAATTAGCGTTGAAGTCCGCGAGCACGGCACGTATATTAGTGCAGGTAAAGTTCAAGGTAGAGGCGGATTGCCTGTAGGTACGTCTGGAAAAGTTATGCTCATGCTTTCGGGCGGGATTGATAGCCCAGTGGCGGGATACCTCGCGATGAAGAGAGGGTCGATCGTCGAAGCGGTCCATTTTCATAGTCCTCCATTCACGAATGAACGAGCGAAACAAAAAGTTATTGATCTTGCTAAGCAGCTGTCACTCTATGGAGGCGCAGTGAGGCTGCATGTCGTCCCTTTCACTGAAATTCAACAAGAGATTCATCGGCAAATCCCTTCATATTATGCAATGACGATTACGAGAAGAATGATGCTAAGAATTACAGAGAAGATTGCAGCAGAACAAGGCGCACTTGCGCTAGTGAATGGGGAAAGCTTAGGTCAAGTTGCTTCGCAAACGTTGGAAAGTCTGCGTGCCATTGAACAAGCAGCTGAAATCCCGATATTACGTCCGTTAATTACGATGGATAAAATAGAAGTGATGGACATTGCCAAACAAATTGGGACGTATGAAACATCCATCTTGCCGTATGAAGATTGTTGTACGATCTTTTTGCCAGAGCAATCAAAAACAAAACCGAAGCTTGAAAAAGCCTTGCAATTTGAAACCTCACTCGATATTGATGCGATGGTCGACAAAGCCGTTAACAATCGAGAGCCATCTCTTATTTCAAGTGATTCACCAATCGATAACAATTTCACGGAATTATTGTAAGTTCATTCATACACCGTCACCCTAAATATGCTTGCCTTGTTTAGGATGGCGGTGAACGTTCTAGGAGGTTGACGATGCAAACCATTTACTATAACGGCAAAGTATATCCGATGACTTCTGAACATTCAATCGAAGAAGCCGTTTTTGTCAAGGACGCAGTTATTCAAGCGGTAGGGTCAACGAATGAAATCATGAATAACTATAAACAATCAGAAGTTGAGCTCATTGATCTCGATGGGAACGTCATGTTTCCAGGGTTTGTAGATAGTCATGCACACATGCTTGGGTATGGGTTTTCCCTAAAACGATTGGATCTTAGCGGTGCAAAGAGTAAAGAAGACGTGATTGAAAAACTCATACGTAAAGCAGAAGGATTGCCTCAGCATGAGTGGTTGATCGGTGAAGGATGGAATGAGAATGAATGGGTGCAGCCCCATAGTATTCACCGGAATGAACTCGATGCCCATTTCCCAGATCGTCCAGTAATGATTACGAGAATATGCCGACATGCGATGGTCGTAAACAGTCGAGCGCTTGAGCTTGCCGGTGTTCACTCGGATACACCCGATCCTTCTGGCGGTGTGATCGGTCGAGACGATACAGGTTTGAATGGTTTGCTTCTCGAAAATGCACAAGATATAATACATGCTGTGACACCTAACTTTACCTCGGAAAGCATGACTGACGCGTTAACGCTCGCTTATGAGCAGATGACCTCGTTCGGTTTGACAGGCGTACATACGGAAGATCTCGCTTATTATGGAAATACAGAGGCGGTTTTGGATACGTACCGAGAAGTATTAACAAAACGAGAGCGTCATTTTCGAGTGCATCATCTCGTTCATCATGAAGCTGTTGACGATTGGGCGAATTGCGTCGGTAGTGTAGACGAAGATTCGTATGGGCAAACATTTAGCAGCATGAAGATCTTTGCAGATGGCTCGCTCGGTGGGCATTCTGCATGGTTGTCAGAACCTTATCGAGGTGAAGGGTTGAACCGAGGGGTTCCCATTCATTCAGATCATGAATTAGAGGTACTCGTTCAAAAAGCACGAAACCTCAACATGACGGTCGCCGTACATGTAATTGGTGACGCTGCACTTGCACAAACATTAGACGTACTTAGGAAGCACCCACCCGTCGGTGAGAAAAAAGATCGGCTCATTCATTTGCAAATTACGAGTCGATCACTTATTGAAAAGATGCAAGGTATGCCCATTGTTCTTGATATTCAACCTCAGTTCACAGTATCAGACTTTCCTTGGATTCAAGACGCAGTACCAGAGCCATTGCTTCGCGTTTCGTATGCATGGAAAACGTTATTGGATCACGAAATCATTTGTGCGGGTGGATCAGATGCACCGATTGAACCGCCAGATCCTCTTTTAGGAATTCATGCAGCAGTCGCAAGACGCAAACAAGGTGAGCGACATCCGGGTTACATTCCAAGTGAGAAACTCACTGTCTATGAAGCGATTTCTCTGTATACTTCAGGAAGTAGCCAAGCTTCTGGAGAAGCGCATATGTATGGAGTGATTCAGCCGGGGTTTGCTGCGGACTTTACAGTTCTTGATCAAGACCCTTTTCAGCTCCACAACATCGACGAACTTCTTAGTACAAATGTAGTGTATACCATCGTCAATGGCACGACGGTGTTTTCTAACAAGCAAGAGAAATAGAGGAGGAAGAGAATTTGACTGTTAAACGTTGGATTGCCTTAGGGATTGCTGCTCTAGTACTCGTCATCTCCGGTGCGTTTCAGTTAGCAATGACTGTCGCATCCGCAAGCTTTTCAGATATGATTGACTTGGACGGCGGAGATTTCAGGCAAGAAATTATGGAAGTAGGTTCAAACGGACAGATTGCGGTCATAGACCTTAATGGCATGATTATGGATACCGGTGCAGATGATGGATTGTTCGCATCCGGAGGCTACAATCACCGCACGTTTTTACAAAAGCTAGAAACCGCGATGGAAGACACGATGGTCGACGGTATCGTTATTAATGTGGATACACCTGGTGGAGGCGTCGTTGAAAGTGCGTCGATCCATGAGCGAGTTGTAAGAGCCCAAGAGGAGTATGATACCCCGGTGTATATTTCTATGGGAGGAATGGCTGCTTCTGGTGGGTATTATATTTCTGCGCCTGCTGATTACATTGCTGCTCACCCAGCGACGATGACCGGTTCGCTCGGCGTCATTATGGACTCGATTAATTTCTCTGAGTTAGCGGAAGAATGGGGGATTTCCCATGAAGTCATTAAGTCAGGTGACTATAAAGATATGGGGAGTCCAACACGAGAAATGACCGACGATGAGGAAGCGATCTTGCAAAGTATGGTTGATGACATGTATGAGGATTTTGTGGAAGTCATTGTTGATGGCAGAGATATGCCAGAAAGTGAAGTTCTTGAACTTGCCCAAGGTCAAATTTTCACTGGAAATCAAGCGCTTGAAAATGGGCTCATTGATGGATTAGGTGATTTGGAACATACCATTGAACATATGGAAGAACAGTTGGAGCTTGATGCAACGGTTATCCATTATACAAATAGTTTTGGAACAGGTTCAATTTGGGGATTAATGGCAGAAGCTGTATCCGGTGATAACCTTACATTAAGTCATTTAGAAGAGCTCGTCACGCATTCTAGTGCCCCGAGGCTCATGTATCTCTACCAAGAATAAAGGAGGGACGGTCAAATGGAAATTCCATATGATGAAAACGACAATCGGGCATCTCGCCACCGTGAAGATGAGCAACCGATGCGCACCGCACCGCCCTCAACATATCAAGTAAGTGTGTATGGTGGTTTTTGGCTTCGCTTGTGGGCGTACCTATTGGACCTCATCGTTGTAGGGTCTGTAAATGGTTTGTTGATCTCTCCAATCTTCATCCTATCAGACGCCAATCCGGAATTCTTAACGATCTTTACCGTACATGGAATACTCACGTCAATTATGGCATACGTGTATTTCCTGTTAATGACAAAGTTTTTCGGGCAAACGCTCGGGAAGATGGCCTTTGGGTTACGCGTCGTGTCTGTCGGTCTTACTAAGCCAACATGGGGCGAGGTATTCACACGAGAAGTGCCAGGAAGAATGATTCATCGTGTGCTCGTGATCACGAACATTATGTACGTAGTTGTCGGTTTTCACCCTCAAAAAGCGGGTGTACATGACCTGTTGGCAGATACGAGAGTCGTTCGTGATGTTGAGCCGATCCGTGAAGATGATCAAGAAGACGATGAAGACCGCGTAGAAGCATAATAAGAATACAAAAAACGACTTCCTTTTGGGAAGTCGTTTTTTGTATGAGGTCAAACGTGTAGCTAGAAGAACCGGATCTGTAAGTGAACATGGCATAGCGGTCACCACTTATATATCCCATGGCTGAAGGGTTATCCCACACTCGTGTACCGTTTAAGGTTTGGATCGTTTGTCTATACTGATGGCAAAGAGACGGGAAAGATGTGGTCAAACATGCTCTATCTGGTGATTGCCATCGTTTTGTTCATTATTATCGTATCGGCTCTCTGGTGTATGAAAATTTCAATTCATGTTCACTATATGCAGGCAAACTTACATGCCGAAGGCGTCATTCGCCTTTCCTTTTTGAAAGGGTGGATGAGTAAGACGTGGAGAGTTCCGAACGTAGAATGGGATGATGAGGAACTATCGGTAAAGTTTAAAAAGAACGAAGATCATTGGTTCAAACCTTCAGAACAATCGCAAATCGAAGAAGAGACGCCGGGGGATTTGTTACATCAATGGGAAGCGTCACGAGCTTTCTTACGCAAAGTCAAAGGTTTTTATGTAATTGTACAAAAGTTTTTGGCGACAGTTAACGTTCATGAAATCCAATGGAAAACCCAGTTAGGTACTGGTGATGCTGCTACGACAGGAACGATGACGGGAATGATTTGGACGGTAAAAACGACCGTGATTTCTTTTTTCTCAAATCGAATGAAACTTAAGCAAATGCCAAAAATGAGCGTGCTGCCATTTTATCAAGCGGCGGTATTTCACACCGAATTTACGTGCATACTCCGCTTTCAGGTCGGGCACGCTGTTCTTATGGCCTTACGAGTGCTCAAACATAGGAAGAAGAGCACACACACAGTATATTCTAACGTGCAATCAGTAAAGAGAGGGGCTTAACTTACAATGTCTGAACATCCAATCCAAGGGCTTATGAAAACAGCCATGGAAAATATTAAAGAAATGGTCGACGTCAACACCATTATTGGAGATCCTGTAGAATCACCTGATGGAAGCGTCATTCTTCCAGTTTCAAAAGTCGGATTCGGCTTTGCAGCAGGTGGAAGCGAAATCACGCTAAATCGTGTCGTTGATGAAGAGGAGCGCCACCCATTCGGTGGGGGTAGCGGGGGTGGAGTGTCCATTACGCCAGTAGCATTTCTCATTGTCGGCACTCACGGTGTGAAAATGATTCACCTAAATAACCAGACACATTTTTATGAGAAATTGTTGGAGTTGACTCCGCAAGTGGTTGAAAAAATTAAGGATCTACTGTCAGATGATCCGAAGACGAAAAACCATACGGAAGTGATCACACATACGCATAAAGACCAAGAACCGCCAATTTAAAGTACGATTCGTTGATTGTTGCCTCCTAACCCAGTACACTAGTAGTAGTTAGTAGATTGAAGGAGGCAGCAATAATCATGGCAAAAGTTACCTTTAAAGGCAACCCGATGACATTGATCGGTGAAGAAGTAAGCGTTGGCGAAAAAGCGCCAAACTTTACAGTTTTAAATGCAAGTCTTGAAGAGAAGTCTTTAGAAGACTACCGAGGGCAAGTTGTAGCAATTAGTGTGATCCCATCTATTGACACTGGTGTTTGTGAACAGCAAACGAAGCGTTTCAATGAAGAAGCTGCCCAATTAGAAGGGGTGCACGTACTTACGATTAGCGCCGATCTGCCATTTGCACAAAAGCGTTGGTGTGCAGCAGCGGGTGTTGAGAATCTAACGATGCTGTCAGACCACCGAGACTTCTCGTTTGCAGAAAGCTTCGGTGTTGGCATGAAGGAATTACGATTATTGGCTCGTTCTGTATTCGTCCTTGATCGTGACGGTGTTATTACGTACAAGGAATATGTAAAAGAAGGCACTGAACATCCTGATTATGAAAAGGCGTTACATGCGGTGAAGCAAACGGTCGATGCCTAAATAGAAAATCCGAGCAGGAAGTTTTGACTTCTTGCTCGGATTTTTATTGTGAAGTCATAAAGTTTTTGGTTGTGGGGCTAAACAGAAATGTTAACATCATCGGCGTAGCAGGAAAGACGATAATTTTATGAGAATTGTATACAAGTTGAACTTCAGAATTTCAATGATAGGATCAACATCGCTCTTTGCCGAAGGGTAAAAAGACGTGATTGACGTTTACCTCCTGGCACATGCAGGTGATAACCTGTCACTTATGTGACCATTCTACCCTCAAACCGGGCACTTTCGGCCCTCAATGGTCACATATCGCGCTTTGTGACCGTTGACTCCGTTTATGTGCGAATTCACGCTTAAAATCATGATTTTTCTTTCTCAAGTGTCACAGTAATGAATATATGGGGCATTTGGACTTCTTTCCACACACTTTAGCCAGTAGGTAAAAAAGTGAATCGTGTCGCCCTTATTCTCTAAAGAATAAGTTTCTGCTTGTAAAGGAAAGCAACGACCACAGCGCAAATGAGAAAAAATTACGTTCATTCTATATCGATCGTCCACAAATAAAATCGCCACCCAATTTCGGGGGTGGCGATTTTATTTGGAATGTTGAACGCGTTCGTGGCTAGGATTCGTCGTAAGGGAGTAACACTCGTAGCAAACAGATTCATATACTTGTGAAGCATTGCCAAAGTCTTCAACATTTATTGGGGACCCACTCGTTTGCAACTGTCCATCTAAATAGAGCAAGTGGTGCGTCGCGTCTTGTGAGCAATGCACACAAGGCATCGACAGGTGATGAATGGTAAATCCGCATTCCATCGCTCGTTTGACTGGTTCAAACATCATTCCTGTGTAAGAGATCATCAGTCCGTATGCTTGAATTGTTGAATCATACGCAATGGAGGCAGCAGATAACGCTTCTACTTGTTCATCTGTAAAAAACTGAAGTTCGTCAACAAGAACAACATCGGGTTGAAACGACTCAATTGTGGATAAAAGAAGTGTTCCGTCGTCATATTTTGGAATGACGGTAGCAGGTCGTTTTGTATGTAGCGCGCGGGAAGACACAAAGGCTCCGTCCCGTAAGTCTGTTTCAGGCTTTAAAGTCAGGACACGTTTGCCTTGTTCGTCTAGCTGGTGACCATTCATTATGAGATGTGCAGACTTTGAAGATTTCATAGTACCTAAGATTAGATGACGAACTTTATTCGACCTAAGCATTGTGAACACCTCTTACGTGAGTATATTTCATGAGTAAACGACGTTCGAGCCAAAGCGACATCGAGTGTTGTACAAGATATTATCTTGTCACAGTTTCCACCGAGTTGCAAGATGAGATATCGTATGAATGGTTTCGGAAAAATGTTCGGTTTGTGGAACTGAACTGGAGAAAGAGTGCCGGGTCATGCTAGAATCGAGTGAGACAGATTTGAGGTGGCGTAATGAAACGACAATTAGATGTAGATCAATTATTTCATACACTAGATACAATGACGGAAATCTTAACCGAAGAAGGCCACGGTCAGTACCTTGAGGCGTTGGCCCAAACAGGAGAGAATTTGTTTCGAGGAGAAATTCTCCAAGAACCGCTTTCTGATGGGGCGATTGCTAAGATGGACGCCTTATTCAAACAAGTACATGATACGAGCATAGAGAAAGAAACGGTAAGAAAAGCGTTTCAACTAGCAATTATTAAAGGCATGAAACAGTCGGTGCAACCACACCATGCAATGACCCCTGATGGGATCGCAGTATTTTCATCTTACCTTATTCAGCGCCTCATAGGAGCTGATCAAAAAGTGACGGTTTATGATCCTGCAGTTGGTACAGGGAACTTGCTAACTGCGGTTATGAACCATACCGACAATATTCAAAAGGGCATTGGGGCTGAAGTCGATGAGTCGCTCATCAACCTTGCGTATGTGATGTCGAATCTTCAACAATATGACTTAGAACTGTTACAGATGGACAGTGTTCGTGAACAAGGCATCCCAGACGTAGATCTGATCCTTTCTGACTTACCAATCGGCATTTATACAAACGATGATGTCATCGAATCATTTGAATCGAAACCTGACGAAGCACGGATGCCAGCAGAGTATGCGCTTATAGAGAACAGTTTGAAGTCTTTAAAGCCTGGTGGTATTGGACTGTACCTCATTCCGAATGACATGTTTTCGAGAGACCACTCCGAGAATTTTCGCTCCTTCATGAAACGAGAAGCGATTACACTTGGCATGTTGCAGTTACCGGCTTCGATGTTTAAAGCAGAAAAGCACCAAAAGAGTATATGGATGATTCAAAAGAAGGGGCCGGGGGTAACGGCGCCGTCACAAGCACTGCTTGCTGAACTCCCGTCATTTCAACGTGCAGATGCACTTTCTGACATGATGACGCGTATTAATGATTGGTTTTTGAAGTATTTCAGCCGCTAATATCCGGGAGGACAAATGATATGGACCAAGATCAGCGATATGAAAGACAGCTTGCTATATCGGAATGGGAACGTTTATATTTTCAACAATCATCGAGTGGCGTTACCACTTCAGAGCCATGGGCAGTAGATACAAAAAAAAGAATACCGGAGAGGTATGAAAAGCGGCTTATTGATTTACTAGATCGGTTTGTTTTTTATACGCAGACACTTATTCTTAATTCCAGCACACAGCATGACACGGAACAGCGTATGCTCACAACGGCTCGAGTGTTTGACGATCGCGTTCAAGAGATCGCCGACTTAAAACAGTTGCGCTATGAACAAAATCGCTTCTTACTCGAACAGAGTACAGCGAAGCAACGGCTTATTTCTTTTGGTCAAGGCGGACTCACGGGCTTAGGAGGACCGATGCTACTTGCGGCAGATCTTCCATTAATGTTGGCGATTAATTTGCGAACTGTGCAATTATCCGCGATGTCATTTGGTTATGATTTGCGGCACCCTGCGGAAATGATGATTGCACTGAAAGCATTCCATACCGCAACATTGCCCCGGAAGTTGCAACACGCAGCCTGGATCGAGCTTCAACATGAGAAAGAACGACTCGCTACCAGTTTCCCACTGTTTTATGATGGTGAAGAAGAAGTGATTACGACCGAATGGTTACAACAGCCTCTTCGGCAAATTGGAAAGTTGGCAATCATTACGATGCTTCGCAAGAAAATGGTGCAAGGCATACCGGTTGCGGGCATTTTCTTAGGAGCGATGAGTAACTATCAGTTCAGTCGGCAAGTGTCAGAAATCAGTGCCCATTATTATGAGAAACGGTATTTAGAAGACATGGCTGATTGATTTAATTATGCAAATTAATATGTAGCCTCAAAAACCGAAACCTTAATTATTCAGGGTTTCGGTTTTTGATTTATACATTTTTATAAAAATGTATGTATAAGTATTGAGTTATTTTGCACGTGATGATACAGTATGAGTAGAATAAAAAACAAACAGTTTTGCATGTTTACTAACCCATTATGAATAAAAATAAAAGCGAACGCTCGTATAAGGAGGTGAACAAGAGAAGTGGTGCGCTTACTTCTCTTGTAAACAATGAATAAACAAAAAGTTGTGTTAGCATACTCAGGTGGTTTGGATACATCCGTTGCCGTTCGTTGGTTGATGGATCAAGGATATGAAGTTATTGCTGTTGGTCTAGATGTTGGGGAAGGCAAAGACCTAGAGACGGTTAAACAAAAAGCGATTGATGTTGGGGCAACCCAGTCATATACGATTGATGCAAAGAAAGAATTCGCAGAAGAGTTTGTACTTCCTGCTTTA
The DNA here is from genome assembly GCF_041949955.1 of Geomicrobium sp. JSM 1781026. Classification (NCBI taxonomy): domain Bacteria; kingdom Bacillati; phylum Bacillota; class Bacilli; order Caryophanales; genus Geomicrobium; species Geomicrobium sp. JSM 1781026. The sequence continues at coordinate 101,621 of NZ_JBHFQF010000004.1, read as the reverse complement.
CAGGCGCGAGCAATGTACGAAGATAAGTATCCACTCGTTTCTGCATTATCAAGACCGTTAATTGCTAAGAAACTTGTGGAAATTGCTGAGCAGACAGGCGCTGGAACGATTGCGCACGGGTGTACTGGGAAAGGAAATGACCAAGTCCGCTTTGAAGTTTCCATTCAAGCGCTAAATCCTGACTTTGATGTCATTGCCCCAGTTCGTGAATGGGGTTGGTCACGTGACGAAGAGATTGAATATGCAAAACAGCATAACATCCCCGTTCCTGTTGATCTTGAGAATCCATACTCCATTGACCAGAACCTTTGGGGAAGAAGCAATGAGTGTGGCATTCTTGAAGACCCTTGGGCGACGCCGCCTGAAGGGGCTTATGACTTAACGAAGCCATTAGAAGATACACCCAATCAACCAGATATTATTGAAATTGAATTCCAAGCAGGAAAACCTGTAGCGATTGACAATAAAGCGTATGAACTAGATGAATTAATTATGCAGTTGAATAAAGTAGCAGGAAAACATGGTGTCGGTCGTATCGACCATGTGGAAAACCGCCTCGTTGGCATTAAATCAAGAGAAGTCTATGAAACACCGGGGGCGACAACGTTGCTAACGGCTCATAAAGAGCTAGAAGATCTCACATTGCCTCGTGAAGTCGCTCATTTCAAACCGGTTGTGTCTAAGCAATTAACAGAGCTTATCTACCAAGGTCTTTGGTTTTCATCATTGCGTCCGGCATTGCTTGCGTTTTTAGACGAAACGCAAAAGAATGTTACTGGGAAAGTACGCGTAAAACTATTTAAAGGTCATGCAATCGTTGAAGGACGCCAATCTCCGTTCTCACTTTACGATGAGAAATTGGCCACGTATACGTCCGAAGATGAATTTGATCATAATGCAGCCGTTGGTTTCACGAAGCTTTGGGGCTTACCGACGAAAGTTCACAGTCAAGTGGTAAAGAACGGTGTGAACGTATGACGAAGCTTTGGGGTGGACGATTTACTAAAGAAGCAGAAGCTTGGGTAGATGAATTTGGAGCTTCCATCGGCTTTGATCAACAGTTGGTTTTTCAAGATTTGGAAGGGAGCATGGCACATGCGGCCATGCTTTCCTCTTGCCAAATCATTTCTAAAGAAGACGAAGAGCAGATCCAAAAAGGACTCACAGTTTTAAAAGAGAAAGCGGAAAAAGGCGAACTTGTTTTTGATGTGAAATATGAAGACATTCACATGAATATCGAGAAGTTATTAAGAGACGAGATCGGAGACGTTGCCGGTAAGCTACATACCGCAAGAAGTCGAAACGACCAAGTGGCAACAGACATGCATTTGTATGTTAGAAATGAAACGCATGAATTAATCGTAATGGTTCAGGAGTTGCAACAAGTGTTGGTCACGCAAGCGGAGAAACACGTTGAGACGTTAATACCAGGTTACACGCACCTTCAACGTGCTCAACCCGTCTCATTTGCGCATCATTTATTAGCGTATGTATCGATGTTTAGTCGGGATGAAGGGAAGTTGGTCGACAGCTTAAAGCGCGTAAACATTTCGCCACTTGGAGCCGGCGCTCTTGCGGGAACAACATTTCATATTAATCGTCAACAAACGGCAAAAGCATTAGGTTTTGACAACGTGTATACGAATAGTATGGATGCGGTGAGTGATCGGGACTATTTAATCGAGTTTCTTAGCATTGCCTCAACGATTATGATGCACTTATCAAGATTTTCAGAAGAGATTATTCTTTGGTCGAGCCAAGAGTTCAATTTTGTTGAATTGGACGATACGTTTGCGACGGGAAGTAGCATTATGCCACAGAAGAAAAACCCAGATATGGCAGAACTCGTTCGTGGGAAAACAGGACGAGTGTACGGAAGCTTATTGTCTATGCTTACAACGTTAAAAGGTCTGCCACTCGCATATAACAAAGATATGCAAGAAGATAAAGAAGGGATATTTGACACTGTGAAGACGGTGAAAGGGTCGTTAAAGATTTTTACAGGCATGATTGACTCAATGATTGTAAACAAAGACGAGACAGAGCGAGCGACCCAATCAGATTTCTCGAATGCAACCGAGCTTGCAGATTATCTTGCAAACAAAGGCATGCCGTTTCGAGAAGCTCATGAAATTGTTGGCAAACTCGTATTGCAATGCATCCAGCAAGGCATTGTTCTCAATCAGTTGCCATTAGAGACGTTCCATAGCATGAGTGAGTTGTTTGAGCCAGATATTTATACGGCGCTTGATCCTTACGAGGCGGTTGCAAGAAGAACGAGTGAGGGCGGAACAGGATTTACTGTTGTACGCGAGGCGATTGCCGCTCATAAAAAAGAGTTAGGCTTAAAATAAAACGAGTGTGGGTCCTATGCCCACACTCGTTTTATTTACGGCGTACAATTAACACATCGCAAGTTGCTTGTCGAACGATGGCTTCTGACACACTACCAATCACGATTCGTTCAACTTTGTTGGCGCCTGTAGCTCCTGCCATGATCAAATCAATGTCATACTTTGGCGCGATATAGCGTGTAATTCTGACTTTTGGAGAACCGAAGTCGAGAACCGTTTCAATTTCTTCGACACCATTTTCTTTTGCTTGCTTTTTGTAATTCTCTAACGTTTCTTTCGCTTGTTCTTCTGCTCGTTTCACAATTTGTCGATCAAACCGTTCGATGGTAGCAAAGGATTTTGTATCAATGACGGTAACGATGAACAGCTTTGCTCCTTGGTCTGCAGCGAATTCGCATGCTTGGTCAAACGTATAGTTCGACTCCGTAGAACCGTCCACCCCTACGAGTATTCTGTTATAGCGACGCACAATGACTCCTCCTCACATAACTTAAGTAAACGTAAAATCAATGCAAGATAATAATAACAGTTCTTCTATGTTAGGTGTTACCTTTATGCACCAATTTTAAACCTATTCAATAGGGTTTTTAGGTAAATCGTGAAAAAATTGACGAAAATGAATGAAAGAAGGCGTTTAAGGGTCTCATGCTTTTTATCTACTACGAAACATAGTAAGATCGTGGGTAACGATGTGTAGTTTGGAGGAAGACGGCATGAAGCATGCACTAGTAACCGCAGGTTCAAAGGGATTGGGACGGAAAGTGACAGAAATGCTCATCAAAGAAGGATACGTTGTCACAATCAGTTACCGGAGTGACCGGGCATCTGTAGACGCTCTAAAAACAGACCTCGATGTGGATCGCGACAAACTGTTGGCTGTACAGGCGGACGTGACAAAGAGCGATGACATTGAGCGTTTGTTTAGAACAGCAATCGATCATTTTGGCCGTTTAGATGTGCTCGTAAACAATGCAGGACCGTATATATTTGAACGAAAGAAAATCTATGACTATACAAACGCTGAATGGGATGAAATGATTACGGGCAACTTGACAAGCATGTTTCAAATGGTGAAGTATGCACTGCCCGTAATGCGCAAACAACAGTATGGAAGAATTATTGCATACGGCTTTCAAGATGTTGGACATGCCCCTGGGTGGCTGTACCGTGGACCCTACGGGGCAGCAAAAGCAGGACTCGCTTCATTCATCAAAACACTTGCTCTCGAAGAAGCGCCATACGGGATTACTGCAAATATGGTTGTGCCAGGCAAAATTGTTGGTGAGATGAAAGAAGCCTCAATCGAGGCGAGCCGGCAAATTCCTGACGAACAAACGCCAGTAGGTCGGTCTGGGACAGGAGAAGATATTGCGAGAACGATTGCCTTTTTGATTCATGAGGATGCGGATATGGTAACGGGAAGCATCGTTGAAGTGACTGGCGGAGTCGATGTTCTTCATCAACGAAGGCACGAATAAAACGATGTAGTGACAGTCGTAATCATTGTATAAAGTCACCAAGAATGGTCATCTTATACAGTAGAGGTGATCACAGTCGTGAGAGGATACGTATCTTTTTTGATGCTTTTATGTTTGCTGTTTGCGGGGCCCTTTGTTGAAGAAGCGCACGCTGATGAATTAATGGAAAGCTTTTCTTTAAGAGTTACGATTGAAACAAAGGATAATGTGTACCAATGGAAGTATGATAATCCCGATTATTATGAGTTTCAGGACGGAGATCATGTGCTTAGAGCAGAAGACGCGAAAGTGCACGTGGATAATATGTCCGAGCAGCTGCACGTAGATGAACGAGTCACTTCCGATCAGCTTGCAGCCCGAATTAAGGAGTTATTTCCTAAGTTAAAGTCGATGGATGTTCGTTGGCGCAATAAAGATAGTGAACTGTACACGTGGCGATGGAAAAATGACCAAGTGCTGGTTGATTAATCCCCTCTTATAGTCTATCTTTGAGAGAGATAATGAAAGCCAACCTATAATGATAAGGGGCGTGGGGAAATGAAGATTGGCGTACCCAGAGAAGTGAAAAATCAAGAAAACCGTGTGGCGATGACACCAACCGGTGTTGTCCTTCTTACACGTCAAAACCATGAAATATTCGTGGAAAAGTCTGCTGGTGTAGGTTCAGGGTTTACGGATGAACAATACATCGAAGCGGGTGCCGTAATTGTTGATTCGGCAGAAGAAGCGTGGTCGAAAGATCTAATCGTAAAAGTGAAAGAACCAGTGAAAGAAGAGTATCAGTACTTTAGAAAAGGGCAGTTGTTGTTTACATATCTTCACCTTGCCGCTGAAGAAGAACTTACGAAAGCTCTTTTAGAGAATGAAGTAACATCGATTGCTTATGAAACGGTACAACTTCCAGATGGGTCTTTGCCGTTGCTTACACCGATGAGTGAAGTAGCGGGCAGAATGTCGACACAAATGGGTGTGCAGTATTTAGAGAAAACAAAAGGCGGTAAAGGCATTCTTCTTGCAGGGGTTCCAGGTGTTCAGCGTGGAAAGGTAACCATCATCGGAGGTGGGGTAGCCGGTACGAATGCTGCTAAGATTGCTCTTGGTCTCGGTGCAAGTGTCACAATTCTTGACTTGAGCCCACAACGTTTGCGGGAATTGGATGACTTATTTGGTTCATCTGTAAACCTTCTTGTTTCTAATCCGGTCACGATCGAACAATCCGTAAAAGAAGCGGATGTTGTCATTGGTGCTGTGCTTATTCCAGGAGCAAAAGCACCGAAGCTTGTGAAGGAAGAGACGATTAAGCAGATGCAACCTGGATCAGTACTCGTTGATATTGCGATCGATCAAGGCGGGATTTTTGAAACTACTGATCGGATTACGACACATGATGATCCGGTGTATACGAAACATGATGTGTTACACTATGCAGTTGCGAACATGCCAGGTGCCGTCCCTCGTACGTCTACCATAGCGTTGACGAATGTGACTACGCCGTTTGTATCTGCATTGGCAAGCAAAGGTCTTGTCAAAGCGTTCCAAGAAGATGTGACGCTTAGTAAAGGTTTGAACACGATTGATGGAAAACTGACGTACCGAGCAGTTGCAGAAGCGATGAATTTACCTTACACATCAATGGAAGAGGCACTGCAACCGTAATCGACGTTTATACAACGTACAAACCGGTAATAGACTAGAGATGAATCTATGAAAAGGGTGATGAAGATGAACCTGACATTCCATGGACAATCTTTTGTAGAGATTCAAACAGGAGACTATACGGTCCTTATTGATCCATTTATTACCGGAAATGATACGTGCGACATTTCACCAGAAGATGTGAACCCAGATGCGATTCTATTAACACACGGTCATGCTGATCATTTAGGTGACACCGTGGAGATCGCTAAAAGAAGTGGAGCACTCGTCGTGGCCACTCATGAACTTGCCACTTATCTTGGTGGGAAAGGGTTAGAGACACATCCATTAAACATTGGTGGAGGATATGAGTTTCCATTTGGTCACGTGAAACTGACACAAGCGTTTCATAGCTCATCATTCCAAGAAGAGGATGGCCAAATTATTTATCTTGGAATGCCAACAGGCATATTGTTTACTGCCGAAGGCAAGACCATTTACCATGCCGGTGACACATCTCTGTTCTCTGACATGAAGCTAATCAGTGAGCAATATGATCTCAAAGCTGCATTCCTGCCAATTGGTGACAATTTCACGATGGGGCCTGCGGATGCGAAACTTGCGGCGGAATGGTTAAAACCAGATCTTGTCATTCCAGTGCACTACAATACGTTCCCGCTCATTGAACAAGACGGTGATGCATTCGTCGATTCGATTGCACCCGTTCAAGGGAATGCGTTGAAACCTGGAGAGTCTGTCGAGATTTAACGTGACGACGTAATGTAAATTCATGTTTCGTGCGAATGATTGCCGGAGCTTCATTTGTTCAACACCCCAACTGTTATTGTTAAAAAGAACGGTTGGGGTGTTTTTATTAGAAATACGTCGTCCAATCCTTCTGGTCACACACGTGTACGAGCATAGTGCATTTGCCTTTTGCATAAGGTGATAAAGACAGACACTTTTTGAAAGAGGTGCACAAGCGATGCGGTTACGCTTATGGATTTGTATACTTGTTGCTGGCTTTTTGCTTTATCATGCAATTGAACAGTTCTATTTAGGCACGGCAGGATTGGCGGGATGGTTTTCCTTGTTTTGGTTTGCATTTTGCTTGCTCGTCATCGGGGGAAACCTCTCTTTGCTGTTAACGAACCGAAAAAGGGTCCTTCGTAATCCAACAGAATGGCGGACAAAAGAAGAATCTACCGTAAGTGAACGAGGGCGTGCTCGCCTTTGAACTTGAACAACGACTAGCGCATCGATATAATTAAACAGACAAACAAAAAACTTGGCACAAGGCCAAGTTTTTTCTAGGTGCGCGGAATGGTAACTTGTAAGAAAGAATGAGGTGGTGCGCTTTTGAGTACAAAACATGAACAAATTTTACAATACATTTCGCAATTAAACATCGGCGAAAAAATATCCGTTCGACAAATTGCCAAAGCGTTACACGTGAGTGAAGGAACGGCTTATCGAGCGATTAAAGAAGCCGAGAATCAAGGACTTGTGACGACCATCGAACGAGTCGGAACGATACGGGTGGAACAAAAGTTAAAAGAAAACATTGATCATCTCACCTTTGCAGAAGTTGTGAACATTGTTGATGGACAAGTTCTCGGTGGCAGGGGCGGATTACATAAAACGTTGCAACGATTTGTCATCGGTGCGATGAAAATGGAAGCAATGATGCGCTATGTAGAGCCTGGCAATCTATTGATTGTCGGAAATCGCTATCAAGTGCATCGACTTGCATTAGAGGCCGGAGCGGCGGTGCTTATCACCGGTGGTTTTGGAACAAATGAAGAGATTATTCAGTATGCCAATGAGCAGTCGTTGCCTATTATTACGACGAGTTATGATACATTTACAGTAGCGAGCATGATTAACCGAGCGATCTATGACCAGTTGATTAAAAAAGAGATTGTCGTCGTTGAAGACATTTTGATTCCACTACAAGAAACCTACTTTCTAACAACAGATAATATGGTTGAGCGGTGGCATCAACTAAACGCCAAAACGAGTCATAGCCGGTACCCGGTCGTGAATCATGAGATGAAAGTACAAGGGATGGTTGCGGCCAAAGATATTCTTTCAATGAAAGAAAGCACGCCCGTGGAAAAAGTGATGACGAAAGATCCAATTACTGTTCAAGCTTCAATGTCTCTTGCTTCGGCTGCGCACATTATGGTGTGGGAAGGCATTGAACTTTTGCCAGTCATCGACGATGAGGCGAAACTCGTTGGAGTCATTAGCCGTCAAGATGTGCTCAAAGCGTTGCAAATGGCCCAAAGACAACCGCATGTTGGGGATACGTTGGACGACGTCGTCACTAGGCAAGTGGAAGAAGCGCCGACAGGGACGGTTTATGATTACGTGTGCCATCTCACTCCGCAAATGACAAATCCGATTGGGATGATTTCATACGGCGTGTTATCGACACTCGTCACTGAGGTAGGTAGTCGGCTGTTGCGTCGTCATAAACGTGGAGATGTCGTTGTGGAAAATCTATCTTTATACTTCCTGAAGCCAGTTCAAATTGAGAGCTTTATTGAAATGAAAGGCAAGATTCTAGAAGTGAGTAGAAAAAGTGGAAAAGTGGACGTTGAGCTATTCTTCAAAGATGAGCTCGTTGGAAAAGGGTTAATGACAGCACAACTATTAGAACGTTAAAAAACAGCCGCAAGAGCAGCTGTTTTTCGTCTTAGTTTTGCTGAGAGCGAAGCGCCTCGACTTCTTCTTTTGCGTACGGACGAATGATCTTGTTTGAACGAACACCGTAGTATACGAAGATCCCGCCGAGTATTGCAAATACTGCACCAACAACGAGGTCGACCCAGCCGCGGAAAGAAAACAAGAACAGTACACCAGGGGCAAGGATGAATACGCCAAGTGCGATCATTGCCTTTGTTTGATACCATTGCTTTAGATGTTCTCCATTCACGCGAAATCGCTTATATTTATAATAGACGTAAAGCGCAATTGCGACGGTAATAATGAGAATGACAGCAATCGAGAAAAAAGCCATGTGGAGTCCCCTTTCTAGTTTCGATTCTAGTGTACAGGAACAAAATGTGAAGCACAACAGAGGAGAAGTGACAGTGAAGCAAAACTTATTGGACACCATCGAAAAACATGACACGATTATTATCGTTCGACACGTTCGCCCCGATCCCGATGCGTTCGGTTCACAAAAAGGGTTGGCAGAACTCATTCAATTAAATACGAATAAAACGGTTTACGTGGCAGGTGAAGACGAACCTTCCCTTTCGTTTCTTGCAACGATGGACAATGTTCCAGAAGACGTGTGGAAAAGCGCACTCGTCATTATCTGTGATACAGCAAACCGTGAACGCATTGATGGTAAGCAGTATGAAGACGCCTTAGCGACGTTTAAAGTTGATCACCATCCACCAATTGAACAATATGCGGATGAAGAATGGGTGGATACCGAGTGTAGTTCCACATCAGAGATGGTGACTCGGTGGTATGTAGATGTAGCGAAGCCGAATGGTTGGAAGATGTCAGATGCGGCGGCTACGTTATTGTACGCAGGCATTGTCGGAGACACCGGGCGCTTCCGCCATCCGAATACGACGTCGGACACGCTAAAGGCCGCGAGTGTTTTATTTGAAAACAATATTGATCTACGGACGCTGTTCGCAAATCTTTATAAGAAACCACTCCAGCTCGTCCAACTGGAAGGAGAAGTATTAAGCGAGGTTGCGCTCAGTGAAGCAGGTGTTTCGGTCATGACGATTCGCCGTCACCAATTGGACAAGTACAATGTGAGCGTAAACGAGTCATCTGCGCTCGTTCATTCAATTTCCGATGTTGAAGGGTTACTGGCTTGGGTCATGTTCGTTGAACTTAGTGATGGAACGTTTCGGGTTCGATTGCGTTCGAAAGCACCGGTCATTAACGGTTTGGCAGAAAGGTACGGAGGAGGCGGACATCCACTTGCTGCAGGTGCTCTTGCTAAAGATGAATCTGAAATCGCCGCAATCGTTTCTGAGTTGAATGCACTCGCCAGTTCGTTCAAAGCTAATCAGACACCGTAACAATGTCAGCGTGAATGGCAAGGGTTGAATAGAAGATTGCCCGGTTCACGACGAGCATATATTCATGATCATTCACGCTAAAACGCTTGTTTTCAATCGTGCGAATGACGAGTTCTTGATTGCTTGCGACATTCGATAACTCTTGATGTAAGAGGGGTTCGAGCTCATCGATTGCTTGTTGCCTAAGATCAAACAACGTTAACTCACTGAGTCTGCTTTCCCGTTCGTTTTCAAACGTAATCTCGATTCCTTCGATCGTTAACGTTTCTTCATCTTCATTTTGCTCTTCTTCTCTCGCAAGGAGAAGCTCGATTTGGTCTTCCAATTGCGCAACTTTGAGCTCGTTTTTTCGCAGTTCTACAACGGTTCGTTCATGAATGTTTCCAAATTGAAATACAAACACAGACCAACCGACAAGGATTCCGATGAGCACGCCCGCCAAAAAACGTTGCCAGTTCGGCCGTTTATGAAAAGGTGGGATTCTCATGGGTACATTTGTTCCTGGGTGATCCATTGGATAATGAGAGCACCTGCATTTGCGCCGGAAAGTGCCGACAATACCATGAATATCGTCTTATAAATATCAATGTGTGTACCTGCAAAAAGTCCTCTCTCAAGGCTTGTAATGGCATCAAAGGTGCCTCCAATTGCTGCTACAAGCGCCCAAATCTTTAGACTACCTGCAAGGTCGTGAATCGCTGTAAGCGGAGGCTTTCCGATAATAAACGCACCAATTCCACCGATCAGTGCACCACCTAATACAACACCAAAAGCAACGAAGAAATCAATGACAAGTGTTGCGGCAAACTCTCTGCTGAACATCTGTCGCGCCCCTTTCTGATCAGCTAGACAAACACGTCTATTAGCATTATGTATATCAAAAAGTGGGCCAAGTTATGAATGAAATCACCGGTATTTCTTGCAAGGAGGAAAATGAATGCCGTCATACGTCCATTTGCAAGTAAAAAGTGAATACACGCTACTCTCGAGTACGTGTCGCATTGAGGAACTCGTTAAGCAAGCGGCGGTCGATTATGACGCGCTTGCCCTCACCGATCTAAACGTCATGCACGGCGCTCGGAAGTTTTACGATGCGTGCTTACGTTACGCTATCCAACCGATTATCGGTTTGGAAGCAGAAATGATTTGTCATGAAACGAAAGGTACAGTGCTCCTATACGCGATGGACAATCGGGGATACGAAGATTTATTAAAGGTATCTTCATATTTGATGTCGAAAGCGACGCCACTCACGGCTAAGCAACTGCTAGATATGACTGGCAACCGAGTGATCATCGTCCTACCTGAAGCCTCGCATCCAATCGCTTCTCACATAGAAGCCGGTGATGATGAAGCAGCGAACCGTAGCCTTTCATTTTGGCGTGAACATGTGCACAGTGACCGTCTATTTGCAGGGGTTTTACCTGATACACAAGCGAGTTTGCATCACCATGAACAGTGGAGACAATTGATGAAGGGGCATGATGTTCCTCTAGCGGCGACGGGGAATGTAACGATGCTTACGCGTGAAGACGAACGGGTAAAACAGCTGCTTACTGCGGTGAAGACCGACCGACCAATTCATGATGTGAATCGTTACGAATGGAGAGATGAGTCGTATCTGTTTGACCCGAGTGAAGTGAACAGGCGTTGGCCTTCAGATGAAGAAGCACTGCACAATGTTCGTCACATTCAACGTTCTTGTGACGTTCAGCTCGATCAGATCAAAACGTCTTTGCCTGTATATAGAAGCGGTCCGGACACCGTTGAATTTACGTTGAGAAATTTAGTGATGACCGGAGCAAAAAAGCGATATTCAGAAGTGACTGCCTCAGTTCAAGAAAGAATAAATAAAGAGCTACACGTAATCGAGAGTATGAACTACGAAGATTATTTCTTAATCGTTTGGGACTTTATGGATTACGCACGACAAAAAGGGATCTTAACAGGTCCAGGCAGGGGCTCAGCTGCTGGATCCATTGTCGCCTATTGCTTGTTCATTACAGATGTTGACCCTATTGCCTATGATCTTTTGTTTGAGCGCTTCTTAAACCCTGAGCGCGTTTCATTGCCTGACATTGATATTGACTTTCCTGATCATCGACGGGACGAGGTAATGAGGTATGTGATGTCTCGCTATTCAGAGGAGCGGACGGCACAGATCGTTACGTTTGGGACGTTCGGAAAAAGAGCGGCGCTTAGAGATGCGGCAAAAGCATTAGGGGTGAGAGAAGCCCTTCTTGAAAGAATGCTGAAGTTTTTGCCTCAACAAGCACAACATTTACGAGCTGCACGAGAAGAGAGCAAAGATTTGTCTGCACTGCTCGAAGAAAATGAAGAAGCTCATTCATTGTACGAATTTGCATCAGCCATTGAAGGGCTGCCGAGGCATACATCCTTACACGCAGCGGGGGTTGTTCTAAGTGAGAGGCCACTGCAAGAAGTGATTCCAACGATGAAAAATGACCAAGGTATTACCGTCACACAGTTGCCAATGGAAGATTTGGAGGCGTTTGGTCTTTTAAAGATTGACTTGTTAGGACTTCGGAATTTGACGTTGCTTGAGCATATCCAAAGGGCTGTGAAAGCGAATGCGGGCGTTGATATTCACCCGAAAGAAGTGCCTTTGGATGATGCGTTGACGTATTCTTTATTGCAATCTGCCCAGACGACGGGCGTGTTCCAGTTTGAATCCGCGGGCATGCAGCGGGTGCTCCGCAAATTAAAGCCAAATCAATTTGAAGACTTGGTTGCTGTTAATGCCCTCTATCGTCCGGGTCCTATGGAACAAATCGACACGTTTATCCGCGGAAAAAGAAATCAACAATCTGTGTCCTACCCCCATCCGGCATTGGAAGCAATCCTCTCATCAACGTATGGGGTGATGGTTTACCAAGAACAGGTGATGAGTGTGGCGGTAACGATCGCAGGTTACTCTTTAGCCGATGCCGACCTGCTCAGAAGAGCGGTAAGTAAAAAGAATAAAGAAGAACTTGAGCGTGAAGAGGGACGCTTCATTCACGGCGCTAAAGACCAAGGGTTTAGCGAGACAATGGCCGGCCAATTGTTTGCATGGATTGTTAAATTTGCTGATTACGGGTTTAACCGAAGCCACTCGGTTGCTTATAGTTTCATTGCCTATCAGATTGCGTACTTCAAGGCGAACTACCCGTTAGCATTTTACATGTCTTACTTGAACACGATTGGCAATGATCGCACGCGATTGCAACGGACGATTGCCGAAATTAAAGAACGAGGATGGAAAGTCTATCCACCCTCCATTCAAACAAGTGGCTATGAATTTACGACGGAACGAGAAGGTATACGATTTCCGCTCCAAAGCATAACGGGGATTGGGAAACAAATGGCTCATCGAATAGTTGATGAACGAATGATAAATGGAAACTATCATACGTTCGTTGATTTTTGTCGACGTGTAAAGTCCATCGGGTTGAATCGTAAAACAATCGCAAACTTAGTAAAAGCAGGGGCGATGGACGCTTTTGAGTGGAACCGATCCACCCTCTTGCAGTCAATCGATCGAGCGTTAGAGTTTGTCGATTTTGCAGAAGACATTGGCACGTTGTTCCATAGCGGGGAAGGGGATTTCCGTTTTGCCGATGCAGTGCCTTTTACGAAACTTGAAGAGCTAGAATACGAACGAGAAATGACCGGTTTTTATTTAAGTGGACACCCCTTGTCTCATTATGCTCATGTAGCAAGTGTTCGACATCCAAAAACGATACTTCAAGTGCTTGCACTTGAAGTAGCAAACAGTGCTTGGGTTGCAGGTCGAGCGGATGTCGTCACGACCATTCGGACAAAAAATGGGCAAACAATGGCTTTCTTGCAACTAAGTGACGAGACTGGAGAAATGGAAATCGTTATATTCCCCGAAGTGTATCGGCACGTCTATGACGCCCTTCATGAAGGGAAATATATACTCATCCAAGGTAAAGTTGAACAAAGGCGCCAACAAAAGCAGATTCTTGCTAGTCAAGTGCTCGATTTGAGTCAATCTGAAAAACAACAAGCAGAAACGCTATACTTGAAAGTTCCTGCACACATGAATCGAGAAAAAACGTTACGTGCGATTAAAGGACACCTCACAGTGTTCCCAGGCTTCTCCCCAGTACTTGTATACGACGACAAAAAGAAGCAACTTTATGAGTTGTCAGCGGAGTATGCCACAAAAATTCATCCCGATCTGTTGTTGCGACTTCGTGAAGTGGTTGGTGAAGAAAACGTTGTCAAAAAATAGAGTCAGAGTTTTACATGTAAAAAGGATGATTGCACTGATACAGTTTGTTATAATAGAGACCATCTGTACGACATGAATACATGAACCTACCCGTGCAGGCGTCTCGGATTCAACAGATGAATAGGAACTGTTCTATGCGGACGACTGTACAAAATAATACACTTGGTGAAGGAGTGTGGACATACATGCCAACAACGAGAGAAGAAGCATTGCACATCCATAGAATGAAGCAAGGAAAACTCGAATCAAAGTCCAAGATTCCCGTAAGAAATAGCAAAGATCTAAGTCTAGCCTATTCACCGGGCGTTGCTGAACCGTGTAAAGAAATCTTTAACGATAAACAAAAAGTTTTTGAGTACACAATGAAAGGAAACATGGTCGCTGTCGTTTCTGATGGAAGTGCGGTTTTAGGACTCGGAAACATCGGTCCAGAAGCGTCTCTTCCAGTAATGGAAGGAAAAGCAGTTTTGTTTAAGTCGTTTGCTGGTGTTGATGCGTTTCCGATTTGTTTAGACACGTCTGACCCAGAGAAAATCATCGAAACGGTGAAATTAATGCAACCGACATTTGGAGGCGTTAATCTTGAAGATATCGCTGCACCAAACTGTTTTATCATTGAGGAACGTTTGAAGAAAGAAACGAACATTCCGATATTCCACGATGATCAGCATGGTACGGCCATCGTGACGCTTGCAGGACTAATTAATGCATTGAAAGTAACGAACCGTCAGTTATCTGACATCAAAGTCGTTGCGAATGGTGCAGGAGCTGCAGGTATTGCCATTGTAAAGTTACTTCAAAGCATGGGCGTACGTGAAATTGTCATGTGCGATAGCCGCGGTGCCATTTATGAAGGGCGTTCCAGTGGAATGAACCCGATTAAAGAGGAGATTGCAAAAGTCACGAATTCCGCGAAGAAAACCGGATCTTTGGAAGATGTGATTGCAGGAACCGATGTGTTTATCGGAGTGTCTGTTGAGGGCGCGTTGACAAAAGAAATGATCGAGAGCATGAATGACGATGCCATTATTTTTGCGATGGCGAACCCGAATCCAGAGATTATGCCTGAGGATGCAAAAGCTGCTGGAGCAAGTGTTATTGGAACGGGCCGTTCTGATTTCCCTAATCAAGTGAATAACGTATTAGCGTTCCCTGGTATATTCAGAGGGGCATTGGATGTGAATGCCACGCATATCAATGAAGAGATGAAACGTGCCGCTGTGTATGCCATTGCTGACCTCATTACTGATCAAGAACTCACTCGAGATTACGTCATTCCTGCACCGTTTGATCCACGCGTCGCTCCTGAGGTTGCGGCTGCGGTTGCGAAGACGGCAATGGAGACGGGAGTTGCCCGCAAAGAGGCAGATCCAGAGGAAGTTAAAAGGCGCACGCGTGAAATGGCTATGATTGAAGAATAGCTCGATACGACGAGGTACAGAAGCGATCGTCTCACGAGACGGTCGTTTTTAACCATTTGTATGACCGTAGGGTGAGCGGGCGAGAGCAGCAGAGAGGTGATAGCATGTTCAAAGATTTGTTTTCTAAGAAAAGAAAGTATGCAACCATTCCATCGGAACGAACACAACCGAACAAAATGAATGACGGTGTGATGACGAAGTGTCCGAGCTGCAAAACCATTATGTATTCTCGAGAACTAAAAAAGCATCATAATGTATGCATTGAGTGCAACCATCATTTCCGGTTAACGGCAAGAGACCGAATCAATAGCCTGATTGACGTGGGAACATTCAAGGAATTTGATATTGGAATGCTCTCTCATAACCCGCTCGATTTCCCGGATTATGAAGAGAAGCTAGAGAAAGATCAGCAAAAGACTGGCCTGAATGAAGCTGTCGTTACCGGTGCTGGGGAAATGGATGGTTACCCGGTCATCATCGGTGTGATGGACCCACGATTTCGGATGGCGAGTATGGGAACGGTCGTTGGGGAGAAGATTAAACGAGCCATCGAGGCCGCGATCGAAACGAAAACCCCATTTATCATGTTCAGCGCTTCAGGGGGAGCTAGGATGCAAGAAGGCGTTTTAAGTTTAATGCAAATGGCGAAGACGTCGGTTGCTCTCAAAAAGCTTGATGAAGCGCGTGTACCTTTTATTTCGTTTATGACCCACCCGACGACTGGCGGGGTGTCCGCAAGCTTTGCATCACTTGGCGACTACAATTTTTCTGAGCCTGGTGCACTGATCGGTTTTGCCGGCAGGAGGATTATTGAACAAACCATTCGTGAAGAACTTCCCGATGATTTTCAAACGGCTGAGTTCCTGCTTGATCATGGACAACTTGATGGGGTCATTGATCGTAAAGATATTCACAAAACGCTTGTAACCATAATTAAGATGCACGCAGTAGACCACCAGGGCAACCAAGGAGGACAAAGTGCACAATGACACAAAAGCTTCCGTTTGAAAAACCTGTTGTCGAACTTCAAAATAAAATTGACGAGTTAAAGAACTTCACGAAGGATAAAGATATCGATTTGGAAGATGAAATCTCTTATCTCGAAGGAAGACTTCAACAAGTAGAGTCCCAAATCTATGATCATTTAAAGCCTTGGGAACGCGTGCAAATTGCACGTCATTCAGAGAGACCCACTACGTACGATTACATTGAACATTTATTCACAGACTTTATTGAGCTCCACGGTGATCGTCTTTTTGGCGATGACGATGCAATTGTTGGTGGGTTAGCTTATTACAAAGGACAGCCCGTCACGATTATCGGACATCAGCGAGGACGTAATACAAAAGAGAACATACAGCGCAATTTCGGTATGCCCCACCCAGAGGGGTATCGGAAAGCTTTACGGTTGATGAAACAGGCCGATAAGTTTGGTAGACCGATTATTTGCCTTGTCGACACAAAAGGGGCCTTCCCTGGTAAAGCGGCAGAGGAGCGAGGTCAAAGCGAAGCCATTGCCCGAAACTTATTAGAGATGGGCGGTTTTACGGTGCCGTCAATTGGCATTGTCATTGGTGAAGGTGGCAGCGGTGGCGCATTAGCGCTAGGGGTTTGCAACCGTATGTTCATGCTGGAGAACTCAACCTACTCTGTCATTTCTCCGGAAGGTGCCGCAGCGATTCTTTGGAAGGACGCATCACTTGCTCAACGTGCGGCAGAGACGATGAAAATCACGGCCCCTGACCTTAGTGAACTAGGGGTTATTGACGGTGTCATCCGAGAAGTAAGAGGTGGTGCACACCACAACGTTGAGGAACAAGCGGGCTACATTGATGGCGTATTGGATCAACACTTTACGGAACTAATGAAGATGAGTGGAGAACAATTACGGGAACAACGGTACGATAAATTTAGTCGTATCGGCCTCTAAAACAGACAGTGACCCAAAATAAGGGGTGAGAGAGATGAAACGAATCGGTGTTTTAACGAGCGGAGGCGACTCGCCTGGAATGAACGCAGCCATACGAGCAGTCGTCAGGAAAGCAATTTTTCATGATGTTGAAGTATATGGGGTGCGCTACGGGTATGCAGGCCTCATTAGTAATGATATTCATAAACTGGAAGTTGGAGATGTAGGGGATATTATCCACCGAGGTGGAACGATGCTCTATACGGCAAGGTGTGAAGAGTTTAAAACACCGGAAGGTCAGCAGACAGCCGTCGACAATCTGAAGAAGTGTGGCATTGAAGGGCTCGTCGTTGTAGGTGGAGACGGCTCCTTTCGAGGTGCAGAAGCGTTGACCGCACGAGGTTTCCCGACGATAGGTGTACCTGGAACGATCGACAACGATGTACCAGGTACCGATTACACGATCGGGTTTGATACGGCACTCAACACGGTCATTAACGCCATCGACAAGATCAGAGATACGGCTACATCTCACGAGCGTACGTACGTCATCGAGGTGATGGGTCGCGATGCAGGTGACCTTGCACTATGGTCAGGTCTTGCTGATGGTGCAGAAACGATTTTAATCCCTGAACAACCCCATGATATTCATGAGGTTGTTGAGCGTTTGTTAAGAGGTCATCGTCGTGGAAAGAAGCATAGTATTATCATTGTTGCTGAAGGTGTCGGCAGCGGTGTGGACTTCGGGAATAAAATTCAAGAAGAAACGGGGCTTGAGACACGGGTAACCGTCTTAGGCCATATTCAACGTGGCGGGTCCCCGACAGGATTTGATCGGGTGCTTGCGAGCCGACTCGCAGCCAAAGCGGTAGAATTACTTCTAGCTGGTGAAGCTGGAAAGATGGTCGGGATCGTAAACAATGAGCTCGTCGACCAGCCAATTGACGCTGCATTGAAACTAAAACACGAAGTTGACTATACGATGTACAAGCTTTCCCAAGAACTTTCAATCTAACCGAACAGGAGGTCTAGTATGCGAAAAACAAAGATCGTAGCAACGATTGGTCCGGCTTCAGAAGACAAAGCCATGCTGAAGCGACTCATTGAAGCAGGTATGAATGTGGCTCGCCTGAACTTTTCCCATGGAAATCATGAAGAACATGAGAATCGCATCCTACAAATTCGCGAGGCAGCTCGAGAAGTCGGCAAAAACGTGTCGATTTTACTAGACACAAAAGGTCCAGAAATTCGTACCTTTAATATGGAAGATGATGGGATTCACTTAGAGAAAGGCACGTCCATCATTGTGTCTGGAGAAGAAGTGCTAGGAACGAAAGAGCGCATCGGAGTGACGTATCCACACCTTGCCAAAGATGTTGAGCCAGGGAACGTCATTTTGTTAGATGACGGACTCATCGGACTGTCTGTCGATGCCATTGAAGGCAAGGACGTCCGGGCAACGGTTATGAATAACGGATTGTTAAAGAATAAAAAAGGGGTAAATTTGCCGAAAGTAAAAGTGAATTTACCAGGAATGACTGACAAAGATGCTGCAGACATCCGCTTTGGGATTGAGCAAGGCGTTGATTTTATTGCTGCTTCATTTGTACGTCGTGCTTCTGATGTGTTAGAAATTCGTGAACTACTCGAAGCTCATGGTGCAGAAGATACACACATTATCCCTAAGATTGAGAACGAAGAAGGCGTCGAAAACATTAACGAGATTCTCGAAGTGTCAGATGGCCTAATGGTTGCAAGGGGGGACCTCGGTGTGGAAATTCCACCTGAAGAAGTTCCTCTCGTACAAAAGCAGCTCATTAAGAAGAGCAACGCGATGGCTAAACCAGTCATAACCGCAACCCAAATGCTTGATTCCATGCAACGAAATCCTAGGCCAACGCGCGCAGAAGCGAGCGATGTTGCCAATGCGATTTTTGATGGAACTGATGCAATTATGTTGTCTGGTGAAACCGCAGCTGGTGATTATCCGTATGAAGCAGTAGAAACGATGAGCAATATTGCAACACGTACAGAATCTGCTCTCGATTACGAAGGATTACTCACTGCCGTAGCGGAGGAGAGCCGCACGACGATTACAAACTCGATTAGTCAGGCGGTATCTAAGACTGCGCTAGCTCTGAACAGCTCTGCAATTTTAACGGCGACAGAAAGTGGGTACACTGCTCGCCTCGTATCGAAGTACCGACCGAAAGCTAAGATCATTGCGGTTACGAGTGATGAGCGTGTTCAACGACGCTTAAACCTCGTTTGGGGTGTACATCCATTGCTAGGTACGAAGGTCGAAACGACCGATGAAATGTTTGATGAAACGGTTTCCGTTGCCCTCTCAAACGATGAAATCCAACATGGTGATTTGGTCGTGATTACCGCCGGAGTTCCAGTAGGGAAAGTCGGTACAACGAATATCATGAAAGTTCACGTGATTGGAGAAGTTGCTGCAAAAGGTCAAGGCATTGGCAGAACGACGGCTAGTGGCCGAGCGGTTGTGGCTGAACAGGCAAATGATGCAAACGAACGAATGTCACCTGGCGACATTCTCGTTACGCGTAGCACCGATAAAGATATGATGCCTGCATTTGAAAAAGCGAGCGCTGTCATAACCGAAGAAGGTGGACTCACATGCCACGCTGCTGTTGTAGGCATAACGCTTGGCATTCCGGTGATTGTCGGTGTAAGTGAAGCGATTCGGATCTTTGAAGATGGTGAGGAACTTACCGTAGATAGTGCGCGTGGCGATATTTATAAAGGACATGCAAGTGTGTTATAGGTGAACGAAGAGAGGAGGAGAATGTAGATGGGTAGATTTATCGTATTGTTATTGTTACTCATCCCAATTATAGAGATTCTCGGCATCTGGATGGTCGGGAGTTGGCTCGGTGTCGGGTGGACAGTCCTTCTAATGCTCGCAACGAGTGTTATTGGCTTTCTTATGGCAAGGAGCCAAGGCCGCCAAGCTTGGCAGGTGTTTATGTTGCAAGTCAATAATCGTGAAGTGCCTACCGGTACGGCAATCGATGGAGTGTGCATTTTGCTCGCTGGATTTTTACTGATCGCACCGGGATTTGTCACCGACCTCGTTGGCTTTATTCTCCTCGTTCCGTTTACTCGTAACTATGTGAGAGCATTCCTGACGCACACGTTCCATAAATTGATGGCGAGCGGTAAATTTATCGTCATTAAAAGATAAGAGGGCAGAGTCCCTCTTATTCTTATGCGGGCAACCGAAAACGCCTAGCTAGTAATATGTGGGAACCGAAAATAGCAAAACGTCATCATTCCTAGTATACAAACGGTTATCCATTCTGAAATGCTTGTATACAAAAAGACATATTAAAAAAGATTTGTGCGTTTTCGTTCACAAAAGGATGAATAATGTTTATAATAGAGGATGTTGAAAAAACTGGAGAAATCGTAAAGCGCCATAGTATATACGATGATGAGTGCTCGGGCCGACGATGAGGACATCGTTATCTAAGAATAAGAAACGGATAGGGATAACAACGCAAAAAAACGGAGTTACCTTATAGACATTCATGGTGCGCGAATTTTTCTAGTCACAGCAGCCTTCTCGTTTCTACGATCTGTCTGCTTATACACGTCTGCAGAGAGATTTTCTTGAGAAACGCATAATGATGGTCGGGAATAGAAATTCTATACTTTGATTATCATTCAAAAACGGATTCTTGTTACAAAAGGGAGAGATTGTAATGAGTCAAACTAAAGGTCTAGAAGGAGTCGTCGCAACGACTTCAAGTGTAAGCTCAATTATTGATGATGTACTCACGTACCAAGGGTATCACATTGATGATTTAGCAGAGAAATCTTCTTTTGAAGAGGTCGTGTACTTACTTTGGAACGGACAGCTTCCAAATAAAGAAGAACTTCAATCATTCTCTCAACAGTTGGTTGAGAATATGGAAGTTCCCGAAGAGATTTTTAATTATATGAAAGCGTATCCGATTGCTGACGTACATCCAATGGCGGCACTCCGCACAGCGGTCTCTCAGCTCGGGTTGTATGACGCTGAAGCTGACGCGAGTGACATCGAGACAGCGAAGCGCATTGCTGTGAAGTTGCAAGCGAAAATTGCGACTGTCGTTACAGGCTTTGCAAGAATTCGTGAAGGCAAAGAACCAGTAGCGCCTAAAAAAGATTTAAGTTTCGCTGCAAACTTCTTGTACATGCTAAACGGTGAGCAGCCGAATGAAACAGCAACAGATGCATTTAATAAAGCGTTAGTTCTTCATGCAGACCACGAACTGAACGCCTCGACATTTACCGCTCGTGTTTGTGTAGCTACACTTTCAGATTTCTATTCAGGTATTACAGCGGCAATTGGCGCTCTTAAAGGGCCATTACACGGTGGAGCGAACGAGCGTGTAATGGGAATGCTATCTGAAATTGACACACCTGAAAATGTCGATAGCTATATTCAAGATATGTTTGATAAAAAAGAAAAGGTTATGGGCTTTGGACACCGCGTGTACAAGAATGGAGATCCACGTGCGAAGCATTTACGTGAGATGTCCAAAAAACTTGCCGACATCACCGGTGAAGATAAGTGGTATGAGATGAGTCTTGCTGTTGAAAAGAAAGTGACGGATAGTAAAGGTCTTTTACCGAACGTCGATTTCTATTCAGCGTCGATGTACCATAGCCTAGGCATTGATCATGATCTATTCACACCGATCTTTGCTGTAAGCCGAGTATCAGGTTGGAATGCGCATATTCTTGAGCAATATAGTGACAACCGTCTCATTCGCCCACGCGCTGAATATGTCGGTCCAGATAAGCGCTCTTACGTTCCTCTTGAAGAGCGTTAAGCTTACGAATTCGTAACGTACGTTTAATCTAACCCAATTTATAGGAGGTCATTTTAACGATGGCAAACGGTGAAAAGATTTCAGTAAATAACGGTGTACTCAACGTTCCAGACAAACCTGTCATTCCATATATCGAAGGCGATGGTATCGGTCCTGACATTTGGGCAGCGGCTTCTCGCGTTCTTGATGCTGCGGTAGAGAAAGCATATGACGGAAAAAAAGCAATTGAATGGAAGGAGATTCTCGTTGGTGGAAAAGCACATGACCAAACAGGTGAGTGGTTGCCAGAAGAATCTCTAGATGCGATTCGTGAATATCTCATCGCGATTAAAGGACCATTAACAACACCAATTGGCGGTGGAATTCGTTCTCTAAACGTAGCGCTTCGCCAAAAACTTGACCTCTATACTTGCCTTCGTCCAGTGCGTCACTTCACAGGTGTACCTTCACCAGTTAAGCGTCCTGAAGAAGTAGACATGGCCATCTTCCGTGAAAACACTGAAGACATTTATGCAGGAATTGAATTCAAAGAAGGAACGCCTGAAGCGAAGAAAGTCGTTGACTTCATCCGCAATGAAATGGGCTCTGAAAACATCCGTTTCCCTGAAACATCGGGTATTGGAATCAAGCCGGTTTCTAAGGAAGGTACGGAAAGACTCGTACGTTCTGCAATCCAATACGCTCTTGATGAAGGTCGTAAGAGTGTTACTCTCGTCCACAAAGGAAACATCATGAAGTTCACTGAAGGTGCGTTTAAGAGCTGGGGTTATGACCTTGCTGAGCGTGAATTTGGAGATCGCGTATTCACGTGGAACCAATACGATGAAATTGTAGAAAAAGAAGGCAAAGACGCAGCAAACAAAGCACAAGACGAGGCTGAAGCTGCAGGGAAGATTATCGTAAAAGATTCGATTGCAGATATCTTCTTACAACAAATTCTTACACGTCCAAAAGAATTTGAAGTTGTTGCGACAATGAACTTGAACGGTGACTACATTTCCGATGCACTCGCAGCTCAAGTAGGTGGAATTGGAATTGCTCCTGGGGCAAACATTAACTATGACACTGGACATGCCATCTTCGAAGCGACTCACGGAACAGCACCAAAGTATGCAGGTCAAGACAAAGTAAATCCTTCATCTGTTATCCTTTCTGGTGAATTAATGCTACGCCACCTTGGATGGAACGAAGCTGCTGAACTTATCACTGCGGCAATGGACAAAACAATTGCAAGCAAAGTTGTCACGTATGATTTCGCTCGTCTGATGGACAACTCTAAAGAAGTGAAATGCTCCGAGTTTGCAGACGAACTCATTAAAAATATGTAAGGTAGATTCCTAGGAGGCAAATCGAATGGCTATTAAACGCAGAAAAGTGTCCGTTATTGGCGGAGGCTTCACAGGAGCGTCTACGGCGCTAATGGTTGCACAAAAAGAACTCGCAGACGTTGTACTCGTTGATATTCCTGACCAAGATGGTCCTGTAAAAGGAAAAGCTTTGGACATGCTTGAAGCAACACCTGTTGAAGGTGCGGATGTGAACGTAGTAGGTACTTCTGATTACAGTGAAACAAAAGATTCAGATGTGGTCGTCATTACAGCAGGCATTGCAAGAAAGCCAGGCATGAGCCGTGATGATCTTGTAAACACGAATGCGAACATCATGAAATCTGTTACTGAGCAAGTTGTGAAGCACTCACCTAACACGTACATTGTTGTGCTTACAAATCCAGCTGACGCCATGACTTACGCTGTATACAAAGCATCCGGTTTCCCGAAAAACCGTGTCATTGGACAATCAGGTGTATTGGATACTGCTCGTTTCCGTACGTTTGTCGCTCAAGAGCTCAAGCTTTCGGTTGAAGACGTGCAAGGATTTGTTCTTGGTGGCCATGGTGATGATATGGTTCCACTCATTCGCTATTCAAGTGTTGGCGGCGTACCGCTAACAAGCTTGCTTTCACAAGAGCGCATCGATGCAATTGTAGAGCGCACACGTAAAGGCGGCGGTGAGATTGTATCCCTCCTCGGAAATGGAAGTGCATATTACGCACCTGCAGCATCTCTTACACAAATGGTAGAAGCGATTCTAAAAGATAAGAAGCGCATTCTCCCATCCATTGCTTACCTTGAAGGAGAGTATGGGTATGAAGATGTTTATGTCGGTGTACCGACGGTACTAGGTGGAGATGGCATTGAGAAGATCATTGAGCTTGATCTTACTGATGATGAAAAAGAACAATTTGCTACTTCTATTGCATCTGTTCGTAACGTCATGGAAGCTCTTCCTCAACAATAATAATTCAAAACAAAAAACCGGTCGTTGCCGGTTTTTTGTTTTGAATCTAACTTTCTTATGTTTGGAAAATCGTCTTAATTTGTTTTTGTCCGAAGCGTAACAATATGATATGATGAGTCCGTAGTATATTTCAAAGTTTCCAGGTCACACTAATCATACTTACGCTACGTAATCGACATATTTTGAAGGAGGAAATACGATGGGCATTCCAAATATTGGCATTCCGAGTTTAATTCTCATTCTTGTGATTGCGCTTTTAATCTTTGGGCCTAAAAAGCTCCCTGAAATTGGTGGCGCGTTCGGCAAGACACTCTCTGAGTTTAAGAAATCTACGAAGCAGATGATGGACGATGAGCCGGACCGTAAAGATATTGCTGAGCAACCAACAACGACAGAAACCGGTAAACAACATCAATCATAATGGACTCATAACTGACACATACGCTGTGTCAGTTTCTTTGTGTTGTTTTAAGGCAATGTAAAGACTGCGAAGAATTGGTAAAGATCGTAGAGGTTTGCTTGAGCAGTGTCAGTCGTTCGATTACGATATAAGAACAGATTGTTATACATAAAAGGAGCCACGTTCATGAGCTATCGAATTCTCGTTGTTGATGATGAACCATCCATTGTTACGCTACTCACATATAACTTTGAGCAAGCAGGCTATTCCGTAGACGCTGCAGTAGACGGTGAACAAGCCGTAGAGCAAGCGCTCGCTCATGTGTATGATGTAATCGTTTTGGATTTGATGCTGCCGGTGTTTGATGGCTTGGAAGTGTGTAGAAGACTGCGGGAGCAACAAGTTACAACGCCTATTTTAATGCTGACGGCAAAAGACGAAGAGTTTGATAAAGTGCTAGGGTTGGAACTTGGCGCTGATGATTATTTGACGAAGCCGTTTAGTCCGAGAGAATTAATTGCTAGAGTGCGCGCGATTATTCGGCGTGTAGAGCAGTCGGGCAAAGGACAAAATCAACAGACAGAAGAAGATGCCAATGAAAAGCAATCGATTGGAGATTTGGATGTTTATCCAGATTACCATGAGGCCTATATAAATGAATCGCGCCTAGAGTTAACGCCAAAAGAATTTGAGTTGCTCCTGTATTTGGTGAACAATAAA
The DNA here is from genome assembly GCF_041949955.1 of Geomicrobium sp. JSM 1781026. Classification (NCBI taxonomy): domain Bacteria; kingdom Bacillati; phylum Bacillota; class Bacilli; order Caryophanales; genus Geomicrobium; species Geomicrobium sp. JSM 1781026. The sequence goes on along the minus strand of NZ_JBHFQF010000004.1, from coordinate 76,243 downwards.
GGACGTGTACTTACACGTGATCAGTTGCTCAAAGCAATTTGGAATTATGAATTTGTCGGGGACACAAGAATTGTAGATGTGCACATTAGTCATTTGCGAGAGAAAATTGAACCGAATACGAAAAAACCTGTCTATATTAAAACGGTACGTGGGCTTGGGTATAAAATGGAGAATCCACGAAGCCGATGAATACCTTTCGTGCGCGTTTAATGTTTGCATTATTACTCATTATCGTTACGGTACTAACTGCCCTCGGTCTGCTCCTCGGTTCTTTGATGAATGAGATGAATATGGAGCAAACGGTGGACAGGTTGCAAAAGGAAACAAAACTTCTAGCATTGCAAATCAACCCTTTAGACGAAGACCAGTCACTTGACGTTTATATTGAAGAAGCTAGCAAGCAGCTTGGTGCTAGGATTACCGTGATTAACGACGAAGGAGCGGTCATCGCAGAAAGCCATGCAAGTTATGAATCCAGCACAGTTGATTATTTGCAAAGACCCGAAATTAGAAATGCAGGGGTAGACGATACGGCTGAGGTGAGAACGAGCGAATCTGTCAATGAAGAGATGCTCTATTACGCAGAGCCGATCGGAAACGGTGAAAATGTGGAAGGGTTTGTTAGAATGGCCCTTAATATTGAGCATATTCACGAGGCGACCGGTCGGGTTTGGCTGTTTATTGGCATTAGCTTCTCTGCGGCACTCCTTATCATCATGATCCTCGGATACCGGGTCGGTCATCAGCTCACTCGACCGATTTATGAGCTCACTGAAATGTCAAAGCAATTGGTGAAAGGCAACTACAAAGCTCGAGCCTATGATGATTCTAGCGATGAAATCGGTCAACTTGCTCGATCTGTTAACTTACTGGCATTGAACTTAGACAAAACAACTAGGCGATATGAACGAGAGCATGACCGATTGCGGGCACTTATTGATCATATGGGAAGCGGGTTCATTTTTATAAACCGCCACGGGATCGTCAGTGTAGCAAACCGAATTGGAAGAGAAATCTTTGCTGATGGAGAAGAATTCGAAGGGTTATATTACGAAATTATATCCGATCAAACCCTTGTAAACTTTATTCAATCGGTGTTTATGACCGAAGAAAACAAGCAAGATCGATTACGCCTTGTCACGTCGCCAGCCAAAGAGAGCTATTATGAGGTGTACGGCACACCGATTATGAGTGAGCGTAGTGAACTAGAAGGTGTGGTAATCGTCTTGCATGACATATCAGATTTAAAGCGATTAGAGCAGATGAGAAAAGACTTCGTTGCTAACGTATCACATGAATTAAAGACGCCCGTCACTTCCTTGAAAGGTTTTGCTGAAACACTGTTGGATGGCTCTCATGAGGACCCAGTCATTCGAAAGCAATTTTTAGAAATTATTGGGAAAGAAAGCAGTCGACTCCAAGACCTTATTGAAGATTTGCTTGAGCTATCACGTATTGAGCACCATACGTTTCAACTTCATCCTTCGGCGTTCTTTTTGACTGAAGTCATTTCGGAATCATTGACACTTCTTCATAAAAAAGCAGAGAAAAAACACATTCGACTTGAGGAACGATTCCACGAAGAAATGGAAATGGTCGGTGACGCAGCGAGAATTAAACAGCTCGTCATTAATCTCGTCACCAACGCGATTGTGTATACGCCAGAGAACGGACATGTCACCGTGGAGGCGTTTAGAGACGAGGAGAGTCATCGTTGCGTCATTCAAGTAAAAGACAACGGGATTGGTATTGATGAACAGTCCTTGCCTAGAATCTTTGAAAGGTTCTACCGGGTCGATCGTGCCCGTAGTCGAAATTCAGGTGGAACAGGTTTAGGTTTAGCCATCGTCAAACACCTTGTAGAAGCTCAACAAGGTACAATTACTGCAGAAAGTACAGTGAACGAAGGAACGACCTTTACCGTTCGCTTACCATGCTCAGTAACGAATGAAAACAAACCGAGTTCCGAAGAGTGAGGCACTCGTGCGTTGACTTGATTTAAGAACTATAAAAAGGGCTGTCTAAAAGTTTCTAACGTAAAATCGGAGTACAGATCGTTTTTGATCTGTACTCCGATTTTTGTATGTACGTTTTTTATATGAACTGTATTGGCGGGCGAGGCCCATCGTTTTCTGCAAAGTGTGGAGTATCCCGACTGATCGGAACGAAAGAATTTCATGGGGTGCTAGCATGTGGAGGTTCCATTGTGGACAAAAGTGGAACCACTCCAAGAGTATTTACACAGGGTGGGGCAGGGAGTGCGATTCAATCTTCGTGGCGTTGCGCGGACGAATGTGAACATCGCTTTGGAACTAAATTGCCGTTTATTCTCGTTAAAGTGCTGAATCTAATTCCATTAACGGATGTTTGGAAGTAGATGCCGATCGATTGGAATCAGAAAGAGGCTAAACGGGCACAAATGAGTGAATCTGATTCCAATCGGTGATCTTTGGAACCTGTTCTCCCGCCCCAGCCTCAAAAACCGTGCAACTCAGAAAGAAATCTTACCATAGGAACTCCTATGGTAAGATTTCTCTTCTTTTTCGCACCCAGGTGTAGCAGATCCTACCATAAAAACGGCAAATCCTACCATAGAACAAACAATGGTGTGATTTTAGCTGAATCAACTCCCAAAATAGAAAAAATCTTACCATAGCCAGAAGCCACCCCGAGGTTTGCTACGTAAAACGCCAAGTCTCTAAAACCGTAGCACTGTCTACACTGCTCGTTCTCATCGCCCTCATCGTTAGACCGAGGAGGCCTCCGCGACCTTGAAAACACGGAGGTCGTCTTATGCCACCGAGGTTACACTGATCGTCTGGACTGCATAGAAAAAAGGGCTGTGCCGAAGGTCTATTCTAAGACCTTATTGATCAGCCCCTTTACGATTACTTCACCGTTTGCGATTTCCCGCCATCAAACGTAAGTTCTAGTGAAAAGTCTTTTACTTCTTTTTCCGATAACTGAAGTTTGTCCAAAACCTTTAATTTAACTTGCTCATCTTGAAGGTCTTGGGTGAGTCCTAAACTGAATATAAACGATTCAATTTTAGGTTTCGCTTCTTCACCGCTAAGCTCCTGGTCATTCATCTGATAATCGTACATTTCATCAAACAAATGGTATGTTATTTCATACGTTTCTTCTGCATGTACTACCAACTCAAAATCGGTAATGCTCGGACTGGCGTAACCGATTGACGATACAAACCCGCTGAACAAGATCAGAATGAGTAGCAGGATGATGATGACTTTCTTCACAGAATTCCCTCCTTTGTGAATGCATTTCATATTTTTTACCAATGGATGAATGACTATACTACTGAAAGAGAAACGCTAAGCGAGATATGATAAAATATGAACAGCAATAGAGAACGGAAAGGGGTCTTCCATTGGAGAAACTTGTACTTATAGACGGAAATAGTATTGCGTATCGAGCATTTTTTGCATTGCCACTCCTGACAAATGATAAAGGGGTGTACACAAATGCGGTGTACGGATTTACGAACATGCTTATGAAAATTCTTGAAGAGCAAAAACCGACACACATTCTGATTGCTTTTGACGCTGGGAAAACGACGTTTCGACACAAACAATATGAAGCGTATAAAAGTGATCGACAAAAGACACCACCAGAGCTGTCAGAACAGATGCCGATCATTCGTGAGGTGCTAGAATCATTAAGCATTCCATCGGTTCAAGTTGAACTATATGAAGCGGATGATATTATCGGAACACTTTCTAAGCGGGCCGAAGAACATGGGCAAGACGTGCGTGTGTTTACAGGTGACAAAGATTTATTGCAACTCGTAAGCGAGCGTACTCACGTCGCCATTACAAAAAAAGGAATTACGAATGTTGACTGGTATGATGAGGCGGCAATGAAGGAGACGTACGGCATCCCAGCTACACACATTCCTGACATGAAAGGACTTGCCGGTGACTCGTCCGACAACATTCCAGGGATTCCTAAAGTTGGAGAGAAGACAGCGCTCAAGCTACTAAAAGAGTTTGGCGATATTACTGAGGTACTGGACCATGCAGATGATGTGTCGGGTCCTAAATTGCAGGAACGATTAAAAGAGTTCCGGGATCAAGCGCTTATGAGTAGAGAGCTGGCGGTCATTGACCGTGATTCCCCTGTTGATATGAGCATCGAGTCATTGGCTTATTCAGGCTTTGATTCGTCGGCTGTGCGGAAACTATTTAAGGAGTATGGCTTTAACTCCTTAATGAAGCATCTCGACAACGACGATGATCACCCAGAAGAAGCGAGCGCTGAATTGGACGATTTTACATTTCAACATGAAAACGATGTGACGAGTCAAATGCTCGTCTCACCCGCTGCACTGATCATTGAAGACCCTATGGATAATTATCATCATGCGGACCTATGGGGGATGGCAATTGTAAATGAACAAGGTTCGTTCACCGTGCCGATAGAAGCGGCGCTCGCGTCGGATGATTTTAAAGGCTGGCTCGCTGACAGCACGAAAAAGAAGTATCTGTTTGACGCAAAAAAATCTACGGTAGCACTAGGTTGGCGAGATATTGCACTCCAGGGGGTTGAGTTTGATGCGCTCATTGCTTCTTACTTAATTGACCCGTCATTATCTAGTCACGACCTTGCCGACATTTCAGAACGAAGAGGTCAACATACCGTGCTTACGGATGAGGAAGTGTATGGCAAAGGTGCAAAGCAAAAGAAGCCAGAAAAAGATGCGCTACTTGATCATATTGCAAGAAAAGCAGCGACGCTTTGGAAACTCGTTCCGATGCTTTCAACAGAACTCAAACAGAACGATCAAAAAGATCTTTTTGAGACGTTAGAACTTCCTTTGTCCACAGTTTTAGCTGAAATGGAGCTGTTTGGGGTGTCTGTTGACCAAGAACAGTTGAAAGTGATGGGGACAGAACTAGAAGAGCGGTTAACGACGTTAGAAAAGGACATTCACACACTTGCAGGCACAGAGTTTAATATCAACTCACCGAAACAGCTTGGACCGATTCTTTTTGAACGCTTGGAGCTTCCGGTCATTAAAAAGACGAAAACAGGCTATTCCACAGCGGCAGATGTATTGGAGAAGCTCGAGGACAAGCATGAGATCATTCCGAAGCTGTTGCTCTACCGTCAAGTGTCCAAATTGAAATCTACGTACGTAGAAGGCTTATTGAAAGTGATTCATAAAGATACGAACAAGATTCACACTCGGTTCAACCAAGCGCTTACGCAAACAGGCCGATTAAGTTCTGCGGATCCGAATTTGCAAAACATCCCGATTCGACTTGAGGAAGGACGAAAGATCCGAAAAGTATTCGTCCCTTCAAAAAAGGATTGGGTCATTCTAGCTGCTGACTATTCACAAATTGAATTACGTGTGCTTGCACATATGTCTGGTGATGAGAAGTTGATGCAGGCTTTTCATGAAGGAGAAGACGTGCATACGAAAACAGCTATGGATGTTTTTGATGTGTTGAAGTCTGAAGTGACAAGTGAAATGCGAAGAAACGCAAAGGCGGTCAACTTCGGGATTGTATATGGAATCAGCGACTACGGGCTGTCTCAAAACTTAGGGATTACGAGAAAAGAAGCACAGTCTTTCATCGATAAATACTTTGAAACGTACCCGAAAGTGAAACAGTATATGGATGACTCGATTGCACATGCAAAAGATGAAGGGTATGTGACGACGTTATTAAAGCGTAGACGGTATTTGCCAGACATAAACAACCGGAACTTTAATTTGCGTGGATTCGCAGAAAGAACGGCGATGAACACGCCGATCCAAGGCACTGCAGCTGACATCATTAAAAAAGCGATGGTTGACGTGGCGAATGCACTGACAGAACGAAATTATGAGAGCCGCTTGTTACTACAAGTGCACGATGAACTCATTTTTGAAGTGCCGAAGAACGAATTGGCGGATCTTGAACAACTGGTTACGCAGTTAATGAGTGAAACTCTTCCGCTTGATGTTGAACTCGTCGTGGATGTCGAGCATGGAAACACTTGGTATGAAGCAAAATAAGGAGCTAGACGTATGCCGGAACTTCCTGAAGTAGAAACAGTCAAACGAACGCTCCTCGAGCTCGTCGAAGGTAAAGAGATTGTAGAAGTCCAAATCGGATGGCCAAAAATAATTAAGCGTCCAGATGATGTTGAACATTTTAAAATGCTCGTTCGTGGCCAGCGTATGGAAACGATAAAACGAAAAGGAAAGTTTTTGATTTTTCATCTGAGTGATTACACCCTCGTTTCTCATTTGCGCATGGAAGGAAAGTACTCTCTTGTGACGACGAATGAGCCGGATAAGCATACACATGTACGTTTCCTTTTTACCGATGGTACGACACTTGAGTACCAAGATGTGCGGAAGTTTGGTACGATGCATCTGTTTGATAAAGGTGATGAGCTCATCCATGCACCGTTGAACAAGCTAGGCCCAGAGCCCATTCTTCCTGATTTCACAGCCGAGTACCTTCTCGGAAAAATAAAAACAACGTCTCGGTCCATTAAAGCGGTGCTTCTCGACCAGTCCATCACTGCAGGTCTTGGCAACATCTACGTGGACGAAGCGTTGTTTCGAGCTCGTATCCATCCTGGGAAGATCGCGTCTCAGCTCGATGCAGAAGAAGCAGCCCGAATTGTTATCCACGCAAAAGAGACGCTAGAAGATGCCATTCGAGCGGGCGGCTCTTCCATCCGTTCTTACTTGAATGGCAATGGGGATATGGGGTATTTTCAACAACAGTTGTTTGTTTATGGTCGCAAAGGCGCGCCGTGTAAAGTATGCTCCGCCCCGATCGAAAAAAATGTAACAGCGGGCAGAGGCACACATTTTTGTAGTCACTGTCAGCGGTAACGAAAAGTACCTCCTCAATACGTACGTCGGATAAGTCTAAAACATAGGCTATTGTGAGTACGTAGTTTGAGGGGGCTGACTCGTTTGGATTCCTTTGTTGCAATACTTATATTGGCGTTTGCCGTAAGTGTAGATGGTTTTGGTGTTGGGATGACGTATGGATTAAGAAAACTGCGGATTTCAATGATCCCGATATTGCTCATTGGTTTGTGCTCGTTCTCCGCGGTATTATTATCGGGGATGGTAGCCAACGCCTTGTTTCAATATATACCGGTTGCGTTTGGTGACTACATTGGTGGGGGCATTATCATTCTCATCGGGGTGTACGCTATTATCCAAGCCGCACACCACTCTAACGAAGCAGGAACAGTACCATCTGTGCAAATCAAACCGCAAGCAGATGAAAAAATGCTCAAGTGGGAGTTTAAAAAGCTCGGATTAGTGATTCAAATTCTAAAAAAACCGACCGTTGCTGATATGGATAATTCTGGAAGTATTGGTGTGAAAGAATCCGTGCTTCTAGGAATTGCCTTGTCTTTAGATGCGTTTGGTGCGGGATTTGGTGCCGCGATACTTGGTTATTCCATGATTTGGTTTGCTTTGTTAGTTTCGGTGATGTGTGTGTCATTTTTAATACTCGGAAAAAAGAGCGGACGAAAACTGGCAAACGTAAAGATGTTCGAAAAGCTCGCATTTGTCCCAGGTTTATTACTCATTTGTATTGGTCTCATTAACTTTATTTAAGGAGCAAGGTACGTATGATCATCGGTCTTACAGGTGGAATTGCAAGTGGAAAAAGTTTTATTGCTGAACTGTTACAGCGAAATGGCTTACCGATTATTGATGCCGACCAGATTGCCAAAAAAATTGTCGAGCCAGGAGAAAAGGCGCACGCGCTAATCAAGGAGCGATTTGGTAACGGCGTATTTCACGATGACGACACGCTCCACCGCAAAAAACTCGGTGTTATTATCTTTAACGATGAAAAAGAGCGTCAAGCGTTAAACGACATTATGCACCCGCTCATTCAGGAAGAGTCAACGCGGCAACAAAGAGATTACGAAGAAAAAGGTCATCGGACGATTGTGTATGATATTCCTTTACTTGTAGAAAATAATCGCATGGACAGCGTCGACCAAGTACTTCTCGTATTTGTGGACGAAAAGACGCAATTAGAGAGGCTTATGGAGCGTGACAACAGTAGCGAGGAAGAAGCGAAGTCCAGAATTGCTTCGCAAATCCCTCTAGATGAGAAGAAAAAATATGCGGATGAGATTGTTGATAATTCAGGATCTAGACTTGACAGTGAAAAACAAGTAGAGAAGATTCTAAAAAAATGGAATGTGTGTTCTTAACGTACAAATAGAAGAAAAACATCGTACAAGTATATGTTATATGATATACTAAATAGCGAATGAAGAATGATTAGTATATCATATTAGGGGGCACCGAGATGAAAGCAAAAGTTGCGATCAATGGATTTGGAAGAATAGGCAGAATGGCGTTTAGACGCGCCTTTTTCGAAGATGATATTGAAATCGTTGCAGTGAACGCAACGCATTCTCCAAAAACCCTCGCACATTTGTTACAACATGACAGCACACATGGGAAATTTAGTGCTCAGATTGATACAACTGATGATGCGTTTATTGTAGATGGTAAAGAAATTCGCCTTATTCAAAACCGCAATCCATTGGAACTGCCATGGGAAGAGCTTGGCGTGGATGTCGTTATTGAAGCTACTGGCAAGTTTGTCACGGGTGAAACCGCAGGCATGCACATTCAAGCAGGTGCAAAGAAGGTCGTCATTACAGCTCCTGCTAAAGATGAAGATGTGACGGTCGTTATGGGTGTAAACGAAGAGGATTATGACCATGAACATCATCACGTCATTTCCAATGCGTCGTGTACGACGAACTGCTTAGCACCTGTCGTGAAAACACTTGATGACGTGTTTGGTGTGGAAAGTGGTATGATGACAACGGTTCATGCATATACAAATGACCAAAAGAACATTGATAATCCACATAAAGATTTGCGCAGAGCGAGAAGCTGTGGGCAATCGATTATCCCTACTACAACAGGGGCAGCAAAAGCGATCTCCCTCGTGTTACCTCATTTAGAAGGGAAGCTGAACGGGATGTCGCTGCGCGTACCAACGCCTAACGTTTCGCTTGTTGACTTGGTATGCGACTTGCAAAGTGATGTGACTGCAGAAGAAGTGAATGAAGCATTTCGATCTGCAGAAGAGAAAGAAATGCAAGGCATTCTCGGTGTTTGTGACGACCCTCTCGTCTCCATTGATTTTAACGGAGATGATCGATCATCAATTATAGATAGCATGTCGACAATGGTCATGAATAAGCGCCAAGTAAAAGTGTTTGCATGGTATGATAACGAATGGGGCTATGCATGCCGTGTCGTAGACCTCGTCAAGTTAATTGGTAAGAAGATCAATGAAACGACAGCTATTAAAGGATAACATTAAGGCGCAATGAAGACGTTATGTTTTCATTGTGTTTTTTCATGTTTTCTCGGAATGGAACAGCTGTTCAAGACATGGTATAGTATGAGTAGAATGCAAATGACAAAGAAATAGGGAGTGAAACAATGATCTGCCCGGTATGTCACTCGAATGGTACACGAGTGCTTGATTCAAGGCCGCATCATGAAGGCCGTTCAATCCGTCGACGCAGAGAATGTGAAGAATGCTCCCATCGGTTTACGACATATGAAACGGTCGAAGAAACGCCGATGATCGTCGTGAAAAAAGACGGTAATCGTGAGGAATTTAGTCCTGATAAGATGCTTAGAGGGTTGATTCGCGCCTGCGAGAAGCGACCGGTATCCATGGATACGCTTAAAGAGATTGTGCATGAAACTGAAAAGCAATTGCGAAGCGATCCGGCGCTAGAAGTACAAAGCGGCCGAGTGGGAGAATTAGTCATGGAACAACTGTCCGAAGTCGATGAGGTGGCATATGTCCGCTTCGCGTCTGTGTATCGACAGTTTAAAGATATTAATGTGTTTATTGATGAACTGAAAGATCTTATGAATCGCAGTGATGAAGGGGCCAAGAAGTGAACGATTCCGCTGAAGGGCCTTTTTGTGTGTAGAAAGAGAAAGCAGGTGTTGGTTTTGTCTTGGACATGGAGCGAAGTTCGGCCCGTTGATGGATATCGTGTGCGCATGATGGGACCGTTTTCGGAAATGGACCAAAAAGCACTCGTGCTGTTATACCAACCTTTAATTGGCGCTTTGGCCGTTAATGTCTATTTAACGTTATACTATCGGTTGGAAAGAGACACGTATATGTGTCAAGGAAGCACGCATCGTGAATTAATGGTTACTTTAGGCGAACAGATGCATTTGATTTTAGAAGCACGCAAAAAACTAGAAGCAATTGGGCTGTTAACGACGCTTATGCAACACCAAAACGACGGTGAAGACCGGATGTTTGTTTATGATTTAAAGACACCGTTATCAGCGAAAGAATTTTTGGAGGATCCGCTGCTCGGTGTTTTCTTGCAAAATCGCATTGGAAGAAACCGATTTAAAGAAGTTCGAAGAAGATTTAGTACTTCAAAACTTACCGGTGAATGGGAAGATAAAACGGTGGCATTTAATGATGTGTTCCAAGCGATAAAAGATTCTGAGCTTCAACAAGATCCTGTTGACGAGCATGTGGACACAGCCACAAGTCGACAGACTGAACAGCCGGTCATTGCAGGAGAACCTCTTGATCCGGTTACGTTAAAGACATTTTTGCCTCCATTCTTTTTACAAGAAAAGTTGCTTACGAACGAAGTGTTAGTCGTTGTACAACAACTAGCGTTTATCTACAAAATTGATGAAAAGACGATGAGTCGTTTTCTCGTCGAGGCAATGGTGGGTGACGACACGATTGATACAGAACGCTTACGGTTGAAAGTGAAGGATTGGTACCGGACGACCCATGGACAAACCCCACCAAAACTTGGGATGCGTACGAGTAAAGCGAGTCAAGATTCAAGTAAACAACCCGTAAGTGAAGATGATAAGATGGTACAGTACTACGAGCGGATCTCTCCACTGGACCTTCTTACTAGTCTATCTGATGGTGCTTCTGTTTCCCCTGCAGACTTACGCTTAGCAGAGTCACTCGTTCATGATTATCAATTTTCGCCAGGCGTAGCGAACACACTCATTGATTATGTGATGCGAACGAACGATAAAAAGCTTGACGCTGCTCTCGTGCAGAAGATTGCGGGTCATTGGTCGAGAAAACGGATTAAAACCGTGGAAGAAGCGATGCGCCTTGCTAAACAGGAATACAAAAACCGTAAAGATGCAAAGCATAAACAAACCAATGCTCAAAAAGCGACTCCAAGAAAAGCACGTAATCAAGGGTCAAACAGGCAGGATAAATTACCGAAGTGGTTGACAGAAGAGCCTAAGGAAACAAGCGAAGATACAAAGAAAAAGAAAACGAAAGAAGATCGACAAGCATTTGAATCTCTATTGGAACAATATCAACGAGGAGGTGGGGAGTAAACAATGGAACCGATTCGTGATTCAATTAGAAAGTATATGAATGAGAGTGGCTGGAGTTCGAGGTTGAAACAAACGAGTGAACGTTTGTTTCAAGACGAGCGAATTGAGCAATGGTTACAAACGCATCAGGATGAGTTAGAAGATGGAGCTATTCAGCAAGGACTTTCACAGCTATATGAATACAAAAGTGCAAGTATCGACTGTGATCGGTGTACGAGCTTGGATAGTTGCACAAACTTGATGCGTGGGCATCAACCTGAGCTTTATGTTGAAAATGGTCAAATTCAAATGCGGTACCTACCGTGCCCGAGTAAAAAAGCACATGATGCCAGGCGAGTACGAGAAGGACTTGTCAAAAGCATGTACGTATCCGAAGAGTTTAAAAAGGCTTCTTTTAATGCGATTGATTGGGATGAATCAGATGATACAAGGGGAAAAGCTGTCATTCAGTCACTTCGGTTTGCTAATGAAACCCATCCAGGTGAGCAAGGTGAAGGCCTTTATTTGCACGGAATGTTTGGCGTCGGCAAAACGTATATTGCAGCGGCCATCCAGAACACGCTTGCAGAAAGAAACATCCAATCGATGCTCGTCTACGTTCCTGAGTTCTTTCGAGAAATGCGACAGTCGGTTGCCGATGGAACCGTCACTGAGAAATTAGAAGCGGTTAAGCGTGTACCTGTGTTGCTACTCGATGACTTAGGAGCAGAAACGATGTCAAGTTGGGTGCGCGATGATGTTTTAGGTGTGATCTTACAATACCGCATGACAGAAAAGTTACCAACGGTGTTTACGTCTAATTGGGATTATGATGAATTAGAAGATCACTTGAGTTTCTCCCAAAAAGGGGGAGAAGAACGCTTGAAAGCCAAGCGGGTAATGGAACGAATTCGACCACAAACGACAGAACTTTTTGTAGCGGGAAGAAACCGACGCCACACATGAATGAGCAAAGATTGTCGCAGCAAAGAAACACACTATGTTACGATAGATGTTGAATAGAATTTGATTCGGGATTAGGAGGAGTCTTCATGAGTATCGATCACATCCTTGAAAGAGCAACGGCTGGGGAACGATTGACAATGGAAGATGCGGTTAGGCTATATGAAGTTGATGAGAACAACGATCAAGAAATGGAGAAGCTCGGAAAAGCTGCGGATACAATGATGAAAAAGTGGCATCCCGATCCGATTACGACGTTCGTCATCGGACGGAATGTAAATTATACGAACTTTTGTGATACGTACTGTCGTTTTTGTGCGTTCTATCGTCCGCCAGGACATGAGGAAGGCTATGTTCTCTCCGACGAAGAAATCTTCAACAAAATCCAGGAAACCGTTGATGTAGGTGGAACGGAGATTCTTATGCAAGGTGGAACGAATCCAGATTTGCCGTTTACATACTACACCGACCTGCTAAGAAACATTAAAAAACGCTTCCCGGACATTACGATGCACTCATTCTCACCTGCTGAAATTTATAAGATGATGGATGTTTCGGGCATGGAACTTGAAGAAGTGTTGCAAGCGTTGAAAGATGCTGGGCTAGACTCATTGCCTGGTGGCGGGGCAGAGATTCTTACAGAAGAGAATCGTAAGGCTGTAAGCCGTCTGAAAATTGACTGGAAACAATGGATTGAGTGTATGAAGACAGCTAAGAAAGTCGGCATGCACGGAACAGCTACGATGGTCATCGGATTTGGCGAATCTAATGAAGAACGTGCCCTACATTTACAACGAGTGAGAGATGCACAAGACGAGACGAACTGCTTCTTAGCGTTTATCTCGTGGACATTCCAACCAGATAATACCCGTATGAAAGGGGAGAAAATTACCCCGAACGGTTATCTGAAAAACGTAGCCATTAGTCGACTGTTTCTAGATAATGTCCCGAACTTCCAATCTTCATGGGTAACGATGGGACCAGAAACAGGTAAGCGTTCTTTACATTTTGGTTGCAACGACTTCGGAAGTACAATGATCGAAGAAAACGTAGTGTCTGCAGCAGGGACTACACACAAAGTAAACAATAACCGGGCGCTAGACATTATTCGTGAAGCAGGTAAAACGCCTGCCGTACGTGACACGAAGTATAATACACGCCACGTATTTGCTGAAGATGAACGAGTATCCCGAGACTTTGAAATGCAAAACTAAACACTTGATCGAGAAGAAGTCCTAGCGACTTCTTCTTTTTGTACCAATTTATTGGCATGTTTGTCCCTCATAAGCCATATGATGAATCAGAGTGAAGCGCTGAACGGTACGCGTACTGTAACTGACGTAAGGCACAGAGGGGGCTTGGGTGTGCATTCCATTGAATTTAATGATGGCATTAATAGTGTGAGTGTTTATGAAAGACTAAAAGGAAGCATTCGAGAAATCGCCGCGGATTTCTCCGTCGAGCAGCATGAAGGGCAATTACGTGTTCAACATTCAGGAACGAGTGATGAATGGTTAGAATCGATTATTCCGTATGTGGCCACGATTTTAACCGATGAGATCGTCGAGCGTTATGAAAGCCAGTTGATGATCCAAAAATTTAAAAAAAGTCATGCATTGAAAGACCGTACCGAACAAGAACAAGTCATGGAATTGATGAAAGCCATACTATCAGGTGAAAGAACAGAAATTCCCATTGGAAAGCGAGTGAATCAACGTGTTGATGTGCTCTATCATTGTGTATATCGGCACCTTCAACAGTACTCCGTATTTCAATGGAACCCCTTCTTAAACTTTTGCATTGGAAGTTATATTCATTATTTAGATGATTTAACTGAAGCCGTTTTGGAAGAGTATACACTTGAACAAGAATATCAGACGATTGTAGAACAGCTTCGGTCTTATGTAGAAAGTTCAGAACCACAATGCACAGAGGTTCATCTATGGTATCCGAATCAAACGGAATTCCGCTTTTGTGATCAATCTGGAGTAGAGTGGGGACTTGCAAGAAGAACACACCATACAGATGGCAACCTTGTCTTTGAAGAGGGACTGCTTCCAAAAGAACGCATCATAAGTCCAATCGCAAGTCTCGCTCCAAAACGACTTTACGTTTACACTGACCGAGATGACGGTGTAATTTTGACACTTCGTAACATCTTCCAAGAGAGAATAAACCTACGCGCCTTTGAGCAGTGGGAGTTTGTATAGATAAGATCTTTTATAAAAAATTGCTACAAAAACAAATGGCGGACATGCTCGTAGTCGAGTGAGCCGCAAAAACATGCCACAGCTCGATACTCGATCGCAACTCGCGACGGGTATTTTTTATGGAGGAAATTTATGTTTCATAAATAGTTAAAATAATATAAATTGACACTCATTTTTCTGTCATGTAAGCTAAGTACAACTCGCACTGCTGGAAGGGAGGACATGCTTATATTGTAAGCGGTTTCTTGAGTGTAGTAAAGTAGAATTTATTTAACATTTTTTGTAAAAGAGGGGAATGATTTGATGCTCCTTATTCTTTTTTGGGGAATTGTCATTGCTAGTATTTTTCTGACGGTACGAAGGAAACAACCGATCTATTTGGGTGTGCCCATTGCTGCGATTGGTCTCTACCTTTTCGTTTCCATTATCCAAGTACCGCTTTCGTTTCGTGAAACAATCACCTTTATCTTTGGTTTACGGTAATCGATGAGGAGGATTTCAGATGATCAAAGTATCAAGTAAAGACGCAGAGAATTATTATAAAATTCGTATAGTTATGATTGTTTCTTTTCTTGTGGTTGCTTGTGCGGTTTCATTTGGTGTAGCACTATTTGCAGATTTCTTCTCGCAATTTTCTTTCATGGGGATGCCTCTTCACTATTACATGGGCGCGCAAGGTTCAGTACTCGTGTTTATCGTGTTGCTTATCTTAAATGCTGTACTGAATGATCGATTAGATGCGAAGTACGGTGTTGACGATTCTGAGAATGAAAGAATTGTTGCATCAAGCGGGAGAACATTAGACGAATAAAGTGATGTGAACGTCGGGAGGAGGATTATGTGGATACGCAAACACTAGTTTCTGTAGGAATGATTTTAGCTACCTTTGCTCTATATATTGTAATTGCGATTTATACACGCTCGAAAGAAACGTCAGAGTTCTATGTAGCATCAAGAGGGATTCCTCCGTTTTGGAACGGGATGGCGATTGGTGCAGATTGGATGAGCGCTGCTTCGTTTATTGGTATGGCAGGTACGGTAATGATACTTGGGTACGATGGTCTTCCATATATCATGGGTTGGACAGGAGGATACTTGTTCTTAACCTTTTTACTTGCACCTCAACTACGTAAATACGGACGTTTTACAGTTCCAGAGTTTATTGGAGACCGGTTTCGAAGCGATACAGCAAGGGTAATTGGTGCTGTAGCTACGTGTATTATTAGTTTTACTTACTTAATTGGACAGTTGTCCGGTTCAGGGGTTGTAATTGGACGTTTGTTTGCAATTCCTACTTGGGCTGGTGTATTACTTGGTGTGGGGATTATTGCCATTTATGCAACGCTCGGTGGGATGAAAGGGATTACGTGGACACAAGTTGCCCAATATCTCATTTTAATTATTGCTTACGTCATTCCGATTGTTTTTATGTCACTACAAGTGACGGGCAACCCGCTTCCTTGGTTGACGTACGGTAATGTTATCGATGAGATTGGGGCAATAGACCGAGAACTAGGGCTCACTGAATATTTTGCTCCGTTCTCAGAAAGTACACAAAGTCAATTCATTGCTCTCATGTTTACACTTATGCTAGGTACAGCAGCTCTACCTCATGTTATTGTGCGCTTTTATACAGTCACTACAATGAAGGCAGCAAGATGGAGTGGTGCCTGGGCGCTGATTTTCATTGGGGTGTTATATTTATCAGCACCTGCATACGCCGCATTTTCGCGCTTTATTCTGATGACACAAGTTGCCGGTCAACCGATGGATCAATTGCCGGCATGGGTGGATCGTTGGGTTGATACAGGCTTATTGTCCGTGGCTGACACAGATGGCGATGGAATTCTAAGTTGGCAAGAGATTACCGTCTCTCAAGACATGGTCGTTATGGCCACTCCAGAAATTGCAAACCTTGGTCTTTTTGTCATCGGTTTGGTTGCTGCCGGAGCGATGGCAGCCGCTTTATCTACGGCAGGGGGGCTGTTAATCACAATCAGCTCGTCCATTGCTCATGACGTATACTTCCGCTTATTACGGCCAGACGCAAGTGACAAAAAACGATTAAAGGCCGGTCGAATTGCGATCTTCTTAGCGACGATTGCTGCTGGGTTGTTGGCGCTTGACCCGCCAGGGGTAATTACACAAATTGTCGCTTGGGCCTTTGCCATTGCTGGTGGAACGTTCTTCCCTGTCCTTTTCCTAGGAGTGTGGTGGAAGCGTATGAACAAGCAAGGGGCGATTGCCGGGATGTTAATTGGTCTGAGCACAACGCTCGGGTACATCTTTATGGCCATGAATGGATTCACGTTGTTCGGTGTCGGTGATACAGGAGCTGGAATCTTTAGTGTACCGATTAACTTGATCACGTGTATCGTTGTTTCCTTAATGACAAAGGCACCTTCACAAGAGATCCAAGAAGAAGTGATTAACCTTAGATACCCTGAACAAATGACGTATAAAGATGGAGAGATTTGGCTCGATAAAGAAGACAACGTACAAAAATAATATTGCTGAGGGGGTTGTCTCAAAAGCCTCTAAAGTAAAATTGGAGTACAAATCGTTTTTGATCTGTACTCCAATTTTTGTATGTACGTTCTTTCTGTGTAGCGTTTTGGCGGGCAAGACCCTCCATTTCTTTAAATTGTGGTGTATTCCGACTGATGGGAACGAAAGGCGGTGCCTTCTGCGGGAGCAGTGCCGGATGAGCCCTCGCAGGCCATAAAATCTATATAGAATGAAGGTCATCGGACGTTCGGATGTGGAATTTCCCTCGTTATTTCATACAAATGGAACGGCATGATAAAAGTCGAATCAGTCCAATGGTGTTTATACTGGGTGGGGCAGGGAATGGTTCACATTGTCCGCGCGAGTTTTCACTTTCTGCGATCAAGTTTGCTCTTTTTAGCGATCTTTAGCGCTCATTCAGCTAAACTCCTGCGCAGTTTGTTCCAACTGGAGCGCAGATTCCAGGCTGAAGTGCCAACGATCCGAAATCGTTCTCGATTCGGCGCGACTCGCGCCGACTGAATTTTGGGTTTTCAATTCAGGGTTCGGAACAAGGCGTGCGACTCAATGAACATCGCTTTGGAACTAGATGGCTGTTCATTTTCTTTAAAATGTTGAACCTGGTTCCATAAACGAATGTTTGGAAGTAGATGCCTTTCGATTGGAATCAGAAAAGGCAAATTGATCACTTTTGATTGAATCTGATTCCAATCAGTGAACTTTGGAACTAGGTCCTCCGTTCCGCACAGGGAACCGGGCAACTTGGGCGGTACGATGAGGTGGTTGCCCTACACTCTGAGTGTCAAGTAAACACGGTGGCAGGGGTGCAGCACCTTGCCGCCAATGTCGCACGTATAATCTGGACGACTAGCATCCGCCTGTAGTGGAAATCAAAAACCCCACTAGTTATAGATATCCGGTAAGCTGTAACTGATCTAAGTTACGAAATTCATTAATAGAAAAAGGGGCTGTACCCAAAGTCTATTCTAAGACCTTATGGGTAACACTCCCTCAGTTTTGTTCATTGTTTCCCGGGAAATAATGCAGATAGGTTTTTCGTTCAACAATGGAGGGTACTGCACACATAAAGGAGTTGTTTTTGTGGATATTTTATTCGTTGTTGGAATGATCGTTCTTAATTTTATTGCCCTTTACTATGTGATTAAGTGGGCAGTCGAACACGGAATTAATGCTTCAAAACTCGTCAATAAAGAAAAAGACAACTTTGAGGAACCGTTTGACAGTGACAAATCTTAGGGAATTTTGTAGAAATGATAGCAGTTCTGTCGGATTGTGTTGGCATTGATGGAAACCACTTGCCGTTTCACGTCGAACTGAATAAACTAATGAGTAGAGGCTGATTGAATCGGTGCGCCGTATGTAATTTTGGAAGGTGGAGTGGGAATGAGTAAGCTGAAAGAAGCATTACGAGAAGCGATGGATAAAGATCGCACGTTGGCACAATCGTTAGCGAAGGTGGCAGGTTATTCCAATCCGACACCTATCTACAAATTTGTTAACCATCCCGCGCGCGAGTTTCAATCGTTTGCCACCTTGTTGAAAGTGACGGAGGCTGCATTCCCGGATCGTATTTTCGAACTTATGGAAACGTACATACCTTCTCTGGACGTAAACGGCAAAAATGCCCGCTATGCGTTAGAGTATACGTCTATTGAAATGCAACACCTTCACGATCAACATATAGAACGCATGTTGGACGCTTCAAATGCGGAGAGCGTAATTTATGCGCAATACTATAAGATTATGCAACAGATGAAAGTGCAGCTTTCTCCTGATGAAGATATGGTTAAGAATATCTCCAAACTTCCAGCTCCGACAGATGAAACGTATACACTCAAATACATTTCCATGGCCTATCTTTTTGCCCATGAAGGAGAACATTCGTTGTTTACGCTATGCTCTAAGCTTGCTTATAAGAGCATTGCCTTTTTGACAGAAGAATACATGGCGGAGAGCTATAAGATGAGGATACACGTATTACTAGGGGTATCCTATACTCAACTTAATCAGCTTGAGAAAGCTAGGCATTACTTGAAACAATTATATGACATTCATCGACCGGCGCTACAATCTTGGTTTTCGTTACATATGGGACGTTCTTATTTGTTCTCTGATTTTCAAAAAGCAGAGAACTATTTTACGGAAGGGATGAACAACCCCTATTCACTAGAACGTTTCGTTAGCTTAAATAAACGAAGTGCAAACTTATTGTATTCGTATTGGGGTGTGAATAAACATTATTCACTTGACGAGTCATTGCCAGTAAACCAGCTTTCGCATGTCATTTATTTAATTAGTCAAAAAAAACACAATGATTCTGTTCAGAAAATTAAATCATTAAATACGAACGCTTTATCTGAGTGGGACCGCGCAACGTTGTACTATTTTCAATATAGAATGACAGAAGATGACAGCTTCCTCTATCAAGCAATCGCTGAATGTAAGCGATGCAATGAATGGCATTTTAGAAGCGTATGTATAAAGGAATTAACCCATTTAAATCCTCACTTACGAGAGGCGTTAGAAGTGTAGGTTGCAAACTCTTCACATTCACTATATAATATCGGTACATTGAAATGGCACGGAAGAGGACACGGGCTCAAGATACAGATTTCAGAGAGAAAAGCCATCGGCTGAAAGCTTTTCATCCAAGGTCTTGATGCTCACCCCCTCGGAGCTGTAGCGAAGAACAAGTGTAATGAGTATTTGCTGCCGTACCCCGGGCGTTAACCGGTCTCAAGCGTATCAATTAATTTGTTGATGCATGAGGGTGGAACCGCGGGTATAGCTCGTCCCTTTTTTAGGGACGAGTTTTTTCGTGTTTACATTAAAGGAGATGAAAAGATGGCAGAATCAATTCAATTAACATTTCCAGATGGTGCTATGAAGTCATTTGATGTGGGCACATCGTTGGAAGAAGTTGCAAGTTCAATTAGCTCGGGTCTAAAAAAACAAGCAGTCGCAGGGAAATGGAATGACCAGTTGGTCGATCTGCGTACGCCGATTGAAAGTGACGGCCGGATCGCAATTTATACGTATAAAGATCCAGAAGGTCTTGACGTGTTGCGTCATAGTAGCGCTCATACTTTGGCACAAGCAGTAAAGCGTTTGTACCCTGATGCGAATTTCGGTGTCGGCCCAGTCATTGAAGGTGGCTTTTATTATGACATTGATACTTCGCATACAATTACACCGGAAGACTTGCCTAAAATTGAAAAAGAAATGAACAAGATTATGGATGAGAATCATGAGATCGTTCGAAAAGTTGTTTCTCGAGAAGAAGCGAAGCAATATTTTCAGAACATCGGTGATAATTTGAAGTTGGAACTCATTGATGCGATTCCAGAAGGCGAAACGGTTTCGTTATACGAACAAGGTGAGTTCACGGACTTGTGTCGCGGGGTACACGTGCCATCTACGAGCAAACTAAAGAAAGTAAAACTGATGAACATTTCAGGTGCATATTGGCGTGGCGACAGCAACAACCAAATGCTGCAACGAATTTACGGAACTGCCTTCCCGAAACAAGCAGAACTGGATGAGCATTTGCGTTTATTAGAAGAAGCCAAAGAACGGGACCACCGAAAGCTCGGCAAAGAGTTGGAGATCTTCACCGTGAACCAAAAAGTGGGTCAAGGGTTGCCACTTTGGCTTCCTAAAGGCGCCACCATTCGTAGAACAATCGAGCGTTACATCGTTGATCTTGAAGAGAGACTTGGCTACGATCATGTGTATACGCCGGTTTTAGGTAGTGTAGATTTGTACAAAACGTCAGGGCATTGGGATCATTATCATGAAGACATGTTCCCGCCGATGGAAATGGACAATGAAGACCTCGTTCTCCGTCCGATGAACTGCCCACACCATATGATGGTTTACAAAAACAGTCTGCATAGCTATCGCGAACTACCAATACGCATTGCAGAACTCGGTACAATGCACCGTCACGAAATGTCCGGGGCATTAGCAGGATTGCAACGTGTCCGTGGGATGACGTTGAATGATGCTCATATTTTCTGTCGTCCAGATCAAATGAAAGAAGAGTTTTTGCGCGTCGTTGACCTCATTAAAAATGTGTACAACGATTTTGGCATAAATGATTATTATTTCCGCTTATCGTACCGCGACCCAGAAGATAAAGAGAAATATGTTGATAACGATCAGATGTGGGACAAAGCACAAGCTCTTCTAAAAGAAGCAATGGATGAAACAGGTGCAGAGTATGTAGAAGCTGAAGGAGAGGCGGCTTTTTACGGTCCTAAACTAGACGTGCAAGTGAAAACGGCTCTTGGGAAAGACGAGACGCTTTCTACAGTTCAGCTAGATTTCCATCTACCAAATCAAATGGACTTGACGTACATTGGTGAAGACGGGAAAGAACACCGTCCAGTCGTCATTCACCGCGGGGTTGTGTCGACGATGGAACGCTTTGTCGCTTTTCTCATTGAGGAGTACAAGGGCGCTTTACCGACGTGGTTATCCCCAGTACAAGTTCAGCTCATTCCGGTTTCTTTGGAAGTGCACAAAACGTACACAGAAAAAGTGAAAGAAGCATTACAAAAAGCGGGTGTACGTGTCGAAGTCGATGTACGTGAAGAGAAACTTGGCTATAAGATTCGCGAAGCCCAAACGAAGAAGATTCCATACACACTCGTTCTAGGAGATAAAGAACAAGATGCGTTGGAAGTGAACATTCGTAAATACGGGGAAACGGACACCGAGTCGCAACCTCTTGATGCGTTTGTTGAACAAATGAAAGCAGAAGCTCGTAAATAGTATGCGGTAGGAAATGGGTGTAGGGCGTTGACAATAGCCCAACCTTC
The DNA here is from genome assembly GCF_041949955.1 of Geomicrobium sp. JSM 1781026. NCBI lineage: Bacteria > Bacillati > Bacillota > Bacilli > Caryophanales > Geomicrobium > Geomicrobium sp. JSM 1781026. The sequence goes on along the minus strand of NZ_JBHFQF010000004.1, from coordinate 54,347 downwards.
CTGTATAGTAATGAAGTATTGAACATGTTGCACTCAAGCAGAAGCGCCCGCTTCTCACCTGCAAAGCGTCGAAGTCTTCGGCAGTTACCAGGTATGCAATCGAACGTGATGGCAGTAGCGGGCGCCGTATGTTTACGGCCCCGCTTTTTTGTGTGCAAAACTGTTTTTGTGAGCATGTTTAGATTCATATCGCTTTAAATTTGACGGAGGTGGCTCACGATTCGTAAAGATATGAAGCTCAATGATGGGATTCGTGCACGTGAAGTGCGTCTCATCGACGCTAATGGCGAACAATTAGGTGTGAAACCAAAGCGCGAAGCGCTTGAACTAGCATCGAAAGCTGAATTAGACCTCGTTCTTGTTGCCCCTAATGCAAACCCACCGGTTTGTCGCATTATGGACTACGGAAAGTATCGTTATGAGCAACAGAAGAAAGAGCGAGAAGCTCGTAAAAAGCAAAAAGTCATTAACGTAAAAGAAGTGCGCCTAAGCCCGAACATTGAAGAGCATGATTTCAATACGAAGCTTAGAAATGCACGTAAGTTCTTAGAGAAGGGCGACAAGGTGAAAGCGGCAATTCGTTTCCGTGGACGTGCCATTACCCACTCACAAATAGGACGTGAAGTATTAGTCCGTCTTGCTGACGAATGTAAAGACCTTTCGACTGTGGAAACACATCCGAAAATGGAAGGACGCAGTATGTTCTTAATTCTTGCACCAAAGGCAGACGATAAGAAGTAAATATGTAGAGCGTTGCTCAACATGTAATGTGTAAAGGAGGAAACACCATGCCAAAAATGAAAACACACCGCGGTGCTGCGAAGCGCTTTAAGCGTACAGGATCAGGGAAATTAAAGCGCGGCCATGCAAACACAAGCCACTTGGCTGCTGCCAAGACAGAAAAGCAAAAGCGTCACCTTAGCAAACAAGCAGTAATGGACAAAAGTGATCAGTCACGCATTGAGCCGTTACTCCCATACAAAAAATAATCGGAAACAGGTAACCAGAGGAGGGATTGACGATGCCAAGAGTAAAAGGTGGAACAGTCACACGTCGTCGTCGCAAGAAGATATTAAAGCTCGCAAAGGGCTATTACGGTTCGAAACATGCGTTGTTCCGTACAGCGAAGCAACAAGTTATTAAATCAGGACAATATGCATACCGCGATCGTCGTAATCGTAAGCGTGAATTTCGTAAACTTTGGATTGCGCGTATCAATGCAGCTGCACGCATTAACGGACTTTCGTACAGCCGTTTGATGCACGGACTTAAACTTGCGGATATTAATATTAACCGTAAAATGCTTGCTGACCTTGCTGTCAACGACAAAGAAGCATTTACAGCACTTGCTGACAAAGCAAAAGCAGAACTATAAAAAACCAGCCTACGGGCTGGTTTTTTATATGGATAAAAGAATGATTACACGTACGTTACTACGTAGTGAAGTTGAATACGACTCACCGGTGCTATAACACCATCATGCAGACGTGCGTTTTGCGGTTTTATTTAGAAAAAAATGAACATCAAATACGCTTGATCTGGATGTGTGCACGCTTTCGACATGGAAGTGCACACTTATGACAAAGATGTGCACTCAATCGACAGAGGAGTGCACGCTCTCGACAAATAGGGCATACGCTTCCAGAGACAACTCCAAATCCACAATCGCCGGCAGAATCAAAGATGAGTTCTGCCGGCGATTGTTCGGGTTTTCACCCTCATTATAAGTGCGCGTAGCGAGTGTTAACTACGTTGTATGGTTCCTTTGTTTTCTAGACACTAAATACCCAATCGCCGCACCGACTAAAGCAGGAACGACCCAGCTGAGGTCGAGTTGTGAAAGAGGTAAAAGCATCCTTAATTCTTCAAGGAAGTACGGTAGCAGGTTCGCTTCATCTAGGCCGTCCATTGCGCTAACGATGGCTGTAAGCGTGACTGAATAGCGATAGACTGCGGTTCTTCCTCCGAAGAGGTTGTGCGTAAATGCGAGCACAATTAGTACGATAATGATTGGATAGATAAACGTAAGAACCGGTAACGAAAAGGAGATGAGTGTGTCGAGTCCCATATTTGCAATGAAAAAGCTAAACAGAGTAAGGATAAACACAAACAATCGATACGAAACCGATGGGAACCAGCGATTGAAATAGCGAGCACATGAGGCAATCAATCCAACGGCTGTTGGGATACAAGCTAAGATTATCGCTAGAGCAAGAAGGACGTTTCCTGGCAGTCCAAAATACTCAAAAGCATTTAGTTGCAGAATTTGCCCCCCATTTTCATGATCTCCTAAAACGTTTGCATTTACCGCGCCAAGGTAGCCTAAACCGGTATAGATGATCGAAAGCAACAGCGCAGCAATAATACTCACTTTCCAAGTGATTTTACGTGTGTGTATGGGGTCATTTACACCTTGCGATCGAATGGCTTCGAGTACGAGAATACCAAAGACAAATGCAGCAATCGTATCCATCGTTAAGTATCCTTCAGTGAAACCAGAGAAAAAGGCGAACTGATCATACACGTTTGTTGGCGCTGTAAAGGAACCAAGAGGACCAAAAATGGCACTAAACAAAAGAATGGCGAGGACAACGAGTAAAAAAGGTGTAATGATCTTGCCAATCCGATCAATAAATTTACCAGGTGTCGCTGCGAGCCAGTAGACGATGGCAAAGTATAGAAGTGAGAATACAAGTAATGAAAAGGCTCCGATCGTATCTAAAAATGGCGTCACACCGATCTCGTAAGAAACAGCGGCTGTTCGCGGTACAGCAAACAGCGGGCCAATCGCAAGAAAGGTAAGAGTCGTGAATAGTGTGGCAAACAACGGGTGCACCCGCTTACTTATCGCTTCAGCATCGTCAGACCCTGTATAAACAATCGCAAGGACTCCGAGTATCGGTAGACCAACACCAGAGAGAAGAAAGCCGAACATCGCAAACCAAAAATTCTCGCCCGCTTCATAACCAAGGAATGGTGGAAAGATGAGATTTCCTGCACCGAAGAATAAGGAAAAAAGCATAAGTCCGATAAAAAAGATCTGTTTAGTGGAGAGTGTTGAAGTGTTCATTTCTGAAGCTCCTAGCTGTTTCAATTTTGAATAAGACCCAGTGTAGCACATTATGAACACGTATAAAAATTCAGATTTGTTGGTAATGCGCTTTCAATCTTACAATTTAGCAACACTTATCATGTTAATTTGTCAATGGATGCGTAACCGCTCATGTTTAAAAGTCTCTTGAGTGGTCTTCCGTCCCAATGATGAACAAGAAAAAATCCTCCAATTTCATTTTCAGTAATAAAACTCGCGCAGATAGGATTCTTATTACTTCCCCGATTCCATGAATAATAAGCATCGACGAAAATACGGCTTCCATGCTAGGGGTCTCCACTCCTCAAAATCGCACTACTGATAGTCAGTCGCTCTTTTTTAAACATAGTAAATTCAATGACGATGGGATCAACAAAACGTAGTTTCTCATGTGTAAGAGCCAGAAAAAGTAAAGGCACATTTTGAGTACCCTTACTCTTATTTTCTAGAGATAATTGTTCGCCGAACAGCCCTAGCCCTACCAGCTGTAACGATTTCGCAGCTGTTCGTAGATGTCAAGTTTTGTATCAATACGATCCGCAAGTTGCTCCGCGTAATACGCATGCGACTCACTCTTCGCCATTAACGTTTCATAGGCCTCCACAACGTCATCTGGATCATGGTACGCTAAACGTTCAGCTAGACGTTCCCTCTCATCCGGATGAAACAGAAAATTGTAAGGGTCGGAACCGTCAACGTTGAATGTCGTCCAGGTGCCGAGCGTGACATCGCTGTCTTCTAATAAAAGAATGTACTCGCTTTCTGCTTGCAACGGCGCGTGTGAATCAAGCAAGTGAAGAATTCGATCGCCCTCGAGCACATATGGTTCGCGAACGTGGAGATTGTCCCCTACAGCAATATCATTCTCCGAACGATTGTCTAATACATTTAGCACTTCCACTTCGGTTTCGGTGAAAAATTCCTCCATTCCATCTTCAGGGCTGTCAGTATGATAAGAAATTTCAGATTTTCGTTCTTCAAAAGTTTCGCTTACCGTAACATGAAGAACGTAATCGGCTTCGTCGACATACTCATCCGGTGTTGTCGTGTATGCAACGTTAACAACGGGGGTAATGAGGTCGTACGAAAGCCACGGTGCTTGTGCTACATCATCTGACGATGTCTCTCCCGTTCCACATCCGACGAGTATCAGGGCAACGACACCGAAAAGTGCATAACGTTTCATCTTATTACCTCCTGCAAATATAAACGGTGTGCCTGAATAAATGTTACAATTAAATTTAAATAACCTGCGACCCATTATAAATCTTCAGGGGCAATATTGAATCTCTCCAATACCTGTTCAAATATTTCGAATTTTTTCTCGGACACTCTACTAAGGTTTTCCACAGGATTATCGGAGATACTATTCAAACTTAATTCTAAATATGCTTCATTAAGTTCTTGAGGTTTCAAGACATTACTTGAACTTAGTCTAAAGTCTCCTTCATTGTGATGTAAAAAGTCGAAAGGGTCAGTACTATCAATATTAAATGTTGAAAGATTGTGAGCTGTATTGTAGTAGATTAACTCTTCTTCATAATCATCGACACCAACATATAATACATACTCACTATTATCTAACAATGGTGTATAATCGTCATGAATATATAAAAACTCCCTGTCAGTTTCCATGATTGCATAAAACTCTCTAAAAGTTATTTGGTCACCAATTTCCATTTTTGTATTTAAAGGGTCATGCCATATATCTATTATTTCAACCTCCGTATTTGTATAGGCGTACTCCACGCCATCCATAATATTATCTTCGTTATATTTGACTACCGATTCTCTATCTTGGATAGGATCAAGAACCTTGACATGCAAAACCATATCGGTTAAATCAAATATCTGTGCTTCATCTTCAACTGAAATTTTGTGGGTTATAGGAGTTATTAATTCATACTCATACCATTGTTTACTATAGGCCGATAATTCGTTATCTTTTATAGAATACGCGCTTGATACTAACAAAATAATGCTCGAAATAATGACTATTATCCTTACATTCCAACCCATAGCTAATTCCCCCATTTTCTTCTTAGTTCTGATCTATCGTAGTTATGTGGTGCTGTAGCTTGTGAAGGCCTGTCTCCAGTCTGAGTCATAATAGAGGTTTGTCCATTTAATGGCATATAATTAAACCCTGACTGAGATTCAGGATGAGCCATCTTTAAAGTATGACCAATTTCATGAATAGCAACATTTCTTTGAAAATATGATGTATTTAGTACATTGATTATATTGTTGTGGTATAGCGTCACCGTTGCGTGACCCCAAGGACTGTGGTGGGTTGTTTGATTTCCACTTATGTTAAAAGCATTAATTGTTCCTAGTAGAAGTCCCCCTCCGCTTCCTGAAGGTCTGGCACCCGAAACATTGTACCTATCATAATAAGGATGTGCTGAAGAGCTGTGTGTCCTAGTAACACTAACTACTGAACTTATACCATTCCAACTTTCCAATGATTGTTGATAAATATTAGTATAGCCATAGTTCGAGACAGAACCATTAAAATAGGCGTGAACTTGCCCTCCATCGATACGCGAATTACTAAATGTATCTGCCAAAGATACGGAAGGCACTGCCATTATTATTGCTAAAATAGAAATAAATAAGAATTTTTTCATTTTTTTCCTCCTTTGTAATTACATCGGCCCAATGTATCAAAAACATATCACAATTTACAGATAATAGCAACAAATTAGTTTTTAATTGCCAAATTCTAAATGTTTCTTTTGACTTGTATATAAAAGGTTTGTGATGTTTAAAGCATTTTTTTAACTTTATGGTTAGATGCCATAAACAAATGTGTATCCTTGTCTTTTCTCGTTCGACTAATACTAAAAAGGTTTGGAACCATTAATATTAGGAGTTTTGGAAACAACAACAGAGTTAATAGCAGTATTAGTAAATTCTTCTCCTCACCACCCATTATCCTCTGTAAAAACAGCCCAAAATAATTCAATTCCTTCTTTGACCTAACAAGCTGAAGAACTATTAACGATAAAAAGCTATTTCGATATTTATTGGAAAATTTAGATATTGAATGTATATTCAGAGGTTCATAGTTATAAAGGGCAGCCTATTAATGGAGTTGGCCTTCTGTACGAGTACAAGAATCATAGATATATGAACATAATTAGTCACTAAACACATGCGCGCCCCTGCACAGGCATCATCTTCGTACTTTTCGTTATGCTGTATCTCATTCTCATTCTCGGAATCGGAACGGTTACCGTATTACGGCGGATGTTCAGTAACAACTGAAAAAGATCTGGAGCATAATTCGAGAGGTCAGGCGGCATGAACTTAGAAATCATCGGAATTTCCGTACTTTGGCTGTTTCTCCTCCTCTATATCATCGTCCGATCGATTGATTTGCAGGTTTCTTTAACACCTATAGTTTACTGACGCGAAAGCATCATATCCTCTCGAAAATCATTCAGCGCTATCTATCCCCTGTTTGGAAAGTGATAATCGTCTTTTTCACAATTCGTCCAATCAAAAAAGCAAGCCGTTAATGGCTTGCTTCTACTTGGTCTTTCTTTTTCTTGTTCATTAATTGTTTCACAGGGCTTCTCCACTGGATGGTGGCATGTGGATACACATCGGTGATCTCTGCTTCAATAAATTGAAAGTCTTCAAAATGCAAACCTTCAATGTTCTCAATTCGTTTAGGGTCTAATGAAATGCGTACGACTTCAAATCCGTCATCTGTTGTACCGATGTATTTCTCGCCTTCAAACATGACACCTTTATACGTAATGAGAAAGTTTTTTCTAGCGTCCTGTTGGTGATCATATAAATACAGTTGCTGTTTATTATGAGCTTTCTCAAGCTGGTGCTTTGGGTCACGTATATATCGAACAGCGGAGTATACGAGGATGAAGAAAGCGATCGCTATAAATAGAAAGAAAATGACATTCATCGATTGACCCTCCTCTTCTCATTGGTCAGTACCTAATGTACGTTATCAACGGATAAAATGTTTCAAAAAGTAAAGAGAGAAGTTTTAATTATCTTTTCCACATCTGGACAAAAAACAAACCTCAAGGTCGCTAGGGATTGAGGGAAGTCATGATTATAGGTATACTATAGAAAGATTGTGAAAAAAATAGGAGGCTTCTCTCATGGCGAATTTAACAAACACACAACAAATGTTAAAAGATCTAACGGATGCCAACGGTGTTCCGGGTAATGAACGAGAATCTCGTGAAGTCATGCAAAAATACATAACACCGTTTGCTGATGAAGTAACAACAGATAATCTTGGTAGCTTAATCGCAAAGAAAACGGGAACGGCTGGCGGACCGAAAGTAATGGTCGCTGGACATTTAGATGAGATTGGTTTTATGGTAACACAAATTGATGATAAAGGATTCATTAAGTTCCAACCACTTGGCGGCTGGTGGGAGCAAGTAATGTTAGCGCAACGCGTAAACATTATGACAAAAAAAGGAAATATAGTCGGTGTGATTGGTTCAAAACCACCACACATTTTACCAGCTGAACAGCGCAAGAAGATGGTCGATAAGAAAGATATGTTTATTGATATCGGTGCCTCAAGCAAAGAAGAAGCTGAATCTTTTGGTGTAAAGCCTGGCGACTCCGTTGTCCCAATTTGTGACTTCACAGTAATGAACAATGAGAAGTTGCTCATGGCAAAAGCGTGGGATAACCGTATTGGTTGTGCGCTTGCCATTGAAGTGCTCAAACAACTTAAAGATGTAGATCATCCGAATGAAGTGTACGGTGTAGGTACTGTGCAAGAGGAAGTTGGTCTTCGTGGTGCGAAAACTTCAGCGGCAGCCATCGAACCTGACATTGGATTCTCTGTTGACGTGGGGATTGCGGGTGATACGCCAGGCGTATCAAAGTCCGATGCCCAAGCTGAAATTGGCAAAGGTCCACAAATTCTCGTTTACGATGCATCGTTAATTTCTCACAAAGGCCTTCGCGATCTCGTAGTCGATACAGCAGAAGCTGAGAACATTCCTTATCAGTTTGATGCGATGGCTGCTGGAGGTACTGACGGGGGTGCGATTCAACTTACGGCAAATGGGGTTCCTGCTCTATCAATTTGTATTCCTACGCGTTACATTCATACGCACGCCGGCATTCTCCACCAAGACGATTTTGAGAATGCTGCGAAGCTAATCGTCTCAGTCATTAAGAAGCTAGACGCTGAAACGGTAAAAACACTTACATTCAAGTAAAAAATAAAACACCCCATTTTGGGGTGTTTTCCACATTCATTTTACTCCTGAGCTAATCTGGTCAATTACTTGTTGCTTTTGGGTATCATCGGCTTCATTCCAATAAACCTCAAACAATACACCGAGACCTGGTAGCATTTTTTCTTCTCCACTGGAGATCGCATCGGTAATGGTCGCTTCAATTTGTGAAGCATCACTACCCGACACATTATCCAAGATAGCATGGCGTAAATTCAATCCCATCACTCTTCCTCCTTCACTTTAAGCTAGCTTCAGTATAGGATGAGGTGATCAGGGTCATCTTATACATCGTTGAGGAGTGAGACGGTTGATCACATCTGTGAACAATGCAAAAATGAAACAAATCAAGAAATTATGGCAAAAGAAATACCGACAAAAAGAACAACAATTTCTCGTGGAAGGCCCGCATTTAGTAGAAGAAGCAGTAGCGGCAAATCAAGCATCCTTACTTATTAAAGGTGAAAGCGCCAAATCGATCAGGATGGACAACTCCATAGACATCTTAGATGTCACGGATGAGGTGATGCAGGCAATCAGCACGACGCAAACGTCTCAAGGATGGATAGCGGTTTGTATCATGCAAAAGCCAACAAGGCCAAGAGTTGGAAACGTTCTGCTTATCGACGGTGTTCAAGATCCTGGAAATTTAGGCACAATGATCCGCACAGCCGAAGCCGCAGGGATGGCCGGAATTGTATTAAGTAATGCCACCGTGGACCCTTACAATGATAAAGTGATTCGATCTTCGCAAGGAGCCATTTTTCATATTGCTATTCAATATAAAGACCTTGTGGAGCAAATGACCGTATTAAGAGAAGAGGGCAAAACAATTATAGGTACAGCGATGGAAGGTAAAGATTACAGAGCCGTTACTCCAAATAATGAAGGATTTGCTCTCATCGTAGGCAACGAAGGAGCAGGTGTGCAACCTCATTTACTCGAACGTACCGATCACAATGTGACGATCCCCATCTCTGGTAACGCCGAGTCATTAAATGTAGCGGTTGCAGCGGGAATTCTCATTTATCAATGGTCGTAAAGTGAGTTTTCTAGTGTAGTGAAGGCTTTGAGTGCGACGATGTACTACAAGTGGATGTCCGGTCATAAAAGAGGGGGGAAGCTCGTCTTTAAAAACGGGCGATGGGTCGAGCAAGATTCATCACTTTTGACCTGAACGGCCACACAAAGAAAGTTAGGAGGCAGTTGGCAACGTAGAGTGTCCAGTTGGTGGCTACATAAAAGTGACCATGGTTTGACTTTACGCGCGACCACGATGGGACGGCAAGTGTGCAGTCAATTTGCCGGCGCCGTGCGTATGGAACAGAGATTAGTGCAAATTCAACTATAGCGTTTTGAATTTATTTCTCAGTCGAATCTAACAGCTTCATTCGTTTGGCTTCACGAATCACCTGATCTTTAAGCCATTCATTGTTGTCAAACAGCATAAAGTCATCAAGGCGATTGTTCTTTTTCTTCCAAAACCCAACAACTACACCGTTATCGAGAATAGCGGCCTCAATATGACCTGCCTTTTTATAGATGCGAGGTATATTCTCTTCGGCGATATAAAATTTGGTCTTATGAGAGACGACAAAAGGGTCGAATTTTGGTATGGTTCTTACGTTTACACTGCCTCTGTTATTCTCAATTGAACTCGGCTGTTTGTTAGATGAATTTTCATGAACGATGTTTTTCGTTCGTTTCACTGTAGTGCCGCTCCAGTGTACGAAATCGTTTATCGTAAAAGGTGCATAACTTACACGATAACGATCATAAATGACTTTCAATGCCGCGTCTGAACTTAACTGCGTACGTTCATTTCTATTGGAATCTCGTCTCAACATGTACATAAAATGAGTTCCGTTCAAGGATAGGCATACTTTATTCTGATAACATAAGGATTTTAATATTCATCCCCAAGAACGAAAGGCATATCTCACGAATTCCTTATCACCAAATGTACTTGTTGCTTTATCCAGGAGCTCTTTCTGAAGCTTGGGACCATCTTCAAGCACTCCAAGTGCCCATTTCTCTAGTTGATCTTGTAGGTCGCGATCGATATGGTTTTTCATATATTTACTCCAGCGCTGCAGCCACTCGCTTTCGAATGCTTTTTGATAAATTGGCCAATCTTCTGAAACAATCGTGTGCAATGTACCTCGGATCGTCCAAATACGTTCGATGCTCTCATGTTTGTAATAGTTCATTAAATCATTGTAGGAGAGGTCTATTCCTCTAGCCCTGAGTGATAGGAGAGGGGTATCCGTATTTTGACATTGAATACCACCGAGTTTTTTTATGACACCTCGTAGGTTACACGTTGTATGTTGATGAGTGAGTCGTTGGTTTTGAAAAAATAAGGCAGCACAATGTTTATTCATAGGATTTGACCTCCTCATTTTAAATCAAAACATACACGGATCTCTACATTTGAAAAGTTCGTATATATTCGCGAGATATACGGAGTGTAGTGGGGATTTGCTGGCAACGTAAAAAAGAATAGACGTGTTGCTTCCCAAAATTAGTGATTGTATGTGTACATCATACAACGTCTTTTGCCAACTTCAAAGAGAAATAGATATTTATCATTTACAGGGTTGCCACCGGGGGCTTCCTTTGATAAAGTAAGTGTAACTATTTACGAACGACCGTTCATTCGTAAATTGAAAACGCTTACTTTGGGAGGTTGTATGAAATACAAAACGTTTATTCCACTGTGCGCCGTTGGGATGGTGAGCCTTTTAGGCTGTCAGAATGTAGAAACGAACGCGGAAGAGCGAAGCGAAACATTGGTTCTTACATCTTTTTTACCGCCAATGCATTCACAAAATACGGACGTTTTGTCGGCATTTATTGAAGAAGTAGAGGCTGCTACGGATGGGCGAGTGTCAATTGATGTGTATTACGGAGATTCTTTAGGGGCGGCCGATTATCAATATGACATGGCAGTAACGGGTACGAGCGATTTTGCTCTTGGTATGCATGGGTACACCCCAGGTGTTTTTCCCCTAACTGAAGTCGTTGAACTTCCTAATATTGCACAAAGCGCTGAGCAATCAACGGCCATGCTCCAGCATTTGCTTGAAGAATATCCAGAAATTGAAGAAGAACATGAGGGAACGAACATTGCTTGGTTGTTTAGCGTTGAGCCCTATCAAATTCTCACATCCAATACGAAAGTTGAAAATCCAGAAGATTTAGAAGGGTTGAAAATAAGGAGCCCGTCATCTATAGCGAATGAAATTCTTGAATCATTAGGCGCAATTCCTGTATCGATGCCTTTCGGTGAAGTATATGAATCGATGCAAAGAGGGGTCATTGACGGAGCATATGCACCTGCATCTGTGATGAAGAATTACCAAACGAATGAAGTGACGAACTATATTGCTAGAGGGGATTTCTCTACGGCAAATCATTTTGTCGTTTACAACGAGGATAGCTTGAATGCTTTGCAAGATGAAGATCGAGAAGCGATTGAGAATATATTAGCCGATGATTGGGGTATGGTTGCCGGAAAGACATATGACAAAGATGAAGTAGATGCGTGGCAGATCGCAGAAGATGATGGCATTGAAGTTGTCCATGTGCGAGACAACCATTGGCAAGTGTGGGAAGAAGCGATGTCTGAAGTGTCACAACAATGGATTGAACGAGCCAATGCCCTCGGCGCTCCTGGAAATCAAATGTATGAAGAGCTGCTGAATTTGGATGACGACTAACGATGAAAGGGGTGAAAACTTATGCCTGCATGGGTGGTGTCGTTTGAAAACGGGGTTCATAGGGTGAGCAAATGGAGTCATTACGTTGCTTCGTTTATTCTTTTAGGCATGATGTTCCTAACATTTTTTGATGTGGTCGGTCGTTATTTTATTCGACCTGTTCTTGGAACGTACGAACTCACTGAGTTAGGGTTGGCGTTGTTAATCTTTTTAGGCTTATCTTTTACACAACTAAAAAAGGATCATATTTCAATCGACTTTTTTGTTGGGAAGTTTTCATTTCGAACACAGCAAATCATTGCGATTTTCACGTATTCCACATTGTTTGTTTTGCTCATATTGGTCAGTGTAAATATCGTCATTTTTGCAAATCGAACAGCCGCACATGTTACGAATGATCTGGGGTTACCGATCTATTTGGTTGTCATTATAGCGGCGCTTGCTGTGATCGTTTTTGCTTTGACGCTAATCGTCGAGCTTTTAAAATCTTATTACCGGGTGGTGAATCAAGCACATGGCTCCTGAAATCATTGGACTCATCGGTATCGTTTTGCTGTTCCTACTCATTCTCATGAATGTTCATGTAGGGTTAGCGCTCATACTCGTCGGTTTAGGCGGATACTTCGTACTTGCTGATCCGGGTGCGGCTTTCGCCCAACTCGGTAGAACACCTGTCAGTACAGCCATGAGCTACAGCTTAAGTGTCATACCGATGTTTATCTTTATGGGGATGATTCTTTCCATGAGTGGTTTTGCCCAAGATCTTTATCGTGCCGTTGATAAATGGGGCGGACACTTCACGGGAGGGATTGGGATGTCAACGATTGGTGCAAGTGCCGTGTTTTCGGCCATTTCAGGTTCCTCGAGTGCAACGACAGCGACGATGGCAAAAGTCGCTTTGCCAGAGATGAAGCGTTATGAATATGACCCGAAAGTATCCACCGCTTGTGTCGTGGCAGGAGGAACGCTCGGAGCACTTATTCCGCCAAGTGTTGTGCTCATTCTCTACGGTGTGTTGACGGGGGAATCAGTTGGGCAGTTGCTCATCGGGGGGATTCTCCCTGGGGCGTTAATGACGGTGTTATTTATGTTAACGGTCTACCTCATTGTGAAATTTAGCCGGGATGCAGAAGGTAAAAAAAGTTCACGCTCATCTTGGCGAATCCGTTTCAGTGCGTTGCAACGCACGTGGCCTTTTCTCGTCATATTTCTCGTCAGTATCGGAGGTATTTTTCTCGGATGGTTTACACCGACAGAGGCCGGTGGTGTTGGTGCGATGAGTTCTCTCATCGTTGCTACGATTCTAGGGCGCTTTAAGATGACGCAACTGCTGGAATCACTTGACGAGTCCGTCAGACTTACATGTATGATCTTTATGATAATTATAGGCGCAACATTATTCTCGCAGTTTTTAGCAATCTCAGGCATTCCGAGTTTCGTGTCGGAGGAAATCATTCGCTGGGGGCTCAACCCGTATGTCGTCTTAGCTGCCATTTTGATCGCTTTGTTTATACTCGGGATGTTTATGGAAGGCGTTTCAATACTCGTATTAACATTACCGATCATTTACCCTTTAGTTACAGGGCTCGGATTTGATGGGGTATGGTTTGGGATTGTAATGGTGCTCGTCGTAAACGTCGGTCTTATGACGCCTCCCCTTGGTTTGAATGTATTTATTGTAAAAGGCATTGCTAAAGATATTCCCATTGAAGATATATTTAAAGGTGTCATTCCGATGATCGTGGCTGTATTTGTTTGTTTATTCATTCTCATCGTGTTTCCTCATTTCGTCACCTTTCTACCTAGCTTCATGTAATTTATGAAATATTGGTGATATAATGGACTTTCCAGAAGTTAAGTAAAAGGGGTTTTCAACATGAAGCAAGAAGCGTTGTTTGCGTTCAATTCTGAAATGATTGAAGCACAAGTGGAAGATGAGTTACTCGTCCAAAAAAACCATACAAAGTTAATTGAAGCAGCAACTGAATTGTTTAGTAAACATGGATATCACGCAACAACGATTCGTCAAATTGTGAAGCACTCCGGTATTGGTATCGGGTCAATTTATCAGTACGTGACGAATAAAGAGGAAATTTTAGTGCTCATTTTAGAGTACATTCTTAAAAGGTATGAATATCAACTCCACTCAGGAATTGATTCGACGCTCAACCCGAAGGATAAGTTGATTGCGGGCATCGATCATTATTATCGCATCATAGACCAAGAATATGAGAAAGTGATACTCGCCTATGTGTCTTCAAAATCACTATCCAAAAAATATCGTGAATACATTAAAGAGTTGGAACTAAAGACGAATAAGATTTATGAAGACATTTTACAAGAGGGCGTCAACGAAGGGGTATTTAAGTCTTCAATTAACGTGTCACTTGTCGCATATGACATCATTATTCTCGGCCATATGTGGGGGTTAAAGCAGTGGTATTTCCGTTCGAGAATGTCCATTGATGAGTACATTGACGAACAACAAGCGCACATTAGACGGATGATTTCTGTAGAGTAGCACACACAAAAGTTTGAACTTTTCTGATATGTATGGTAAATTATCGTCATACGAACGACCGTTCATTCGTGGAAGAGGAGGGTATCAATTGAAGTACATTGAACTGTTGCGTGACGAAGGGGTTGTCGAGATTCTTTTAAATCGTCCGCCAGTAAATGCGTTGAACAAAGAGTTAATTGAAGAATTGCGCGAAGCGTTTCATGACGTAGAAGCGTGTTCACAAGACCGGGTCGTCATCATTCGCAGCCTCACTCGAGCATTTGTTGCAGGTGCTGACATTAAGATGATGGAGACGTTTCACCAGCTACAGCAAGTAAGAGAGATGGTTCACTACGTTAAAGATTTACAGCAATTGTACGACCAACTCGAAGCAATGAGTAAGCCGACAATTGCTTATATTGAAGGTCATGCCCTCGGCGGTGGTTTAGAGTTAGCGATGAGTTGTGACTTCCGTGTTATGAATAGACAGGTTGCAAAAGTCGGATTACCCGAAGTCAAACTAGGCTTAATTCCTGGGGCAGGCGGTACGCAACGACTGACGAGGTTAATCGGTGAAACGAAAGCAAAAGAATTGATCTACTTTAGTAAACAGTGGAATGCGGATGAAGCATATCAACACGGACTCGTTTCAAGTGTTGTCAATGGCAGAGAAGACGTTCTGGAAATCGCCTCACAGCTTGCCAATCAGTCCCTTTCTGCGATTGTTAGTGTAAAACGTTGCATTCAGACCGCTAGCGAACAGACCCACTCGCTAGGATCTGAGCGTGAGTTAACGGAAACTTTGAATGCGTTTTCATCGGAGGACGCCCGCATAGGTATGGAGGCTTTTCTGACCAAAAAAGCACCTGAATTTATGAGTAAGTAAAAACGAACGTACGTTCATTCATGAAAAGGAGTGAAGAGAAATGGCAAAAGTAGCAATGGTAACCGGAGCTGGGCAAGGCATAGGTTTTGCAGTGGCAAGAGAATTGGCTGAAGCGGGGTTTTCCGTGGCCGTATGTGAATTGAATGAAGAAACTGGAAAGGCATCTGCAAACGAATTGAATAAGAAAACGGACAGCCGTTTTTTTAAGACCGATGTGACAAGTTTCAGTGACGTAAAAGCAACCGTAAGTGACATTGAACAGGAGCTAGGTCCGGTAGAAGTACTCGTCAATACGGTCGGTTGGGACATTATTGAACCGTTTATTGAAAACGACGAAAGCTATTGGGAAAAAATCATCGATATCAACTTTAAATCAGCTTTGTATGGAAGTCGAGCGGTACTCTCGCAAATGATTGAGCGTTCTTCAGGCCGGATTATTAACATCGGCAGCGATGCGGGACGTGTCGGTAGTATGGGAGAGACGGTTTATGCAGGAGCCAAGGGGGGGGTGATTAGTTTCACGAAATCATTGGCAAGAGAGATGGCAAGACATCAAATTACTGTCAATTGTGTATGTCCTGGACCGACAGATACCGCACTATTTCAATCGCAACCAGAGAAAATGAAACAAGCACTCGTAAAAGCAGTTCCCCTTAAACGTTTGGCAGAGCCAGAAGACATTGCCTACGCCGTAGGGTTTTACGCTTCTGAGCGGGCAGGTTATTTAACGGGGCAAGTAACGAGTGTAAGCGGCGGCTTAACAATGGCTGACTAACAGAAAATTTGACGAGGAGGAAACCGAATGATTACCGAAAAAACCTTTGAAGAAGAAATGATCCAAACGGTAAAGAGAATCCGAAAAGATAAAATTACCCCACGAGCGATGGAAGTGGATGAGCGTGACGAATTTCCGCATGATCTTGCACGTACGCTTGCAGAAAATGGATTGCTTAGAATGTCGTTGCCAGAAGAATACGGAGGCATTGATGCAAGTTCATCGCTGTTGTCCCAAGTAATCGAAGAACTTAGTCGTGGGTTAGCGATGATGGGAACGACGATGCTGTCGACGCATACGGTCATACGCATGGTAGCTTTGGGTGGAACAGAACCGCAAAAAGAGCGGTTTTTCAAAGCGTTGTCGAAAGAAGATGCCCTCTGTGCCATCTGTTTAACTGAACCTCATGCAGGGTCAGATGCAAGAGCTTTAAGTACATTTGCAAAGAAGAATGAACGAGGCGGATATACATTAAATGGTACGAAGATCTATGTCACATTAGCGCAAGTAGCAGACTATTATCTCGTGTTTGCAAAAACGTCAGAACAAGATATTTCCGCATTTCTCATTCATAAAGATACCCCAGGGTTACACTACGGCAAAATTGAAAAGAAGATGGGCCTCCATGGAAGTATGACCGGGGATATTATCTTTGAGAACTGCGAAGTGGAGGAAAGCGCGCTTGTCGGTCATGAAGGCGATGGCTGGGAATTGCTCACGGTAACGGGAAATAGCATGCGTTCGTGGGGAGCGGCATCGATTGGGCTTGGCATCGCTCAAAACGCTTTAGATGAAGCCGTTGAATATGCGAAAGAGCGGAAGCAGTTTGAGAAACGAATTGGTGATTTTCAAGCGATTCGGTTTATGCTAGCTGATCGTGCAATGGAATTAGAAGCCGCCCGTTGCCTCGTCCGGGAAACGAATGAACGAGTGGACCGTGAATCACCGAAGGTCGGTAAACAAACGATGGCGATGGTATCGATGTCAAAATGTTATGCTACCGATATGGCGATGCGCGCAACAACAGATGCTGTCCAAGTGCTAGGTGGCTACGGATATATGAAAGACTATCCAGTCGAGCGTTTAATGAGGGATGCAAAAGTATTCCAGATCTTAGATGGAAGTAATCAAGTGCAGCGTATGATTATTGGCAGTTACCTGATGGCAGAGTAGAAAGGATGACTGAGATGACAAAAGTAATCAGTCTATCCGAAAGCGTCCAACAGTTTATTTTTCCTGAATGTGTTCTTCATTTTAGCTTTACGCACAATCGGGCAATGGCGTACGCGTGGGAAATCATTCGCCAAAATAAAAACCAAGCACTTCAACTTGAGCTAGTCGGCACGGGTATGCTCGAACACGCCATCGCCCTTGTGTGGGCCGGTCAAGTAAGAAAGCTCGTTGGGGCTTTCTTCGGGGAAACATACCCTTCCTCCGCCCCGAACAAAGTCATTATGAAACAAGCGAAGGAGGAGCGGTTAACGCTCGAGTACTGGACGAACCTTACGATCCCACAACGTTTCATGGCGGCTGCAAACGGTTTTGATTATGTCCCTACCCGCTCCTTACAAGGAAGTTCATTGCTACAAACACATTTGAACTCAGGCGTCGCCTTTTATACACATGACGAGAATACAGGAAAAGATACGGTCATGATTCGTTCACTCGTACCGGATGTGGCGATTGTGCATGGAAGTGTTGCTGATGAAGATGGGAACACGGTCGTAACCCCACCTTATGGTGAAGATTTATGGGGAATCTATGCCGCCAAGAAGGTGGTGGTCATTGCGGAGAAGATCGTGAATGCTAAAAAGATCGAATCGTTGTCTCACCTCGTGAAAGTGCCCGCGCATCTCGTCGATGCCGTCGTTGAACTTCCGTATAGTGCGCATCCGTTTGGTGTTTCGCCAATCGGGTACTCCGAGCATAGTTATAGCGAAGATTATAAGTTCCGTACATCGTTTCGTCACGCTGTACAACGTGGAGAATCTATTGAAACGTGGATGGAGCGAGAACATTTGGATGTGAGTCATAACCGTTTTTTGAGCCATTTAGGGGAAGAGCGATTGCACGAACTTGAACGAGCGGCGAGGCCGAACACCACCGAAACGATCAAGCACGACGATCGTCCGTTAACTGACGTAGAAACATTCATCATCGTGTCTAGTCGCCGGATTGCTCAAAAGATTAAAGCGGAAAATTACACGATGTTGCTCGCTGGAATTGGCATTTCTCATTTGACGGCTTGGCTCGTCCACCGTCAATTAGAAGCTGAAGGAGTGAAAGTGCAACTATTGACAGAGACAGGTTTTTACGGATACAAACCCGCTTTAGGTGACTCTTATATTTTTAATTTTAATAATTTATACAATAATAAAAAACAAAGTAGTTTCGTAGAAATTCTTGGTCAAATGGTAGGTGACAAAAACCATCGCACATTAGCCATTCTCTCTGGTGCGCAAATTGATCAGTATGGACAGATCAACTCGACGATGATTCCAGAAAAGAATTTGTTCCTAACTGGTTCTGGAGGGGCTAATGATATTGCTGCTGTTGCTCACGGGGTCGTTGCGATGATGTATGGGGATGGTCGAAAGTTTGTGTCGACCGTCCCTCATGTTACATCCCCAGGGCATCACGTCCATCAAATTTATACGCCAGAAGGTGTGCTTGAACGAGGCGACGAAGCCGATGCATTTCAAGTTGTGGAATGGATGCATAAAGATAGCATGTCGAGGTTTAATCAGCTCATTCCATGGAAAGCTGACGTTCATGAGAAGTGTGAAGTTGCCGGGCCAGTGAGCGCCAAAGAACTTACGTGGTTACGTGAGTTTGACCCAGACCGTATTTTTCTAGCGTAAGGAGGTTATATGCTTGACTGAACATGAAAATCAAATCGTTGTCATTACAGGCGCAAATGGAGGTATCGGTCTTGAAACCGCCCGGTCGTTTCTCAATGACGGGGCAACGGTCATTGCCGCTGTCCATTCAAATCGAGATGCCATCATGCAACTTCAAGAAGAATATAAGGAGCACCGGGTACAGATTTTGCCACTGGATTTGAGCTGTGAGAACAGCATTGAGACGTTTGCTGAAGAAGTGAAGCGTTACACTGATCATCTGGATGTGCTTGTAAACAATGCAGGCATATCCATTCCAGCCCCACTCATGGATTTGGAAACCGACAGTTGGGATCGTGTATTAAGCACAAATGTGCGGGGGCCGTTTTTATTATCAAAACAACTCGTTCCTCTTTTGCAAAAGCAAGCAGGTGCGATCATTCATGTCGGTTCAATGGCAGGACATGAAGCTTACCCTGGTATGGGGGCTTATAGCACGAGTAAGGCAGCATTAACGATGCTCACGAAACAAATGGCTGCCGAATGGGCGGCGTATGGCATCCGTGTAAACAGTGTGAGTCCCGGCTTAATTCACACCCCGCTCACCGAGGACATTTATAACGATGAAGAAATGCGAGTCGTGCGTGAATCTCTCGTTTCATTGAAACGAATTGGTACGAGTAAAGATGTTAGCGACGTAATTCTGTTTTTAGCATCAGCCAAAAGTGCATATATGACAGGACAAAGCCTTATCGTTGATGGTGGATTATTAGGGACGATACAACAACACTTGGCAGGCAGACCGAAAAGTAAAACGTAAAGGAGCGTGTAAAACGTGGTCAACGGGATGCACATCCATGAAGAACGAAAAGCCCACTACTATGAGCGAGGACATTGGCAAACGCGTACCGTTTATGAAACCTTTTTGAAAGCGGTTCAATCTAACCCTACCCAAGTCGCAGTGATTGACCCGTATCGATCCATTACGTATGAGCAGTTACGAACCTTTTCAACAGAAATCGCTAATGGTTTTCTAGTAAAAGGGTTAAAAAAAGGCGATGTCGTGTCCGTTCAGTTGCCAAATTGGATTGAATATGTAGCGATTTACCTTGCTTGCACAAAAATAGGCGTTATCTTTACCCCAATACCAGTGAACGCAACGGCAAAAGAAGTCGCGAACATGTTTACGATCAGTCGACCAGCACTACACATATCCGCTCGTCACTTTCGTAAAAAAGCGTATGAGCCTATGCTTAATGAGGTCGCTCATTCGGTAAAGCTTCCCGATGTGTATCTTCTTGAACAAGAAGGGGAGTCCGTTCAAGATCGTCGGTTTTTGCCGTTTCATTTGTTGCCTGTAGATAAAAATATGGATGCCCCTGACGTACATGCGGATGATCACCTCGTCATTTTGTTTACATCTGGAACAGAATCATTGCCAAAAGGGGTTGTGCATACACACAACACCGTATTATTTGGGGAGAAGGCGATGCAAAAGGCGTTACACATAACAGAAGATGATCGCGTTTTTATGGCATCTCCTCTTTCTCATGCTACCGGCTTTTTGCATGCTGTGAATTTGCCACTCATCACCGGAGCGACGAGTGTACTCATGGACCACTTCCAAGGTGAAAAAGCCGTTCGGGTCATCGAAAGGCAAAAATGTACGTTTTCAATGGGTGCAGCAACTTTTGTCCACGATATATTAAAAGCGATTCAACAACAAGGCAACCCCGGTGCATTATCGACGCTCAGGTTCTTTTTATGTGGGGGTGCCCCGATCCCAAGACATCTTGTTGACGAAGCGAAAGAAAATGGGTTCCGGTTATTGTCTGTGTATGGGGCAAGTGAAAGCCCTCCTCATGCGATTAGCTGCTTACATGATTCTGAAGAATGGGTTAGCCAAACAGATGGTCAAGTGTTGGAAGGAATTGACGCGAAAGTTGTCGGCGATGACCGTAAATCTCTCGCAACCGATGAAATTGGAGAATTAGCAACGAGAGGACCAAACGTTTTCATTGGGTATTACAATGATCCGTCGCTTACTAGGCAATATCTAGATGAGCGCGGATGGTATTATAGCGGGGATTTAGGCACGTTGGATTCCGACCGATACGTACGGGTTGTCGGCCGAAAAAAAGATATGATTATTCGTGGTGGTCAAAATATTAGCCCGGTTGAAGTTGAGAATCTTTTGCTTCAGCATGCTTCAATTAAAGAAGTTGCGTTGGTCGGAGTACCAGACGAAAGGATGGGAGAAAAAGCGTGCGCGTTCATCACTCTTAACCCGAATGGAACGTTTACGTACGAGATGATGGTCACGTATTTAGAAGAACAAAATGTAGCGAAATATAAATGGCCGGAGTATATAGAGCTTGTACCCGAACTCGCACGAACGGCTTCAGGAAAGATACAAAAATTTCGGTTGTTGGAACAATGGAAAACGAAAATCGTTTAATTTAAAATGGAGGGAACATGATGGAACTAGAAGAAGTAATCTATGAGAAATCCGAAGGCATCGCCACAATTACGATAAACAAACCAGAAAAATATAATGCATTCGGGGCGCGTACGGTGCAAGAGTTAATCTACAGCTTTCGTGACGCGTGGGATGATAATCGCGTTGGCGTCGTCATCTTAACAGGGGCTGGGGATAAAGCATTTTGTGCAGGTGGAGATCAAAAAGATCGTGATAGCGGAGGTTATGGAACGAATGGCGGGTTAACCGGCGGAATGGGATTAGAGATGGAAACTCTTCATTATGTGATGCGCAATATCCCTAAGCCAGTGATCGCTGCTGTGAATGGTTACGCGATCGGCGGCGGGCACGTCTTACACGTCATTTGTGACTTATCGATTGCCTCAGAGCGCGCGATTTTTGGTCAGTCCGGTCCGAAAGTAGGAAGCTATGATGCCGGGTTTGGCTCTGCATATTTAGCACGAATTGTTGGCGAAAAGAAAGCGAGAGAGATTTGGTATTTATGCCGGAAGTATTCAGCGGATGAAGCGTATGAAATGGGGCTCGTAAACAAAGTCGTTCCACACGAACAACTGATGGAAGAAGCGAGAGATTGGGCGAACGAAATGTTAGAGAAAAGTCCGACAGCACTAAAAATGTTGAAATATTCCTTTAATGCCGATTCTGCCAGCATTGCAGGAATTAATCAAATGGCACTTGGAAGTTTGGCGATGTTCTATGAAACAGATGAAGCATTAGAAGGGAAGAATGCATTTATTGAAAAGAGGCCTGTAGATTTCAGCCAATTTAGAAGTTCATGATTAAGCCCTTGCAAGCTTAGCGAAAACCATCTATACTAAGAACAAATTACACATGCACGAACACGTTGATAGAGAGTAGTACGGTGAACACTGATGTCTAGGGAGGATGGGCCAAAGACTGCAAGCCTTTCCCTTTAAGCTCACCTGAATTCACTCTGGAGTTGGCACCGGTCACAAGGTGCCCCGGTTTACTGCCGTTACCAGTGATCGAGTGATCGACTCGAGCCTTTGCATGAGTCGGTAACAAGGGTGGTACCGCGAAACCTTCGTCCCTTTTTAGGGAGACGAAGGTTTTTTTGTATTGACGGTGAAGATAAGGAGGAAGAGAATGATTACACGATTAGAAGAGCTGAAAGTTGAAGCCCTTACAGGCGTAACTAATAGTGAGGACCAAAAACAGCTCGAACAAGTCCGCATTACCTACCTAGGGAAAAAGGGACCGATTACGGAAGTGCTTAGGGGAATGGGAAAGCTCTCAGCTGAGGAGCGTCCAGTCGTCGGCCAAAAAGCCAATGAAGTGCGAGAAATGATTCAACAAGCGATTGATGAGAAGCTTGCGCTGTTTGCAGAAGCAAAACTGCGCGAGCAGTTGACGGAAGAGCAAATCGACGTCACCTTGCCTGGGCGTAAAATGACACAAGGAGCGACGCACCCATTAACGGCCGTCGTTGAGCAAATTGAAGATATTTTTATTGGATTAGGGTTTGAAGTGACAGAAGGACCTGAAGTGGAATTGGATTATTTCAACTTCCAGATGATGAACTTGCCACCAGACCATCCAGCAAGAGATATGCAAGATTCATTTTATATTACCGATGACACGTTGCTAAGAACGCACATCTCCCCGGTACAAGCGCGAACGCTACAAGCTGCAAAAGGGGAAGGGCCGATTCGCAAGGTTAGCCCCGGAAAAGTGTATCGACGTGATGAAGACGATGCGACGCATTCTCACCAGTTTACGCAAATTGAAGGTTTGTATGTCGATAAAAACGTAAGAATGAGTGACCTTAAAGGCGTATTTGACGCGTTTGTGAAGCAGTATTTCGGTAATGATCGCTTAATCCGTTTACGTCCGAGCTATTTTCCGTTTACAGAGCCTTCAGCTGAGATTGATGTGAATTGTGGCGTCTGTGGAGGTAGTGGGTGCCGAGTATGCAAACATTCGGGCTGGATTGAAGTACTCGGTGCAGGCATGGTTCACCCAAGAGTGTTGGAAATGAATGGGTTTGACCCAGAAGTGTATTCTGGTTTTGCTTTCGGAATGGGTGTTGAGCGATTTGCGATGCTCAAATATGGCATCGATGATATCCGGCACTTCTACACGAATGACACGAGATTTCTCTCACAGTTTAAAAACCTTTAATATCGCGATGAAAGTAGGTGAAGGAGACAATGCTCGTTTCCTATCAATGGTTAAATGATTATATAGATTTAAAAGACATCACACCGGAAGAGGTCGCCGAATTATTGACTCGAGGTGGATTAGAAGTAGACCATGTCCATCGTTTTCATGATGGCATTGACCACGTGGTAATCGGTAAGGTGATTGAAACGGCCCCCCACCCTGATGC
Source organism: Geomicrobium sp. JSM 1781026 (assembly GCF_041949955.1). Taxonomy (NCBI): domain Bacteria; kingdom Bacillati; phylum Bacillota; class Bacilli; order Caryophanales; genus Geomicrobium; species Geomicrobium sp. JSM 1781026. Next base: position 30,446 of record NZ_JBHFQF010000004.1, on the reverse strand, counting down.
AGACAAACTAACGATTTGCCAAGTCGATACGGGGGAAGAAACTTCGCAAATTATTTGCGGTGCTGCGAACGTTGTTGCTGCAGAATACGTAGTTGTAGCGAAACCCGGAGCCGTTCTTCCAGGGAATGTGGAAATTAAGAAAACGACAATTCGTGGCGAAGTATCTGAAGGAATGATTTGTGCACTTGATGAGCTAGGTGTAGCCGATCATATGATTCCAAAAGAAGAACAAGATCAAATTATTGAACTTGGAAATGATGCGGTACCCGGCGGCGACGCTCTTGACTATTTAGGATTAAATGACGTCATTTTAGAACTAGATCTAACACCGAATCGTGCGGATGCGCTCAGCATCATCGGCGTTGCTTATGAACTATCCGCCATCTTGGACCGTCCGATTCATGTGCCGGACATCGAACACGGCGCAGTGCGCAAAAATGTCGCAGACGTTGTCAGCGTAACTGTGGAGAACGGTGAAGATGTACCATACTACGGGGCAAAAGTCGTCCAAAAGTTGAAGATTGGCCCATCACCGAAATGGATGCAAATGCGTTTAATTGGTGCGGGAATGCGACCGGTCAATAATGTTGTTGATATTACGAACTATGTAATGCTCGAATACGGTCAGCCCCTACATGCGTTTGACTTCGATCGGTTTGGCACAGATGAAGTGGTGACGAGAAAAGCAAAACCTGGAGAGAAAATGATTACCCTAGATGAAACAGAGCGTGTGTTAGCAGGCACCGATGTGGTCATAACGAACGGTACAGATCCGGTAGCGCTTGCGGGTGTCATGGGTGGTGCATCATCTGAAGTGGTGGATAGCACAACGACCATACTCCTTGAAGCCGCTCAGTTCGATGCGTTGAACGTGCGCGAGACCGCCAAACGTCTCGGTCTTCGTAGTGAGTCAAGTATGCGATTTGAAAAGGGGATTAATCCCCAAGGCACGAGTGAAGCCGCAGAACGGGCAGCGTATCTTCTTGAACGATATGCCGAAGGCTCGGTGTTAAATGGCATTGTTGAGTCGGGCGAAATGCCGCAATATCAACAAGAGGTTGAAGTGAATTTAGGCCGAGTGAACCAACGGCTCGGGACGAGCTTACATGTTGAAGAAGTTGAGCAGATTTTGTATCGTCTCGGATTCACAGTGGAGTCACTCGGTGAGTCTTGGCGAGTCATCATACCAGCAAGAAGGCTCGATTTAAATATTGAAGAAGACTTAATGGAAGAAGTGGCTCGGATTCATGGTTATGACAACATCCCGAGCACCTATCCTATAGGGGAACGAACGGGCGGCAGCTTAACGAACACCCAAAAATTGAAACGAAAAGCGCGGCGTTTCTTAGAAGGGGCAGGCATGAATGAAGCCATTACGTACTCCCTGACAAGTGAAGCCAAGTCTGTACAATTCATGTTAAAGGAAACAGCAGCGGATGTACGCGTGCTCATGCCAATGAGTGCAGAGCGTCAAGTGCTTCGCCGTAGTCTCATTCCACACCTTCTCGATAGTGTTGGGTACAATAAGAACCGTCAACAAACGAATGTGGCGTTCTTTGAAATGGGTTCGGTCTTCTTGCCAACGCCAGATGACAATCTTCCACATGAAGAGTTGAGAATTGCAGGTGCACTCACGGGCGCATTCGGGGAGTCTAGCTGGGCAGAAACAACGACGAGCGTTGATTTCTTTGTCGTTAAAGGAATCGTCGAAGGGTTAGCGAAACAGCTAGGCGTTCACCATGAATGGACATTCCAAAAAGCAGAGCGCGCTGGCTTGCACCCTGGAAGGAGTGCAGAAATTCTCATGGGTGATGAGCTCATTGGTTTTATCGGTGAACTTCACCCGACCGTTTCGAAAGAGCGTGGTCTAGCGGCAACGTACGTGTTCGAACTGAACGCCGATGTACTATTCAAGGAACGAGATACAGTAATGAAATATGATCCGTTACCGAAGTTCCCAGGTGTAAGGCGAGACCTTGCCATCGTTGTTGATGAGAAAATATCCGCTTCGGAAGTACAACGGGCTATTGAAGAAAATGGCGGCAAGTGGTTAAGGGATGTTGAACTATTTGATGTATACGAAGGGGAGCATTTGCCAGCTGGCAAGAAGTCGCTTGCGTATGCGCTGTCGTTCTTAAATAAAGAAGAGACGCTCACTGACGAAGACATTCAAGTTGTTCACGAGCAAATCGTAAGCAAGCTCCAATCGAGACTAGGGGCTACATTAAGAGGGTAAAGAAGGAGAAGCAGTCACAAACGGTGTGATTGCTTCTTTTTTGTAACCGATTTGCCCCATAACTCGTAGAGAATATTAGAGGATTGATTTTCTTATGTAGTTGATTTTGATATGATGAAGTTTAGAGTGTGAGAGAATAGCGATAAAGAGCAATTGCGAGTGGTCACGGATAGGAGGAACTGGTGATGAACGGAAGAACTCGAACGACTGTGTCGATTTATGGACATCAATATACCATTGTTAGCGAAGAATCAGAAGATCACGTGAACGATGTGTCAAAGTACGTGGATGAAAAAATGAAAGAAATGAAAAGAGTAAATCCTTTTTTAGATACATCAAGGCTTGCGGTGTTAGCGGCTGTTAATATTGCAGACGATTACATTAAAGCTCAAAAAAAGAATCAGGCCGATGCGGCTGAAGACGAGGACTAGTGAATGTTAAGTGTATTAATCCTACTCATTTTAGTGACGAACTTTTTTATTGGGTTAAGACGGGGGTTTATTCTCCAGCTGTTTCACCTTGTAAGCTTTTTCGGTTCATTAATCGTCGCTTACTTATTTTATAGCGACGTTGCGGAATACTTACGTTTGTGGGTCCCATACCCACAGTTTTTAGATGACCCAAGCAACATGTTTATATCCGCATTTAACTTTGAAGCGGTTTATTATAACGGTATTGCGTTTGCGATATTGTTTTTTGCGACAAGAATACTGCTCCACATATTAGCTTCAATGCTCGACTTTGTTAGTCACTTACCTGTACTCAGGTCTGTGAATCGCTTGCTCGGTGGGGCACTTGGATTCGTTGAGGCGTATCTTATCGTGTTTGTACTACTCATCGTTGCAGCATTGCTGCCTGTGGATGCCGTGCAACAAACGATCGGCAACTCATCCATTGCCCGATTAATCATTGATCATACCCCGTTCCTATCCGGCTGGTTGCAAGAGCTATGGATTTCGCCGGTGGACGTAGACTAATTCAATAGCAGGAGGCTGTTTCGTTGGATAAAAAGAACGTCATACAATCGTTAGAGACGATTGCGACATATATGGAAATTGCCGGAGAAAATCCGTTCAAAATATCGGCTTACCGTAAAGCAGCCGCTGCTTTAGAAAGAGAAGAGCGGACATTACTAGAAATTGAGAAGCCAGAGAGCCTAACAGGAATCGGTAAAGGTACGGCAAGCGTTATTGAACAGCTTCGAGATACAGGGAAGTCCGATGTATTGGATGAATTAAAAGAAAGCATTCCTGCAGGATTACCGCCATTATTGCAATTACAAAGTCTAGGTGGCAAAAAAGTCGGGAAGCTTTACAAAGAGTTAGGGATTACGGATGCCGATACGTTAAAAGAAGCGTGTGAAAAGCAGCAAATTCGAGAACTGCAAGGATTTGGCGTAAAAACAGAGGAGAAAATCCTCCAAGCGTTAAACGAAGTTGGGAAACGGCCTGAGCGTTTGCCAGTGAGTGACATGCTGTCGGTTGCTGAAGAAATTGAGGAGCAATTGCGTGCGTTTACACATATCCTTCGTTTTGAACGTGCAGGCAGCCTACGCCGCATAAAAGAGACAGTGAAAGATGTGGATTACGTCATTAGTACAAGTGACGCTCAGTCGGTACGTGAACAACTTAAAACGCTTACTGACATTGAAGAGATTGTTGCCGATGGAGATACGAAAGTGTCGTTTGTTCTTCTGAAGAAACATCGCATTGGCGTCGATTTTCGATTAGTCGAAGATGAAGCTTTTGCAACAGCCCTTCATCACTTTACAGGATCAAAAGATCATCATCTATTGATGAGAAAGCTCGCCAAAGATCAAGGGAAAAAAATCAACGAATACGGTGTGGAGCAGGATGCAGATGGTTCTTTAGTGCAATTTAAAGATGAACGTCAGTTTTTTGAGCACTTTGGTCTTACGTATATTCCACCAGAAGCGAGAGAAGGAAGTGGGGAGATCGAGCGGTCTCGACACGACCACCCGTACATTCAGCTAGAGGACATTCAAAGTGACTTGCACATGCACACGGTGTGGAGCGATGGCGCAAACTCCGTGAAAGAAATGGCGGACGATGCGAAAAAGCGTGGGTACAATTACATTTGCATTACCGACCATTCCAAGTTTTTGCAAGTAGCGAACGGACTGAATGAAGAACGTCTTGCGAGGCAGGCAGAAGACATTGATGATGCGAATGAGCACGTATCAGGCATTCGAGTGTTAAAAGGAACAGAAATGGACATTCGTCCTGACGGCACACTTGATTTTGATAATGATGTATTACAAACGTTAGATTTTGTCATTGCTTCGATCCATTCATCATTCTCGCAATCGAAAGAGCAAATCCATGAACGTCTTGAGACGGCATTTCGCAATCCGTTCGTTCATATGATTGCGCACCCTACAGGAAGAATAATCGGTCAACGAAGCGGTTATGAAGTGGATATCGATTGGCTCATTGCCAGAGCAAAGGAAACAGGAACAGCGCTAGAATTAAATGCAAACCCTAATCGCCTGGACTTATCAGCCGAGCAGTTAAAAAAGGTAGTCACAAGTGGCGTTGTGATTGCGGTGAATACGGATGCCCATCGCCAAGAAATGATGGATCATATGAAGATTGGTGTGGCAACGTTAAACAAAGCATTCGTCCAAAAAGAACAAGTCATGAATACATGGACATATGAGCAATTCAAGCAGTTTACGGATAATAAACGAACGCTTTTTGAATGATTGAGGTGAAAAGTCATACAACCGAATATGCTTAAGACATTAGAATACGATAAAATGAAACACCATTTGGCAGAGCACGTGAGCTCTGCCTTAGGAAAAGAGCGAGTCGCTGAGCTTACGCCATCAGCAGATTTTCATGAAGTGACGGAATGGTTGGATGAGACGGATGAAGGTGTAAACGTACTTCGTCATCGTGGTCACATCCCTCTCGGCGGTTTACACGATATTCGCTCCGAAGTGAAGCGAGCGGCACTTGGCAGTGTGCTTGAGGCAAAGTCATTTAATGAAATCGCTGAGACGATTCGCTCAGGCAACGTCATTCGGCAATTTACAGAGCGGCTACTCGCTGAAGAGGAAGAATTGAAACTACCCATTTTAACGGCCGTCGTAGAGGACATTGCACCGTTAAAAGAGTTGGCACAGACGCTCCGTCAAGCGATCGGTGAGGATGGATATGTTCTAGACAGTGCAAGTTCGGCATTGCGAAGCGCAAGACAACAAATCCGAACATTAGAGTCAACCGTACGGTCTCGCTTGGAACAGTTTCTTCGGGCGAAAGACGCCGACACCAAATTGTCTGACCGGGTGATCACGGTAAGAAACGATCGTTATGTGCTTCCAGTAAAAGCGGCTTATCGTCATAGTTACGGGGGCATGGTGCATGATCAGTCCTCATCGGGACAGACCGTATTTGTAGAACCGCAATCAGTCGTAAACGCGAACAATCAGCTACGAGAAGCACGTATGAAAGAAAAGCAAGAAATCGAAAAAATTCTGAGAGAATTGACCGGTGAAGTCGGTATGTATGAAGCCGTGCTGCTTGAAAATGTCGAGCAGTTGGGGCGCATTGATTTCATGTTTGCCAAAGCCCGGTACAGTAATGAAATAACTGCTGTGAAGCCGAAATTAAACGAGCGGTTTTATTTATCTTATCCAGAAGCAAGACACCCGCTTTTGGATGCTGATTCGGTCGTTCCAACAGACCTTGTACTTGGCGATGAGTACACGTCGCTTGTCATCACAGGACCGAATACAGGCGGGAAGACCGTTGCGCTCAAAACGACAGGACTGCTCACACTTATGGCTCAGTCAGGTTTGTTTTTACCGACAGCTGAAAAAGCAGAAGCATCGGTGTTCTCCAATGTGTATGCCGACATCGGGGATGAACAGTCCATTGAGCAGAGTTTAAGTACTTTCTCCTCCCATATGACAAACATCGTAAGCATACTGGGAGATGTGGATCATGAAAGCCTCGTATTATTTGACGAGCTAGGAGCAGGGACCGACCCGGCTGAAGGTGCAGCTTTAGCTGTTTCCATCTTAGACGAAGTACATGCCCGTGGCGCGCGAACGGTTGCGACTACCCATTATACGGAATTAAAAGGGTATGCATACAATCGCGAAGGCGTGCTAAATGCGAGTGTCGAATTTGATGTCGCTTCGCTAAGCCCGACGTACCGATTGCTCATCGGTATCCCAGGCAGGAGTAATGCGTTTGCAATATCAAGACGACTCGGCCTAGATGAGAACATTATTACTTCTGCGGAAAGTGAGTTACAAGCCGATACGAAACAGGCAGAACAGATGATCACCTCCCTTGAAGACCAGCAACAAGAGGCAGAGAACGCGATGAAAGAAGCAGAGACCATTCGTCTTGAAGCTGAAAAGCTTCACGGGGAGTTAAGCGTGGCATTTTCTCACTTGGAAACAGAAAAAGCGAAGGTGCTTCAAGAGGCTGAAGAGCGGGCTGCCAAAGAAGTGGCAAGGGCGAAAGAAGAAGCAGAATTGATTGTTTCTGAGCTTCGAGAGCTGCAAAAGCAAGGTGTGCAGGTGAAAGAGCACGAATTGATTGAAGCGCGTAAAGGGTTGGATGATGCGGCTCCGACGCTTACGAAAAAGCAAAAACAAGTAAAGCGCAAAGCACAAGAAGCGTTCACATTTACTCCTGGTGAAGAGGTGTTTGTACCCCGGTTTTCACAAAAAGGCCAGGTGATTGAGAAGTCTGGAGACAAAGATTATCTCGTCCAAATCGGTATTATGAAAATGACGGTCTCAGCCGCAGACCTTGAGAAAACAGAGCAACCAAAAGCGAAAGAGATTCGTCCAGTGACCCGGGTAAACACGAGCGGTTCGCAAGTGAAGCCTGAACTTGACCTTCGTGGGGAACGGTATGAAAATGCATTGCAACGTTTGGAGAAATATCTAGATGAAGCCGTACTTGCAGGGTATCCGCGGGTGCACATCATTCACGGAAAAGGGACAGGAGCATTGCGTAAAGGTGTGAAATCGTACCTAGCCAAACATCCGAGCGTCGTTAGTACGCGAGATGGTGGGATGAGCGAAGGTGGAATCGGAAACACCGTTGCAGATCTGAAATAAAAAGAGGAAGGGTTCATCCATGGACGTATTGTTAGAATACACTTGGGTTATGGTCATCGCTCAGTACAGCGTTTCAATTTTAGCTTTGATTGTGTTTATGGTCATTTTTGAGTGGGTTACCCCATATAAAAATTGGGAAGCTATTTCTGAAGGGAACCTCGCGGTTGCATTAGCAACAGGCGGAAAAATATTTGGTGTTACAAACATCTTTAAGTTTTCAATCGAAAATAATGATTCGCTATTGCAAATGTTAATGTGGGGGAGCTTCGGATTTATCCTGCTCGTTGTTGGCTATCTAATCTTTGAATTTCTAACGCCATTTTTCAATGTGGATGAACAGATTGCTAATGACAACCGGGCGATTGGTTTATTGGCATTCATACTTTCTGTAGGATTGTCGTTTGTCATTGGCGCAGGAATTACGAATTCTTAGGAGGATGTATGGACAAGCTTTGGAAAATCCTCGTTGCCTGTTGCATCGGTTTCATGCTTGCAGGTGTGATTTATCTATTGTTTCTCGTATAAAATAACCGAGCAGGGACTATTCTCCTTGCATCGGTTTTTTTATTATATTAGTAGAGTATTAATTTGAAGACTGAAATTAGAAAAAGCTTGTACTACAGGCGTGAAATTGAACCCCTCAGCAAAAATATTCACAATATATTTATTAATGATAGCGTTTCCAATGAAATGATTGTAGACTATAAGTAGGAATAGATAAAGGAGGCCAAATATGACAGTGGAACAAGTGAAGCATGATTGGTTTGACTACTATCCAAAAGGGGTGGCGCCAAGCTTTTCTTACACTGAAGCTGCATTATCGGACTATTTAGTCGCAGCAGCGAAAGAAAAGCCGAATAGCAAGGCCATTCATTTCATGGGCACAGACATGAACTACAAAGAACTTTTCACCTATGCGGCCAAGTTTGCGAGAGTGCTGCAAGATGTAGGGGTGAAAAAAGGAGACCGCGTGGCAATCATGCTTGCGAACACGCCGCAATCGGTCATTACGTATTACGGTGCATTGTTTGCAGGTGCCGTCGTCGTGCAAACGAACCCGTTATATGTGGAACGTGAGATTGAGCATCAAATGGTGGACTCTGGCGCAAAAGTACTCGTTTGTTTAGACATGGTAATGCCAAGAGTCGAGAAAGTACGACAGAACACAGAGGTTGAGCACGTGTTTGTTACATTTATTAAAGATTTCCTTCCATTTCCGAAAAATTTGATCTATCCGTTTATTCAAAAGAAGAACATGGGAATGAAAATTGAGGTCGATTACGACGAGCAAACACATAACCTTAAAGACAAACTAAAAGCCGCTAGTGAATCGTATGAGAAGGTTTCTGTTTCTCCGAAAGAAGACGTTGCTCTTATTCAATATACCGGTGGTACAACGGGAGTGCCAAAAGGGGTTATGCTCACGCACCACAATCTCGTTTCCAATACGGAGATGTGTACGAATTGGACGTACAAAAAGGGTGATGAAGGGGCTCATGAACATGTGCTAGCCGTATTACCATTCTTCCACGTTTACGGGATGACCGTTGCCCTTAACTTGGCGATGATGAACGGTTACACGCTCATTATTCTTCCAAAGTTTGATCCTGAACAAGTCATTAAAACAATTGCTAAACAAAAGGTAACGCTTTTCCCTGGAGCACCAACGATGTATACGGCACTAGTGAATCATCCGGAAATTGATAAGCACGATTTATCATCAATTAAAGTGTGCTTGAGTGGAGCGGCACCTTTGCCAAAAGAGATCCAAAAGAAGTTTGAAGAAAAGACAAAAGGGCGTCTCATTGAAGGATACGGGCTGACGGAAACATCACCAGTTGCGGCGGCTAACCCCATTTGGGAAAACCGTAAAAATGGCAGTATCGGATTGCCTTGGCCAGATACAGAACTTGCGATTCTCAATGCGGATACCGGAGAATTTCTAGATGTAGATGAAGTCGGTGAGATCATTATTCGGGGTCCGCAAGTCATGAAAGGCTACTGGAACCGACAAGAAGCAACTGACGCCGTATTTCATGAAGATTGGTTCAAAAGTGGAGATATGGGGTATCGGGATAAAGAAGGATATTTCTATGTAGTCGATCGGAAGAAAGACATGATTATCGCTGGTGGATTTAACATTTATCCACGTGAAGTAGAAGAGATTCTGTACGAACATGAAGCAATCTTAGAAGCTGCCGTCGTCGGTGTCCCAGACGAATACCGAGGAGAAACGGTAAAAGCATTTGTTGTGACGAAAAAGAATCAAGAAGTTACGGAAGATGAGTTAAATGAATTTTGCCGTGCTCGACTAGCGGCTTACAAAGTGCCGCGCGTTTATGAGTATCGGGAAGAGCTGCCGAAAACTTTGGTTGGAAAAGTCCTTCGTCGTGTTCTTGTTGAAGAAGAACAAGAAAAAGCAAAGAATGCTTCCGCTCAAGAAGGAAGCTAAACATCTGATGGTCAACCATAGGCGGCAGTCCGGTCATCACGAAACTCCGGGCTGTACCTTTCTTTTCGTCCCGTTGACAGCGCTTTATTTTTTCGGTAGAATTTATGAATGAATAATCATTCATAACCTGCAGAGGGAAGAAGGAGCAGCCGCCTATGGCAGTGGACAAAAAGAATTCCGAAAAGTACCACCTCATCATTGATGCTGCGGTGCGCGTCATCGCTAAACACGGCTATCATCACGCACAAGTGTCTAAGATTGCAAAAGAAGCGGGTGTGGCCGATGGGACGATCTACTTGTATTTCAAAAATAAAGAGGACATTCTCATTTCCTTGTTTCGACTCAAGATGGGTACGTTTATTTCGACGATTGAAGAGCGATTAAAATCATGCAAGACAGCAGATGAGAAATTGCGCTATCTTGTCGAAAAACATTTATCGCAATTGTCGGACCAGCCAGACTTAGCGGTAGTGACTCAGCTAGAACTTCGGCAGTCAGCAAGAGAGTTACGTCTAAAAATTAACGACGTATTAAAGGGATATGTGCATGTGATGGAGAATGTTATAGATGAAGGGAAAGAGGAGGGAGTCTTTCAAGACCAGCTCGATACGAAGCTAGCGAGACAAATGCTTTTTGGAACGCTAGATGAGATCGTCACAAACTGGGTAATGAAAGAAGGTAAGTATGACTTGTCGGAACTTGCGCCTTCTACCTACCGAATGCTTTTGGCTGGATTCCAAAAGACATCATGATTGAGAGGGGTTCTAACGAAATGATTGGAGTAACAAAGGAAGAGTCAGTTGCCTGGGTTCAGGTGAAACATCCTCCTGCGAATGCACTGTCAACAGAACTGCTTACACAATTGGATGAGCGGATGACCGAGCTTTCCCATGACGATGAAATTTCTGCCATCATATTGCACGGTGAAGGGCGATTCTTTGTTGCCGGTGCCGACATTAAGGAATTTGAAGGAAAGAAGGGCAGTGATCTCGCTGACGGCGGACAAGCCCTTTTTAATAAGCTAGAGTCGTTTAACAAACCGATTGTTGCTGCCATCCACGGTGCAGCGCTTGGTGGTGGTTTGGAATTGGCTATGGCATGTACGATCCGCATTGCAACTGAAGATGCCAAACTGGGATTACCTGAAACAAATTTAGGCCTCATCCCGGGTTACGGCGGCACTCAGCGATTGCCTAAGCTCGTAGGTCCTCACAAAGCGGCAGAAATGATGCTCACTGGCCTACCGATTACAGGGGCTGATGCGTTAATGTGGCGCCTTGTGAATGACACGGCGAAAGACGAGCAACAATTGCTCGAAAAAGCCGGAAAACTTGCAAAAACGATCGCTGAAAAAAGCCGGCTCACTTCTGAGCGTATCCTTGACCTTGTGCAAGAGGCGCATCATGGTGAAGACTTCGAAAAAGGGCTTAAAAAAGAAGCCCAGTATTTTAGTGAAGTGTTTGACAGTGCCGATGCAAAAGAAGGCATTGGCGCATTTTTAGAAAAGAGAAAACCAGAATTTTCCAATCGATAGACCAATGGAGGAGGAAGCCTTATGAACATTTATGTAGTTATGAAACGTACATTTGATACTGAAGAGAAAGTCGAAATAAAAGACGGGCGTGTTGATGAGGAAGGTGCAGAGTTTGTCATCAACCCTTATGATGAATATGCCATTGAAGAAGCGATCGTATTAAAAGAAGCTCATGATGGTGAAGTAACCGTCGTTACTGTTGGGGATGAAGAAGCAGAGAAAGAGCTTCGTACAGCGCTAGCAATGGGAGCAGATAAAGCAGTCCTTCTTGACACGGAAGATTTAGAAGACGAAGTTGATCACTATACCATTTCTGAAATGCTCAATGCATTCTTTAAAGACAAAGAGTATGACATCATTCTTGGCGGAAACGTAGCGGTTGATGACGGAGCTGGCCAAGTAGCCCCTCGTCTTGCTGAACTTCTTGACATTAACCAAGTGACGACGATTACTAAACTGGACATCGAAGGGACAAAAGCAACAATCGAACGTGATGTGGAAGGGGACGTAGAAGTCGTTGAGACTGAATTGCCTCTGCTTGTTACGTGTCAACAAGGGTTAAATGAACCACGTTACCCTTCACTTCCGGGGATTATGAAAGCGAAGAAAAAGCCGTTAGAAACGTTGGACCTTGACGACCTTGGACTCGATGAAGATGAGCTGGAGGCAAAAACAAAAACGGTTGATCGCTTTTTGCCACCTGAAAAACAAGCAGGGAAAAAGCTCGAAGGCGAACCTGCTGAACAAGTAGAAGAACTCATCAAGCTCTTAAAAACAGAAGCAAAGGTCATATAAGGAGGAATTTCTAATGTCTAAAAAAGTACTCGTACTCGCAGAAGCTCGTGATGGAGAATTGCGTAACGTATCATTTGAAGTAATTGCTGCTGGTAAAAAGATCGCAGGTGATGGTGGCGAAGTTTATGCACTACTCGTTGGCGATGGGGTAGGATCATTTAGCGATGCCCTCATTAAACAAGGTGCCGACCAAGTGCTAGTGGCTGAGCACGCTGATCTAAAAACCTATACGACAGATGCCTATAAACAAGTTCTTTTACAAGTAATTGAAGAGCAAAGCCCAGATGCACTACTAATCCCGCACACATCTTCTGGTAAAGATTTGGCTCCAAGACTTGCAGCGAAGCTATCCTCAGGTCTTGTATCAGATATTATCGACATTGAACTTGCTGGAGATGAAGTGGTGTTTACTCGCCCGATCTACTCGGGTAAAGCATTCGAGAAGAAAAGTGTAACAGGCGGAATGTTGTTCGCAACGGTACGTCCGAATAACATTGCAGCTCTTGATGAAGATGCAAGCCGTAGTGGAGATACAAAAGACGTAAGTATTGAACTTAAAGACCTCCGCTCGATCATTAAAGATGTTGTGAAGAAGACGAGTGGCAAAGTCGACCTTGCAGAAGCAAAAGTCATTGTTGCAGGTGGTCGTGGCGTGAAAAGTGCCGAAGGGTTCGAGCCGCTTGAAGAACTGGCTGACATTTTAGGTGGCGCAGTCGGAGCTTCACGTGGTGCTTGCGACGCTGAGTATTGTGATTACTCCTTACAAATTGGACAGACGGGTAAAGTTGTCACACCTGAACTTTACATTGCTGTCGGAATTTCTGGAGCGATTCAGCACCTTGCAGGTATGTCAAACTCAAAAGTCATCGTGGCCATTAACAAAGACGCAGAAGCGCCGATCTTTGACGTCGCTGATTACGGACTCGTTGGTGATTTGTTCGACATCCTCCCAATCCTTACAGATGAATTCAAAAAAGTAAAAGCGGGAGCATAATTCCAGCAGTCAAAAGGTAGAAAAGGCGGAGAGTTGAGCGGTGCTCCCTCCGTCTTTTACTTATGATTCGAACACACTTCGGTGCATAAGTATTGACGAATGGAAATGTGTCCAGTATAAAGGGAACAGGTGAAAGCTGATCGAGCAGATCATTTTTCACATGAATGGCTGAATGCTATAATTAATGAGTGAGTAAGCTAGTAAAGAAAGGAGTCTAACCCAATGGCAATTGTAAATGTAACAGACCAAGATTTTGATCAACAAACGTCAGAAGGCGTCGTGCTCGCAGATTTTTGGGCACCTTGGTGTGGACCTTGTAAAATGATCGCTCCAGTTCTCGAGGAAATCGATGGCGAAATGGGCGATAAAGTTAAGATCGCTAAGCTTGATGTTGATGAGAATAAAGAGACAGCCGGTAAATTCGGCGTCATGAGCATCCCAACACTAATGGTCTTCAAAGACGGTGAACAAGTAGAGCAAGTCGTCGGTTTCCAACCGAAAGAAGCGCTCGTAGAACTTCTTGAAAAGCACATGTAAACGAGTGAAAGCCTGATTAAATCAGGCTTTTTCTTTTACGTTAGATTGAAGAGGTGGGCAGATGGAAACGATTAAAGAAAAGTTAAGCGTGCTCCCTTCAAAGCCGGGCTGCTACTTAATGAAGAATAAAACGGGGACAATCATTTACGTAGGGAAGGCGAAAGTTCTTAGGAACCGTGTTCGTTCTTATTTTATCGGAAGTCATGACACAAAAACGCAACGTCTCGTTAGCCAGATCGATGATTTTGACTACATTATTACATCGTCAAACGTTGAAGCACTCATTCTTGAAATGAACCTCATTAAAAAATACGAGCCGAAGTACAATGTGCTTCTTAAAGATGACAAGTCGTATCCGTACTTGAAGATTACGAACGAAGAACATCCACGTCTCATTACGACAAGAAATGTAAAAAAAGATGGAGGGAAATATTTCGGTCCTTATCCGAATGCGTTCTCAGCGAATGAAACAAAGAAATTACTGGACCGTTTATATCCGCTAAGGAAATGCCGGACGCTACCGGACCGTGTATGTTTGTATTATCATATCGGTCAATGTTTAGCTCCGTGTGAATTTGAAGTTACCGAGGAGACAAACAAAGCGCTCGTCTCTGAAATTCAACGGTTTTTAAACAATGGTCATCAAGCGATTCGAAAAGAAGTTGAACAGAATATGCTGCAAGCTTCTGAAGCGCTCAACTTTGAACGAGCTAAAGAATTAAGAGATCAGATTCAACACATTGACGCTGTTATGGAAAAACAAAAGATGACGGAAGTTGACGGCGTTGACCGTGATGTATTTGCTTATGCTTACGATAAAGGGTGGATGTGTGTACAAGTCTTTTTCGTAAGACAAGGAAAGTTGATTGAAAGGGATGTTTCAATTTTTCCTTTTTATCAAGATCCTGAAGAAGACTTTTTAACATTTGTCGGTCAATTTTATTGGGAGGGCGCCCATATCAAGCCGAAGGAGATATTAATTCCTTCAGGGGTGGACAAAAAAGAAGTTGAAGAGCTCCTGCAAACAACGATTCATGTTCCGATGCGAGGGAAAAAGAAAGACCTTGTAAAATTGGCAAATCAAAATGCTGAAGAAGCATTGCAAGCGAAGTTCAGTTTGCTTGAACGCGACGAGGAGCGAACGGTAAAAGCAGTGGAGCACCTCGGAGAAGCGATGCAAATGGATGCCCCTTATCGAATTGAAGCGTTTGACAACTCGAACATTCAGGGGACGAACCCTGTATCTGCAATGGTTTCCTTTGTTGACGGTAAGCCCCACAAAAAAGAGTATCGTAAATATCGGGTCAAAGATGTGACAGGTCCTGATGATTACGCGTCAATGAAAGAAGTGATCCGAAGAAGGTATTTACGGTTACTCCGCGAAGAAGCCCCAATGCCTGACTTAATTTTAATTGACGGTGGAAAAGGCCAACTGTCTGCAGCACTATCGGTGTTAGAAGATGAGTTGAATTTATCTGTACCTGTTGCAGGTCTTGCAAAGGATGAGAAGCATAAGACTTCCCAGTTGTTGTTAGGTGAAGACGCGCGCGTCATTCCATTAGCGAGAGATAGCCACGCCTTTTATTTGTTGCAACGAATTCAAGATGAAGTGCACCGCTTTGCATTAACCTTTCATCGAGAATCGAGGGGGAAAAGCGTTCGCCGTTCTGTGTTGGATGACATCAATGGTGTCGGAGAAAAACGAAAACAAATGTTGTTGAAACATTTCGGTTCCATAAAAAAGATGAAAGAAGCGACGATTGACGATTATGTAAATCTTTCCATTCCAAGAAATGTCGCTGACGACATTTTAAAAACATTGAATCGCGAATAAAAGAAGCCAAGCCCAACAAAGGGATGGCTTCTTTACGACCTACGATCATTCGTAGGATCAATATGTACGTGCAGGCGAAGTTTGCGCCGTTTTTTTTCTATGACCGTTTCTGCTGCTACCCCAAATAGCCATTCATATTGCGCAGCAATGAAACCTGCTTCCAAGTAGCGAGAAAAAAGCGCGCGCTTTTCATCCTCCATTAGATGTAATTCAAACGTGCTTTGTTTTTTTGAATCCTTAATCAGACTGAGCGAACCCCACCCGGCTCTTTCAAAAAACGAAGGGATGTCATCTACGCTGTCAAGCGGATGCTTGCGGGCAATCAACTTTCCACCCCAGTACATAATCTCATCTTCTTCTTCGTTCAAAAGTTCTGGTAGAAGCGTCTCCCTGACGAGCTCGTACCCAAAATCTGTATACTTTCTCTCTGTATCAGACAACCGAATCTCCCCCAATTCACTTCTCTATTATAAGCGTTTCTCGTGTAGAAAACTACTCGATTCACAAAATACGTTCGTTAAAATCACGTATCAAAATGTAAAAAAGATCACGGAAACAAGAAACGGAACCGAGTTTTTATTGTCAGTCAATTCTTCTATGACAATCGAATCTCCACTTCATCGTTTAGGCGAAATATCTGCTTTCTTGACGATGATTGTGTACGAGGGTACAATAAATATGTCGGAAATTTGAATGGACGGAACGATGCTCAAGCATCTTGAAAACGCTTTGTTACATTTTTATAAAGTGGTATGCTTGTATTGACAATGGTCATACATACTGCGTTCCGTTTTATTGTTAAAGAAATTATGACGACACGGGGGAGTTTTAGCGCCGTGTTCGTGTAATGTTTGTTGGGAGGGTTTCATCGCTTTATAAAACAAAGAATATTGGGTAGGGTAGGTATGAGTAAAAAGGGTCAGCAGAAAAAAGAGGGGAGCCTTATCAATGCCTCAGAATAAGGAATTTTTTAATCGAAGATTACACTCACTGCTTGGTGTCATTCCTGTAGGTGTTTTCTTAATCCAGCACTTCATCATTAACCATTTTGCTGTATACGGAGCAAGTTCATTTAATGCCGCTGCGCATTTCATGGAAAGCCTTCCGTTTCGTTATGCACTTGAAGTATTTGTGATTTTCCTCCCGCTTCTATACCATGCAATTTACGGTTTGTACATTGCCTTTTTAGGGAGAAGCAACACCCGTCAGTATGGATATTTTAGAAACGTAATGTTTCTATTGCAAAGAATCTCTGGTGTGTTTCTCGTCATCTTTATTGCGTGGCACGTTTGGGAAACAAGAATTGCTGCAGCCTTCGGTGCAGATGTAAACTATGATATGATGGCGGATATACTTAGCAGTCCATTTATGCTCGTATTTTATATTGCTGGTGTATTAGCTGCAACGTTCCACTTTGCAAATGGTCTTTGGTCGTTTGCGGTATCTTGGGGACTCACTGTAACACCAAGATCACAAAAAATCATGACATACGTAAGCATTGGGGTATTCCTCGTGCTCTCATTTATAGGTATTCGCGCAATTATCGCGTTTTTAGATCCAGCTTTAGCTAACATGTAAAGGAGTCGGTGATCAATGAGCAACGGAAACATTATTGTTGTCGGTGGCGGACTTGCCGGACTGATGGCAACAATTAAAGCGGCAGAAGCAGGAAAGAACGTTGAATTGTTCTCTGTCGTCCCTGTAAAGCGTTCACATTCCGTTTGTGCTCAAGGTGGTATTAACGGTGCCGTTAATACAAAAGGTGAAGGAGATTCACCTTGGGAGCACTTTGACGATTCGGTATATGGCGGAGACTTTCTCGCCAATCAACCCCCTGTAAAAGCAATGACGGATGCAGCACCAGGAATTATTCACCTGTTGGATCGTATGGGAGTTATGTTTAACCGTACACCAGAAGGTTTACTCGATTTCCGTCGTTTCGGAGGTACCCAACATCACCGTACGGCTTATGCAGGAGCAACAACAGGTCAACAACTACTTTATGCGTTGGATGAACAAGTCCGCCGCTATGAAGTTGCTGGTCTCGTTAAGAAATATGAAAACTGGGAGTTCACATCAGCAGTCATTGATGACGATGGGGTTTGCCGTGGGATCACGGGTCAGAATCTTTCTTCCATGGAAGTTGAGAGCTTCCGTGCGGATGCGGTTATTATGGCAACAGGTGGACCAGGAATTATTTTCGGAAAATCAACAAATTCAATGATTAACACAGGGTTTGCAGCTGCGAAGCTCTACGAGCAAGGCGTATATTATGCAAACGGTGAATTTATCCAGATCCACCCGACAGCCATTCCAGGAGACGATAAACTTCGTCTAATGAGTGAGTCGGCACGTGGTGAAGGTGGTCGAGTATGGACGTACAAAGATGGTAAACCTTGGTACTTTCTCGAAGAAAAGTACCCAGCATACGGGAACCTCGTTCCTCGTGACATCGCCACACGTGAAATTTTTGACGTTTGTGTAGAGCAAAAGCTCGGCATTAATGGCGAGAACATGGTATATCTTGATCTTTCCCATAAAGATTCCCATGAATTAGATGTAAAGCTTGGCGGAATTATGGAGATTTACGAGAAGTTTATGGGTGATGACCCGCGTAAAGTTCCAATGAAGATCTTCCCTGCTGTTCACTATTCAATGGGTGGTATGTGGATTGATTATGACCAAATGACGAACATCCCTGGCTTATTTGCGGCAGGTGAGTGTGATTACTCGCAACACGGAGCGAATCGTCTTGGTGCGAACTCCTTGCTTTCAGCAATCTACGGGGGTATGGTGGCTGGACCAAAGGCCGTTGAATATATCCAAGGATTGGATAAGTCTGCTGAGGATCTTTCATCGACACTTTTTGATGCAGAGCGCAAGAAAGTTGAAGATGAATATGAAGGCATCTTGAAAATGGACGGAAAAGAAAATGCCTATGCGTTGCACCGTGAACTTGGTGAGTGGATGACAGACAATGTTACCGTCGTTCGTGAAAACGCGAAATTACTTCAAACGGATGATAAGCTTCAAGAGTTAATGGAGCGCTGGAATAACATTAATATGCATGACACGAGCCGTTGGTCTAACCAAGCTGCGCCGTTCACACGCCAGTTGAAAGGAATGCTTGATCTTGCTCGCGTCATTACGCTCGGTGCTTATAACCGTAATGAAAGTCGCGGTGCACATTACAAGCCAGAATTCCCTGATCGTAATGATGAAGAATTCCTAAAAACAACAAAAGCGAAGTATGATGCGGCCAATCACAAGCCGGTATTTGAATATGAAGATGTCGATACATCGCTAATCACACCGAGAAAACGAGACTACTCAAAGAAAAAAGCCTCTGATAAACAAGGAGCTGGAAAATAATGAGCGAACACAAAACCGTCCGCTTTATCATCACTCGTCAAGACACCCCTGACGCCAGTCCATACACGGAGGAATTCAATATTCCTCACCGTGAGAATATGAATGTTATTTCTGCACTCATGGAAATCAGAAGAAACCCAGTGACTGCAGACGGGAAGGAATCCGCGCCCGTCGTTTGGGATATGAACTGTTTGGAAGAAGTTTGCGGGGCATGCAGTATGATTATTAACGGCAAGCCACAGCAATCGTGTACAGCACTCATTGATCAACTTGAACAACCGATTCGCCTAGAGCCAATGAAAACATTCCCTGTCGTTCGTGACCTCGTCGTGGACCGCAGCCGTATGTTTGATTCATTGAAGAAGGTGAAAGCGTGGATACCAATTGACGGTACGTATGATCTTGGACCAGGACCACGTATGGCTGAGAACAAGCGTCAATGGGCGTATGAGCTTTCGAAATGTATGACGTGCGGAGTTTGCCTTGAAGCATGCCCAAATGTGAACGACAAATCGGACTTTATTGGACCTGCACCAGTGTCGCAAGTACGTTTATTCAATGCACACCCAACAGGTGAAATGAACCGTGAAGAGCGTCTAAACGCACTTATGGGTGAAGGGGGACTGCAAAATTGCGGGAACTCCCAAAACTGTGTAGAGTCATGCCCGAAAGGAATTCCACTAACAACGTCAATTGCAGCGCTTAACCGCGATATGACTTTGCAGTCTTTCAAGAACTTCTTTGGAAGCGACAATCTATAAACAAACAGACCGAAACCGGATGTTCACATCAGAACGTCCGGTTTTTTAGATCTTGTCTGCCTGATCCCTCAATCAGTTATTACGATGATCGCCTGTAAAGACCCATGATCTGGTGCTTTGAGGCAATGATTAAATTTGGATTTCACCTAGTCTAATCAGTTCAATTACAGCCTGTGAACGTCCTTTAACGCCTAACTTTTGCATGGCATTAGAAATATGATTACGGACTGTTTTTTCACTGATGTAGAGCTGTCCGGCAATTTCCTTCGTTGTTTTGTCCTGCACGAGAAGGTCAAAGACCTCCTTCTCCCTTTTCGTCAGAAGGGAGCGCGGACCACGTTCCAAGTCCTTCAATCGTGTCACCCTTTCTAATCCAGGCCACCCTCTTTGTGTGTCCGGCTCTCAATGGAAATTGGACGATTAGAAGAAAGCATTTAGTCTCCATATCGTATGTGAGAATGCACTCGTCGGTGAGTGATGGAGCGAAAAGCGGCGAACAACTATACCGAGGAGTTTCGCTTTCAACTAAAAGCAGTAGTGGTCACTTGGACGTGTTTCAGGCTAAAAGTAGTGTCAATCACGCACACTTGTGTTTTAGATTCTCGGCTTATCGTATTCACGAAGTTCTTTTAATGTTAAAGTTTCTACTAAAAAACTTGAAAGCTTAAAAAAATGGGCGAAATCGTGATGAATGCGTGAAAATAATTGGCGTACACGCTCCGTAATGATAAAATATGAATTGACAAGCTAGGCGATAACTAAGCTTAGCTTTCAACGAGTGATGACTTATACGTAAAAGAGGAGTGGATCCCATGCAAGAGAAGACGTTTACGATTACCGCTGATACAGGTCTGCATGCGAGACCTGCAACACAGCTCGTTCATAAAGCAAGCCAATTTTCATCAGAAATAGAAATGGAAGCAAAAGGTAAAAAAGTAAACTTGAAGTCGATTATGGGTGTTATGTCGCTTGGCGTTGGTAAAGGAGGAGAAATTAAAGTCGTTATCAATGGAAACGATGAGCAAGAAGCAATGGAAGCTATTACAGCACAAATTCAAGAAGGTTTGGGCGAATAATGTCTCAAATCCTTCAAGGAATTGCTGCTTCCAACGGCATTGCCATCGCGAAAGCGTTTGTTTATGAACAGGCGCAATTAGACATCGAAAAAGCACCGAAAAAGGGTGCAGAGGATGAAGTGACTTCCCTCCAAAACGCCATCGAAAAGGCAAAGGCAGAGTTAGAAGATCTAAAAGCGAGAACAGAAGAGAATCAAGGCAAGGAAAACGCCGAGATCTTCTCTGCCCATTTACTCGTGCTTGAAGATCCTGAACTGACAGGTGCAGTCAAGACAAAGGTTCAAGAAGAAGAAGTGAGCGCAGCGTTTGCACTAAACGAAACGGCGAACATGTTTATTGCTATGTTTGAAGACATGGACAATGAATACATGCGAGAGCGGGCAGCAGACATTAAAGATGTGTCGCAACGCCTATTGCGCCACCTTCTCGGTGTAAATACTGCTGCACTATCTGAAATCAACGAGCAATCCATTGTCATTGCCAAGGACTTAACGCCTTCGGATACAGCACAGTTAAATAAGGCATATGCGCTAGGGTTTGCCACAGACATCGGTGGTCGCACATCGCATTCTGCGATTATGGCGCGCTCCCTAGAAATCCCAGCCGTCGTGGGCTTATCGAAGATTACCGAAGAAGTCGAGCATGGTGATATGATCATTGTAGACGGAATGAACGGGAACGTGTATGTTCATCCAGATCAAGAAACGATTGCACACTTTGAAACTGAGAAATTCCAGTTCGAAGAAAGAAAGAAGCAACGCGCGAAGCTCATTGACGAGCCTTCAACGACCCGTGATGGGCACACGGTTGAACTTGCGGCAAACATTGGTTCTGCAGCTGATTTAGATGGTGTGATTCAAAACGGTGCAGAAGGTATTGGACTTTATCGTACCGAGTTTCTTTACATGGAGCGTAATGAATTGCCTAATGAAGAAGAGCAATTCGATGCGTATCGTACCGTCGTTGAGAAGATGGAGAGCAAACCCGTTGTTATACGCACACTAGATATTGGTGGCGATAAAGAGCTTCCGTATTTGGATCTTCCTCATGAAATGAACCCGTTTCTAGGATTTCGAGCCATTCGTTTATGCCTAGAGAAACAAGACATGTTTCGCACACAGCTAAGAGCTCTCATACGAGCGAGTGCTTACGGAAATTTGAAAGTGATGTTCCCGATGGTGGCAACACTAGAAGAATATCGAGCGGCAAAGTTGCTCATTGAAGAAGAACAAGAGAAGCTTCGAAAAGAAGGAACTTCATTTGATGAGAACATGGAAGTTGGCATCATGGTCGAAATTCCATCTACCGCTGTTGCAGCGAAGCAATTTGCTAAAGAAGTTGACTTTTTTAGCATTGGGACAAATGACTTAATTCAGTACACACTTGCTGTGGATCGAATGAGTGAAAAAGTAGCGAATCTCTATCAACCGTACCACCCTGCAATTTTGCAACTTGTAAAAGGTGTCATTGACGCTGCGCATGCCGAAGGCAAGTGGACGGGAATGTGCGGAGAGATGGCTGGTGATGAAGTTGCGATTCCTCTGCTACTCGGGCTTGGGCTTGATGAGTTTAGCATGAGTGCGTCGTCAGTGCTCCCGGCTCGAGAGCAACTCATGTCCCTTGACTATGAAGAAGCACGTAAGCTCTCAGCAGAAGCTTTGTTGTGTGGAACAGCTGATGAAGTGAAGTCCCTTGTTCAAGAGAACCGATGATCATCTTAAGCCGCCTGTGCTTGAAACCAGGCGGCTTTTTCATAAGTAACATCACTACATATTGAGTGGAGGCTAATTGTGTGAATACAGACCAGGTGGAACAAATTGAACATTCTTTAAGACGAATTTCTTTTACAGTGAAACAAAAAGGAAGAGAAATTCTAAACCAATTTCCAATCACTCCGCCCCAATTCATCGCGCTCCAATACCTCAAAGACAAAGGCGACTTGACGATTGGTGAACTATCATCGAAAATGTACCTCGCATTTAGTACAACGACAGACTTGGTGGACCGTTTAGAGAAGAACGAACTTGTTGAAAGAGTGAAAGATCAGAAGGACCGAAGAGTCGTGCGTGTGCATATCTTATCGGAAGGCCGTGAGATCATTGATGAGGTGATCCAAAAACGCCAGGAGTATTTGTATGAGGTGCTGGAACATTTTTCCGATGAAAAAGTTGAGCAGCTTCAAGTGACGTTACATGCACTGCATAATGAAATGTCGAAAGAGTAACAGATAAAAAGAGGCGAATATGCGTGAATTTACCTATTGGTGTTATTGATTCTGGGGTTGGTGGATTAACCGTTGCAAAAGAAATCGCTCTCCAACTTCCGAAGGAACAGATGATTTATATCGGAGATACAGATCGTTGCCCGTATGGTTCGAGGCCTTACGAGGAAGTCCGTCGTTTTACTTGGCAAATGATCGAGCGGCTGCTCCAAAAAAAGATTAAGATGCTTGTCATTGCCTGCAACACCGCAACGGCTGTCATTCTCGAAGAAGCAAGACAGAAATTATCGATCCCCGTCGTCGGCGTCATTCATCCTGGGGCAATTGCAGCGCTAAATCATACCGTCAGCAAACGAGTCGCCGTAATTGGGACAGAAGGCACGATTTCTAGCGGGGCTTATCCTGAAGCAATACAGGCCATTCAAGGAAGCCAAGTTGAGGTAACAAGTCTAGCTTGTCCACCATTTGTGCCCCTTGTAGAGCAAAATCGAACGTCCTTTTCAGAGGCATACAACGTTGTAAAAGAAACGTTAAAGCCTTTAGAGTCTGTAGATTTTGACACGCTAATCTTAGGCTGTACGCATTACCCTCTACTAAAAGAGGTAATTCAATCAGCTGTAGGTGAGCATGTCAAAGTGATTTCTTCGGGTGCAGAAACGGCAAGAGAAGTGAGTATGATTTTACAACACGACCGGTTGTCCACGACTTCAGAAGAAGAGCAGGAGAATCTCTATTACACGAGTGGGTCCGTGCATGCATTTAGAAAAACGGTCAGTACGTGGTTAGAAGATTCAAGTGTTAACATATCTCCGATTAGCTTTGCGTCATCCGCGATGAATCAATAATTCTCGCGGATTTTTCTTGTCCAAACCCGCTGGTCTATTTTCCGAATAGGGCTCGTATACTATACGAGATTCGTGAATTTAGGAGGGAAGAGGCATGAGAAGCTGGAGTATGAAAGCCATGTTATTGTTTGGGGCCGTGCTTGTCGTACAGGCGTGTGGTAGTGATGAGGAAGAAGTGGCAACAGACCTCGACCAAAGTCAAGTCGTTACAGAAATAGAGACTACAGATGAACAAGGTGAAGGGGAAGCGAGTAATCAACCAGAAGAAGGGGAACGGTCAGGGGATGTAACGGAACGTGAGCTTTACTTAATGGATCAATACGGGTATGTTGTTCCTCGAACATTCCGGTTTCCCCCAAATGAAGAAGTACTAAAGCAATCGCTGGAATTTATGGTCGCTGAAGGGCCTGTAACCGAGCACCTTCCGAGTGGCTTTCAGGCAGTATTACCTGCAGATACTGAGATTCTAGGAGTGAATATTACGGAGGATGGCACAGCGGTCGTTGATTTTTCGCCATCATTTGAAGAATACCCGAGAGAACAAGAAGAAGCGATCTTACAAGCGCTCACGTGGACACTTACACAATTTGAGAATGTTGAGCAGATTGAATTGCAAATTAATGGACATACTCAAGAGAACATGCCACAAGGCAATACACCTGTACAGTCTCTAACGAGAGATATTGGCATTAACCTTGAAGGGGATGCACCTGTTGATATTACAGCGAGCAGAGCGAATACGTTATACTTTATCCGTGAACAAGAGGAAGATGTTTATTTTGTACCTGTAACTAGACGAGCCGATGCGGATGACAATCAAGCATTAGCTGTCGTTGAACAACTCCTCGAAGGTCCGGCGATTCAATCGAACTTACTCACAGGCATCCGGTCAGGTGTGCAGTTAATTGAAGAACCGACGCTAGAAGATGGAGTGTTGACGTTAAACTTTAATGAGGCGTTACTCACAGAGAATAGCGGAACAGCCGTATCTGAAGAAGCGCTTACGATGCTAACGCTCTCGTTAACGGAACTAGAAGGTGTGAATGAGGTATCGTACCAAGTAAATGGAACCCAGGCGTTAAATCGGAGCAACGGAGAGACACTCACCGAACCTGTCACACGTCCGGTTATGCTAAATCGCGGTGAGTTTTAGCAGCATTGTTCGATTCATGATATACTAGTAGAAAATGAGGCGGCATCTGCTGCCTTTTTGTTATGCAATGATCAAAGAGGAAGTAGGGTATTCAGTTGAGGAACGACGGAAGAGAAACGAATGATATTCGTAAAACAACAATTGAAACAAATTATATTAAACATCCAGAGGGATCAGTACTCATCTCAGTCGGTGATACACGAGTCATTTGTTCAGCGACAGTTGAAGAACGGGTTCCTCCTTTTTTAAGAGGTCAAGGAAAAGGCTGGATTACCGCAGAGTATAGCATGTTGCCAAGAGCGACTGAAAAGCGCAATATTCGAGAATCATCAAAAGGGAAAGTGACAGGTCGCACGATGGAAATCCAACGATTAATTGGACGAGCGTTGCGAGCGGTCATTGACCTTGATAAGCTTGGTGAACGAACGATTTGGGTGGACTGTGACGTAATACAAGCAGATGGTGGAACGCGAACGGCCTCGATCACAGGCGCTTATGTTGCTACAGCCCTAGCGTTGTCCAAACTACTAAAAGATGAAGTGATTCAAGAGCAGCCCCTCGTTGATCAACTCGCTGCAGTCTCTGTCGGGATTAGTCAAGAAGGCGAAGTGCTTCTTGATTTATGTTATGAAGAAGATGCGTCTGCTGCTGTCGACTTGAATGTCGTTATGACAGGCAAAGGTGAGTTCGTAGAGTTACAAGGTACAGGAGAAGAAGCGACATTTTCAGCGCGACAACTCACACACATGTTAGAGTATGCAGAAGCGGGGATTTCATCTTTACTTCATATTCAACAAGACGTGCTCCAGTCTGCAGAAGCTAGAGAATCTTAAAAATAGAGGTGAGATGGATGAAAAAGATTGTGTTAGCTACCGGCAATGAAGGCAAAAGAAAAGAATTTGAGCGCATGCTCGAAGGAAAGGCCGAAATTCAATCGTTAAAAGATTATCCGGACTGCCCAGAAGTTGAAGAAACAGGTACAACATTCGCGGAAAACGCCAAACTCAAAGCCGATTTTGTCGCACAGTACACGGGGTTACCCGCTCTCGCTGACGACTCCGGTCTCGAAGTTGATGCCCTTGATGGTGCTCCCGGTGTGTATTCTGCAAGGTTCGCGGGACCTGAGAAAGACGATGACAAAAACAATCAAAAACTACTCGATGAGCTTCGAGACGTCTCTGACGCGGAACGTACGGCGAGGTTCGTGTGTGCACTCGCTTATATCGACCCAAACAAAAAGACCGAAGAGATGATCCTTGGCCATTGTGAAGGGACAATCGGACGAGAGCCAAAAGGGGAAAATGGTTTTGGTTACGATCCGCTTATGTATATCCCGTCCTTTGGTAAAACGTTGGCGGAGATGAGTGCTGATGAGAAGAACAAGATCAGTCACCGAGGACGTGCCCTCGAGCAATTACAGAACGTGTGGAACAAACTGTAACAACGGAGGTGATCGTGATGACTAAACTTGTCGTACTGAGTGATACACACGGCGATCGTGAATGGCTTAACCGAATCTATGAACGTCATGCCACTGAAGCGGACGGCTGGTTCCATTGTGGCGACTCGGAACTTAATGGAAATGACCCACTAGTGCAACCGTTTCGGATTGTAAACGGAAATACCGATATCGATATGCCGTTTCAAGACGTTCTTGAAACAACGGTTCAAGGTGTGAAAATATGGCAAACACATGGGCATTTGCTCCGTGTAACCCGAGGCAATCACGAAGCGCTTCATAGCATTGCCAAGGAAAAGGGTGCACACGTCGTCCTATACGGTCATACACATGTCGCTGAAGCACATGAACATGAAGGCGCGTTGTTTCTAAACCCTGGTAGTCTCGTGCAACCTCGCACGGACCGGCCACCAACGTATAGTATTGTGACAATCGCTGAAGGTCAGGTGACGTCCATTCGATTTTTGGAACGAGACAGTGGCAAAGAAATCGAAGATTTAACGTGGCAAGCGAAGTAACCGTTGATTGCTGCTCATTAAGCAGCAATCAATCCCAAAAAAAATTACAAAAACCGATTGACTCATTAGCAATTTTTAGGTACTATATTAATTGTCGTCATTAACTCTTTTTCACCTTTGTCCCAGTAGCTCAGCTGGATAGAGCAACAGCCTTCTAAGCTGTGGGTCGGGAGTTCGAATCTCTCCTGGGACGCCATTTATAATAATTACCAACCCCAAAATGGGGTCGGATCGGGGTCGATAATTTATATCAGCCCTTTTTTTGTGTGTAAATTTATAATTCGAGCAATGCCAGTCCGTATCATCTACTCGTGAGGAAAGTTAAAATTATACGAACAATAACGATGTAATTACAGACAGTGACAGCTTTTTCAATAGTACATCAAGTTTAAACCCAGCGCTTGGATCTTTCCACCCTAACGCATTTATTATTTTTTTATACATGTAAAAAGGCAGGATAAATCATCGTCAAAGGTGATTCTACTTTCAATTGCATCTTTGCCTATCTCAGAAGCATTCGGTACGTAGTGTGATGTCTTCTTCCTCAAGGGTGAAGATTGTGAGCTGGCGTACGCAGCATGAGAAACGTAGCTTTTATACAGCACAGGGAATATGAACGCCCAATGAGAAGTTATTTTTTTGTGCCAATATTCAATTATATTAAGCTGTTTATCTTAAGACAATTCAAATCACGTTAAATCTAATAATTACCTTGATCTAAATCTAATCCATAAAGTAGTAAGGAATTCAACGGAATTTTGTTTGTTCAATTTATATGTATTTTCTTTATCCGATGTAAAAAGAGGAACATTTCAGTTTGCCCACTACCTTACAACATCGTAAGCTGACGTAAGATCAATCAATTCAGCATCGTGCGTCAAGGAGGTAAAATGTGTGTTAAAGACATAGGTTCAGGAGGCAATATGATGAGAAAAGCAGTGATTGGCATTAGTGTAGCAGTGATTCTAGGAATTGCTGCATTTATTGGGTTGTATTACTCGTTGAGTGATATGACTAGAGCGAACATCAACCCGTTTATTCAAGAAGAATATTGGTATGTTCAAGTTGATGAAGATGGCATAGTTGCTGAAGATGAGCAAGGAACTGTCTATTATGAGCTACCTGCAATGAATGAAGATGGAGACGAAATGGACATTGAGTTTACAGCGCTCAGTGAATTAAGAGAAGGTGCGTTTATTCAATTAACGATGAAAGAAGGCTTTGTGATGACGTATGAAGAGGTAGGGGAAGAGGACGTTCCTTAAGCGAGTAGTTAAATGTTAAGTATAAATGTATTGCACCATAAAGATTCTCTCAAACGTGTTTACTTGTGGTACACTTTAATCGATTATAACGTGTTTTAGGAGAGGATCTTGATGAGTGAGATTTTAAAAGGCAAAGGGACGAATGGCCAACTAGAGTTGCACGAACATAAATTGGTCATTAAGCGAAAAGGGCTAACGAATAAGATGTTACATGGGCTCAAAGGGGATAAAGAAATATCCATTAGAGAGATTACCTCGATTCAATATAAAAAGCCAGGACTCGTTGCCGGCTATATTCAGTTCTCGTTTAGAGGGGGAACTGAGGCACAAGGGGGTGTGTGGCAAGCGGTAAGTGATGAGAATACGATTACGTTTAACCCCGGTCAAAACAAGAATTTCCTAAAAATAAAAGAAGAGATTGAAAAGAGGATCAATGATCTTTACGCCACTCCAACCGTCACTCAGCCTACGAACCAGAACTTGAACGATTATGATGAGATTGAAAGGCTCGCCTCATTGATGGAAAAAGGCTACATTACAGACGAAGAGTTTCAGGCAAAAAAGAAACAGATCTTAGGTCTATAACAATACAATTAAACGAATCCACCATATGGTGGATTCGTTTAATTAAAGGGTTTGTGTGTCTTCAATAAAGTCTTCAAGGTCACGAAGCTCTCTTAGGTCCACAAGATCGTATTCATCTGCAATTAGGATGAGTTGTTCGTAGGCGTTTGCAAGATGCTCGTTTCCGGCTACAACTTGTTCTACGAATGCTTCCTCTACATCTTGAGCAGTGTCGTTGTGGATCTCATCAAAATTGCCGTCTAATGACTCGACTGCTTCGGTATGAAGCTCCATTGCGAGTAAAAATTCATCAGCGTAATACGTCATTTCTGGTGTGCTAAATTCAGCTCGTTCCAGGTTGCGAATCTGGTATGGTACATTGTCCATGTAGCGGTTGTAGTGTACGTCGACTGTTGTTCTTACCTCCATGGCTGTGAAAACGGCACTCAAGTAGTACGGGTGTTCACGCATGTTCTGCGGATTGTCGGGATCGACAATTTGGGACTCTAGTAATGTAATCACATCTTCCTCTAAATCATCTTCTGAAGAGGTGACTTCTATTGCTTCAGGCGAGTCCGTTTGCTCTTCTTCGGGTTCTACATCCTCTTCTTCCGTTGCGGGTTCTACCGCGACGGGTTCATCTTCAGTCGTTTCTTGGTCCTCTTGTTCGTCTACACTTGTATTTTCGTTATCTTCTTCCTCAATCGTGCTAGATAGGATTCCGCACGCAGAAGTGAGTATGAGAATGGAGAATAATCCAACAAATTTCAACGTATGATGCATTCTTATTTTCATCCAGTCACCCTCCTTTTTTCTTAACGATACGCAAAAGAAAAAACATCGTCAAACCAAGAAAGAGGGGGAGGTCATGCATAATATAGTTATAAAGCATTAGCAAATAAATGGAACAAGGGTATGTACTCTGTTTGGCAATCGTTGTTTCACTCCATAGCACTGGGTCGTAGGACATGAAATCTTCACTAATAACGATATTTAGGTATCTCGGCTTAATTTTTCGTATGTGTGCGTCACTTCATTGATAGCAGATATGGTACAATGCCAACTAGATCTGGAATAAATGAGGTGCGAGACATGAAATGGTTGGACGTATTGTTTCCGCTAGCCGCTGTGTTCTATTTGATTGCGTTTGACTGGCAAGAAACAACGCTTGGCATTTTAGCTGCGATCGCCATTCTCCTTGTGGCGTCACTAGCTGTTACAAATATGATTTTACGAATCACACAGAAAAAGAAGAAAATGTAAAAAAAGGGTTCTAAGTCAAATGTTGGGGTAGAGACAATACGCCTCTGAGGCTGTTGAAAAACCTAAATGTTGTTTTTATAGAAGTGTAGGGGGTGTCATGGCTACGCTTGCCACGGGCGTCGCCTCAGCTATCGCGCTTCGCGCGAGGATCTTCGGCTGACAGAAAAGGAAGTTCGACATTCATTATGAATCATAATGATGTCGAACCAACCTGCTTACGCAGGCCGCCGTAGGCGTCTCCGCCATGACACCCCTTCTCATTTTGCACAAATTGAGAGACTGCCACACACCTCTGCTCCTTTGTTTATCCTACTCGACTTGTATGCTCTTTTAATTGGTGATGCAATAGCACCTTCAAACGCAGCCGGTCATAGCGGCGAAAGCCAAACGCATTGCGCTTAATGACCTTCGTCTGGTTGTTCAGCCCTTCAATCGGACCATTCGTGTGACCAAAAATAAAGCT